>JAAZJT010000035.1 GCA_012800215.1 Bacillota bacterium | reverse complement strand
GAATAGTACCGTTGGGTGGAAATTCATCATCTCCCCGCCAGAGTATTAAGAGAATGGGAATACGGGGAAAGACGGGGATGATATAAGAAAGGTCGCCGAATTCAGCGGGGGTACCGGCAAACTGCTTAGTCGCAGCGGTAAAAGTATCCGGTTCCTTACCAAAGGCTTGTACCAGCGGATTAATAGCTCTTTTCTGAAAAGCTTGAATATAGATGGCTCCACCCTGCAGTTCTTTAAAGGAAACCCAATCATTAGTTAACTCTACTCCGCTGGCACCGGTGAGATAATGCAAAATAAGAATGGCAGTGGTGAGGTCAGCTTCTTTTTGCTCTGTATTTGTGACCTTGCCTTGCGGGTAGGTAACGCTGTAGCTTTGCATCAGATAGGGAACGGTAAAGCTTTTTGTTGTTTCATCATAACTGCAGCCGCTATTTTCAGCCATCCTTTGCGGTGACTGTTTGGCAAACTCCTCCTGCGCCAGTGATAAAGTTACTGCTAAGTTATAAGGACTTCTGGTCATATACTCGCTCCTTCCTCGTTGCAGGGGTAATTACATCTGCGGAAACTCTTTCTAGTTTTATTATAGCAGAAAACGAAAGGGGTCAAAAGCATTGGTGATTTTTTTCGCAAGGTTTATACATTTGTATACATTTACTGCCAGGAAGAAACTATTTTCTCGAGCACGATTATGACAAAATCTGTAAGATTTGTTTGCTATAATTTACATAAAGGATTAACTAATTTTTACAAAAGTATTTTAACATAATTTGAGAAAAACAAACTATATATTTAAATGGCTTGTGCATTTCCAATTAATTAAATGGTGGTGTTAGTAAATTGAAAAAAGGATTAATTGTTTTATGTCTTTTATTAATGGGAGTACTTGGACTACAGCAGGCCGTCAGTTTTACAAGTGCATCCATTGAAAACAAAGCTATCTTAAAAGTTACTGAATCAGAAAATGGGCTGGTAGCAATTACTGCCCCCAGAATAATAAAGCTTAAAAAGGGAGAAACACTTGCAGAGTTTTTAACCATAACCAACAATATTGCCGGTCACTTGGATTACAATTTATTTTACAACGATAAACGAGTTACTCTGGACCCTGTTTCTGGCGGCTTTGATAAAGAGCAAACCATTGCATTAAAAGCTAATGAGTCTGGTACTTTCGATTTAGAAGTTAAACTTGAAGCCAGCTGGCATGCCGGTAAGGCTACTATCACAACAATTGTGCCCATTATTATTGAAGAGTCACCCGTTACAGTGCCTGTAAAGCCGGAAACTAACAGGAGCGAAGAGTTGGGGGCAAAAAGAGAGCAAGAAGCTGTAGTAAATGAAGAGGAGAAGCCTGAGGAGAAAGAGGCTGCAGAACAAGTGCCGCCGGAACAAAGTGAGATTCCTGCTGCTGAGCAAATCGAGGCTGAGGAAAAAGAAACTGCTTTAGAGCAAGCAGCAGAAATTGAAAATGAAGGGGCAACTGTGGATGAGCCTGCTGCTAAAGAAAATAAACCTGAGCAGCAGGAGGAAAGCATTGCAGCTGAGGTGGAGGAGAATGAAGCGAAATGAAGTTATTGCAAAAAATAAAACAACCCTTGCTTATTGTAGCAACTATTTTAATGGGAGTAGTTGCAATTAAGGCTTTTTTTATGCCTTTACAAGTTACAGAAGATAGATATAGGGGAGAAAAAATACAACAGATTAACTATGACTATCTTGTCTACACCAGACCATCTATTTTATATCCGGAAGGGACAAAGCCGCTGCCACCGGGAAATAGCGGCTATCCTATAAATATTGTAGATAAAATTGAGTTTTTTGTAGAGGGAAAGCTGGCTGCGCCCGTCAGCCATGATATAGAAGGGAAGTTGGCTATTACTTTGCTGCTGCGCTCAGAGGGGCAGTGGCAGAAAGAATTAGATATTAAGCCAGATGTTAAGGAAGCAGCAACAATTAATGGTAAGGAATTTCGTGCCAGTTTTAACTTACCTATCCGGGAAGCACTTGGTTTGGCAGAAAAAGTAGTGCAGGAAATTGGCCTTAGTCCCAATTCTGGCTATAAGCTGATTGTGCAAAGCACGTTTACCTCTCTGAGTGAGGCAGTGGCAGAAGAAGCGCTGTCTGCTTCATATGAGTTTGAACTTTGGCAGGGAATGATTGAGCCTTTAGGGGAAGAATTAGCATTTAGCAATAGAGAAGAAGTTGTAGAAACAGTAACGGCCGCTAAATTATTTTCTTTCTTTGGTTACAATATCAGCGTCGTCTCGGCAAGAATTATTTTCTCTGTCCTATTCCTGTTATTTTTAACGCTGCTTATTTACCAACAGATGAAAGCTAAGAAAAATAGTTCTGGTGTTATCAACCCTGTTGCTGCTGAAGTGCGCCGAATTAGAAAAAAATATGGCAATCGTATTATTGAAATTGCTGATCTTAAGGAAATTCCTGCCGGCTACCTGCAGGTGCAGTTATATAGTTTCAAGGACTTACTTAAACTGGCAGAAGAAAGGGAGCATCCTATCCTGCAGATTAGCTCAGTCGATTTTAAAACTAGCTGTTTTTATACAGTTGATGATAATACACTGTATGTTTACAGGATAAATTTAGGTTAAGCCTGGAGCTGAGGATTTTTGCTACCTATCTTAGAAAAACTTAAATTTTTTAATAATCCTGATTTAGCAAATTTATTAAGTTTTTACCGCTATTTATCTCTGCTTATCACTTCAGCTTTTTATCTTGCCCGCCTGCCTAATAACTTTTTTCTACAATTGGGCGTGTGCAGCTGCTTATTTGTTGAGGCATATGTCTTTATTAAACTTTATAATGGTAAAAACTGCCGCGACATTGAACGGAAACTACTAATTTTACTGGAAACATTTGGCCTGGCATACGTTTTAAGTGTAACAGGGGGCATGGCCAGCCCTTTTCTCTGGTATGTGATTAATCCAATTCTTCTCTCGGCCACATTAATGCCTACTTATTACTGTTGGCTGATGATGATAAACTTTTCGGTGCTAATCTACCTTGCTGACAGGTTTAGTCTTTATACGCCGAGCGTTAGTTTACAGCTGTGGCCTTTTTCTACATTTATTATCATTTTGTCGCTAATTACACTTATTGCTCAGCTTTATACTTACTATTTTAATATTTTAACACGCCAGCAGGCAAAACTGGAAAAACAGCTCCAGCATATTAAATCGCTTTACCAGGCGGCGGAGGCTTTTTCCCATCTTACAGACCCACAGGAGGTAATAAGTCTTTTTGCTTCCTATGTGAAAGTGCTCTGTTCTGCTACCAAAGTTATTATCTGGGTGCATGCTTCTAAAGGCCTGCAGCCGGTGCAAAAAACACATTACTATACAGTGCGTGGCCCTAGAAAGGTTTTGGCGGAAGATGAATGGTATCCTTATGTAAAAGAGCTTTATTATACGATGCAAAGCGGCAGCGAAGTTGATAGAAAGCTCTTTTCCTCAAAGGAGGCGCAGGGAACATTAATTACAGTTCCTATTCATTCACATTCCCAGTACTATGGTATTTTTTCTACTTTTATTGAACGTAATGCAGAAGAAGTTCCTACTGCAGAGCAAACCATTATTTTTTTAGCAGATTTATGTGCCGTGGCACTGGAAAAGTATATGCTGAACTCCATTGCTGATGAATACTTGTTAACTGCGGAAAAAGACCGCATAGCCGGTGAGATACATGACAGTGTTACCCAAAATCTTTTTGGTTTAGTTTATGGTTTGGGCATGCTGAGTAAAGAAAAAGACTTAAAGGCGGATGCACAACAACAGCTGAAATTACTGCAAAAAACAGCGCAAACCAGTCTGAAAGAATTACGGGCAGCCATTTATACCATGAGCAGCCTAAAAAAAAGGGAGGAACCGCTGCTGGCAGATATTCAGCAGTACCTTAAAGATTTTAGCGCTTTAAATAAAGTAAATGTCAGTTTCCACTGTAATGATATTTTTCCACCGCTGGGAGCTCATGTACGCCATGCTCTTTACCGGATTATTCGTGAAGCCACAGGCAATGCCATCAGGCATGGTTTATGTGAACGAATTGATGTGGATATGAAAGCAGATCAAACCGGCATTACTTTAACCATTGCTGATGATGGTTGCGGCTTTAACCCTGATACTGTTGGCAAAGGTGGACTGGGCTTAATTAATATGAAGGAGCTTACACGCAGTGTGGGCGGAGTTTTAACTCTAAGCAGTAGTCCACAGCAGGGGACAGTCGTCAAATGTGTTATTCCTGCGGAGAGTTTAAGGAAGGAGATGCTAACGGGGTGAGAATTATTGTTGTTGACGATCATCCTATTGTCAGAAGCGGCATTGAGCAGACGCTTAATGAGGAAGCGGATATGCAGGTGGTAGGCATGGCCGGTGATTGTCAAGAGGGGGTTAAAATAATCACCGCTACTGTTCCGGACCTGGCGATTGTAGATTTACGTATGCCTGGCGGGGGGATTCAGTTTATCCGCCAAGCCAAAAAAATAGTGCCTCAATGTCGTTTTATTATCCTCACATCATTTGCTTCACAAAAAGAAGTGGCACAAGCTTTAGAAGAAAATGTGGATGCTTACCTCCTGAAAGGCGCTTTACCGGAAGAGCTGATTAATGTGATTCGCCTGGTAGCACAGGGACGCCGCTATTACGATCCGGAAATTATTGATATGTTAATGATTGGCAATCATTATGATCCCTTAGATGAATTAACTGCCAGAGAAAAAGAAATTTTGCAGGAGCTTGCGGCAGGCCTAAGCAATAAAGCTATCGCGCAAAAACTTTATATTAGTGAAAATACTGTCAAGAAGCATATCTGCAATATTTTAGATAAGTTGGAATTGCAGGACCGCACTCAAGCTGCGCTTTTTGCCGTTTACCGTGGTTTTGGTCTAGATATCAGCCAAGTAAATATTTAGGAGTACTTGTGATGCTTAAAAAATGGGGAAATGCCGTTTTTATAATTCTAGTTGCCTTACTGCTTTTGCTGGGGATACTGACTCTGGTGCGTCAGCAGCCCACAGGAGCTGTGACAGTCCGTTCTTACAGCATGGAGCCTTTAATAACACGGGGTGATTTGGTTTTTATAAAACCTGTAAAGGCTACCACCAAATTCAAAGAGGGTCAGATAGTAGTTTTTCGTGCTGTAAAGGAAGGTATCAGGGACTGGACACTGCACCGTATTGTGGGGGGTAATACTCAGGAAGGCTTTATAACTAAAGGCGATGCTAACAAAGAAGCTGACCAGTTTTTAGAGCGTTTCCCTGCGGTAAAACCGGAATGGATTGTCGGTATTGTCCCCACCATTGGTGGCAAACCGGTAAAAATTCCGCTGCTAGGCTATATCCCCCTACTTATGGAAGAAAACATAAGCAACCCCAAATTACTGCCTGTTTCCTTTGGAATAATTGCAGCGGTACTTTTGGTGCAGGAATTTGCCGTTCGTAAAAAAAGAAAAAAGCGAACTATGGCCAAAGGTCAGCTATATTTGCTTGCCGGCCTGGCTTTCGCCATGCTGATGCTCACTGTCATGCTTAGTAGCAGCCTTTTTCTTAATTTTACCTATGGTGTTGATGACAGCAAAGGAGTGCTGATGGGGAGCGATGTTGGTGTTCTGCAGATTGGCGATACGCATACTCTTAGCTTTGCTGAGCTAGAAAACAGCGGCCGTTTCCCTGCTTTTTATTATGTTGTTGCCACTGATCCGCAAGTTGAACTGGCACAAAAAGCATACAGTCTGTCTGGCGGGGAATTTGCCAAGGTAAAAGCTACCGTCTATGCCAGAACAACAGGCATTCATCATTCTACTGTCTGTGTAGGCATGTTTCTGCCTTTTTTACCGCTGCCGGTAATTGCAATGCTGGCGGAAATAAACATTTGGCTGGCTTTTGTCGCAGTTGCAATAGTACCTGCTTTACCCCTCTTGCTGCTGCCCTGGTTTGAACCGCGTTTTAGGCGTGATATAAAGCATACCTGGCACCGTCTGCAAAAGATTGTTCAGGTACCTTTTTTATAACATTAAAACTTTGTATTTGGGGTCAAACAACTTTAAGGAGGTTATAAAATTGTGATAAAAAAGATGTTTATTGTTTTTTCTCCTTTTGTTTGCTGTTCTCAGGTGTTTTAACTGTGATGGCTGCACCCCCCTCGGTTACTTCTGATCCTGCCTTATTTATGATTATCAAAACGGATGCCAGCAAAAACAATAATATCCAGATAGCTAATAACACAATGTCTTTTACACCGGGTGCAGGAATTGGCGGTCAAATTTTCGGTTTTCAACCCAATAGTACTTATACCTACCAAGACCTGATCAGGATAGAGAATATTTCCACCACACCTATTAAAATCTGGTATACTCTCGATGGTGATTTGGCTGAGCTTTATAGCAGCGGCATTTTTTCTTTAGGTTATCCTGATTCCTCAAATGGGAAGTGGCAGGCGGCGGGACTGGATTTGCCGACAGAGACTGCAGATCAGTATGAATATGTAGTGTTGTCAGCGAAAGGGCAGCGCAGCGAGGCTATTGATATGTACTTTACCATGCCATCCGAACTGGCAGAAGTAAGTACCATGTCAGGAAAGATCACTTTTTATGCGGAAGCAAGTGAAGAGGAAGTCATAGTTGAACCTGAAGACCCGGGAGTAAGTCCTGATCCAGAAGAACCGCAAGAAACAGAAGTGCAGCCTGAACCACCTCAGGGAAAATTGCCTCAAACAAGTGCACTTTATAACGGTTGGTTATATGGAGCAGGATACTTGCTAATTTTGCTGGGTTTGAAGTTAAGAATAAAAAATATAGAATAAAAGACACATAAAAAAACATCCTGTGGCAATTTCCACAGGATGTTTTGATTATTTAGCGGACCATTTTTAGAGAGGATTTTCTGGTTGTACAGCTACTGCATCAACTATTAGCTTCCAATTATAAGTAGCTAAATGTCCATTCATAGCAGTAGTTTTAAGGTCTATCCATTCTTCAGCTCCTGGATCTAAGAAAAACACTAAGGCACTTCCCGGATGTTTATCGTGTACTGAACTAATTCTAGTCCAATTATCGCCTTTTCCTAATCTACCATGAATATGTATACGGCCCTGTACATTGGGATTTAATGTAATTGAGACTTTTACACGATTTTCTGAATTATTTTTAACCCCAAAAAGATCTTCCCAGCAATAAGCGCTATTATCTTGTACGCCAAAAGTCTCATTATTATACCCTTTCGAAAGATCAATTTCTAATACATCAGTATAGTTTTTTCTAGTCTCAAAGTATGATGCGTTATGGATACCGCTTGCCTTTAAAGCTAACAAAGCATTTGCATTCCTTGTTAATTTAACACTCATATCACTTTCCACACTGGCTGTGGTATACGCCATGGCAGCCATGATGCCTGTTGCTACCAGTAGGCAAACTACAACTAAAATACCAACTTTTCTCATCCTACCGTCTCCTTCATATATTATTTTATTTTGTGTGAATACACACTATTGTCATTTTAGCGTGAGGGCAGGATTGATTCGACATTATAACGTTACCATTACTTTGCTTCGGAGGGATAGTTTTAACTAATCCTAAAGTAGTACAAAAACTTGCCGGGTACCCTGGCAAGTTATATTTTTTAGGCGGATCTATTCAATTATAAGGGTAGAGCCCGTAACGACCTGCGCGCCGGCTGATAAACATCCCAACTCGAACTGCATAGGCCTCTCAGCTTAGGCAATCCGGCTACAACATTTACCAACCTTTGCTCGACAGGCACACATACCTACTGAGCCTCCAACAACTGTATAAGTTGTCGGAAACCCCTGCATATTAAGTAATACGCAGGAGGGAGTTCAGCACATGTGGCTATCTTAGCTCGACCCGCAGCCATCCTTGGCCATCCCGTAAATAAGCAGTTATGGTTATTTACAGAACAGAACGCAGACAACGGCAGATCTTCCCGCTGGCTCCACATTGAACCACCTGGCCCAATGCAAACCTTTGGCCGACTGCTAGAGAACCGTCAAGCCCTGTAGCAATCTTGGCTCGGCCGTTACGAACCCTACAATGTTATTGTTTCCGGTTAAAATTTAGTTATGTAAAATGTTTGCTGGAAAATACAGTCGAAGGTTGACGAAATTGTATGCTGAACGGTAAAATATAGAAAAAAGAACAGAGGTTCACGATGCAATATTTAAAAAAAGAAATTCGAGAGAAAATATTACAAAGTGCCTTAAAGGAGTTTGAGGAAAATGGTTTTGCCGGTGCCACAATGCGGCAAATTGCGCTGGGTGCCGACATCTCTACCAGTAATATTTACCGTTATTTCCCGGGAAAAGATGAGATTTTTGCAGAAATAATGCGCATGGTTCACCAGCAGGTGTCAGCATTAATTAAAGATCTGCAAAATTTGCGTGAGAGCCAGCCGGATATTAAAACTACTGCCCACATTATAGCCCGTGGTATTTTGAAAATATATAATGAATATGGGCGCGAGTTGTTAGTGATAACCGATAAGAGTAAGGGCTCAAAGTATGACGGCTTTAAAGAAACTTTAGTTGAAATGGTAAGTAATCGCTTAAGGGGAAATTTAGCTAAAGATGCTGATGAGAGTGATAAAGCTTTTACGCTTGCCATTGCTACAGGTTTTATCGAGAGCATCTTTTGGCTGATTCGCAACTATCACGGTCAAGAAAAGATAAAAGAATTAATCAACCGCTTAGTTTATTATTATTTTGATGAACTAGGAGAAAAATTAAATAAAGAAAAAACTGCCTAGCTAGGCAGGTAAAATGTTTCTAAATAGACAGGTGTAATTTGTTTTTGTTCCATGGCCTGCAGGACAGTATCATAAAGTAAATCAAGTCGGGATAAATAGATTTGTTTCCCTCCTTCTTCACTGGTGCCGAAGGGGACAAGGAAAATAGATTTTAAACTTAGTATTTGCTGCACATTTTGCAGCAGATTTTCTGAATTGCCATTGGTGATTATGGCTAAGACGACAGGTTTTCCTGTCTGAAGATGTTTTACTGTTGTGGAAAGTGAGACTGAAGTTGTGCGTGCATTCACTAGTTTGGCTAAGAAGTTTCCGGGACAGGGGGCAACTACAAGGATGTCAAAGGCAAGTTGCTCACTGGCAGGATCATTTACTTCATCAGCCAAAGTCGTGGGCATCATTTCGTGACCGGTAATTTCTTCAATTTCCTGTTTGGTTTGCTGGAAGTGCGGTTCCATGTAAGGTTGAGCAGAAGTAGCGAGAAAAAGAGGATAAACATCTGCACCGGCAGCAATTAATTTCTGCATTTGTGCTAAAATCAAAGGCATGGAAAAATGGCCTTCGGGTAAAGCAAAGCCAATTCGTTTTCCTTCTAAAAGCATACAGAACCCCCTTTACAGTGCAGTAATGTATATGCAAAGTAAAGGGGGTTCGTGCCTGTCCGGAAGGATTTATAAGCTGAGTATATTTTCCAAACCGTAAATGACGCCTTCCTGCTTCATAACAGCTTTAACACTCATGAGCACGCCGGGGATAAAAGATGTGCGGTCCATGCTGTCATGACGGATAGACAAAGTCTGACCAATGCCGCCGAAAATAACTTCCTGGTGTGCCACATAGCCAGGAAGACGGACGCTATGTATGTGGATGCCTTCTACGCTGCCGCCACGGACGTGGGGCACTTTTTCCAATTCAGCTTCCTTTGCCGCCTGTTTTTTCTGTCTAACTTTATTGATCATTTCGGCCGTTTTCAAGGCAGTGCCGGAAGGTGCATCCAGCTTTTGATCATGATGAAGTTCAATAATTTCAACATGTGGTAAAAATTTGGCTGCCTGAACGGAAAAAAGCATCATTAGCACAGCACCTATGGCAAAGTTTGGAGCAATGAAGGCCGGTGTTTGGTACTGTTCTGACCAAGCAGTAATTTTGGTTAAATCTGCTTCTGTAATGCCTGTGGTACCTACAACCGGCCGTACTTTATGTAATAGTGCAGTTTCAATATTTTGCATTACAGTAAAAGGTGAAGTAAAATCTATGACCACATCGGGTTTTGTTTGCTTCAGTGCTGCTGCCAGGTCGCTATTTACAGGCAAATCAATCTCCTCTAATCCGGACAGAGAACTAAGGTTTATATTATTACCATGCAGATCAATGGCGGCCACAAGTTCTAATTCGGGATCAGCGTGGACAGCGCTGACCACCGTTTTTCCCATCTTGCCAAGGGCGCCGTTTATGGCAACGCGAATAGTCATTGTAATTCCCCCTCTATCATTTCCAAAAACCACCTATCTGCATTTTCTTATATCACCTTGAGAATGTCAAGTGCAGCCGCATTGAAAGGAAAAGAGAGGGTAAGCTAATAGCAAAAATAAGCAGATTATTCTTAAGCAGGTGCAGAAACAAGGAGGTTTACGGATGGTTAGAATTGGTATTAACGGTTTTGGCCGCATTGGGCGCAATACCTTTCGTGCACTGCAGGGTCACCAATATTTACAGGTGGCAGCCATTAATGATTTGACAGATAATGCTACACTGGCTCATCTTTTGCAGTATGACTCCCTTTATGGGAAATTCCCTGGTGAGGTGGAACTGCAGGGTGATAATTTAAAGGTAGATGGGAAGCAGATACAGACACTTGCTGAGGCTAATCCGGAAGATTTGCCCTGGGGTGAATTAGGCATAGATATTGTGATTGAAGCTACCGGAAAGTTTCGTACCCATCAAGAGGCGGCACGCCACCTTAAAGGCGGGGCTAAAAAGGTTATTGTGACAACACCTGTTAATGATGCCGATATTATTATTGTCCTGGGGCTCAATGAGAAAGACTATGATCCGCAAAGGCATCAGATAATTTCCAATGCTTCTTGCACTACTAACGGTCTGGCTCCGGTAGTAAAAGTATTACATAATAACTTTGGCATTCGTAAAGGTTTAATGAATACAACACATGCTTATACAAATGATCAACGCCTGCTGGATTTACCCCATCCCGATTTAAGAAGGGCAAGGGCAGCTCAGGTTTCTATGATTCCCACCACCACAGGTGCCGCCAAAGTTATTGGCAAAATTGTTCCTGAGCTGGAGGGTAAAATTCATGGTTTTGCTGTACGTGTCCCCACTCCTACTGTTTCATTGGTGGATTTCGTGGCAGAGTTGGAGCAAAAAACTACGGCGGAAGCCATAAATGAGGCATTTAAAAAAGCTGCAGCCGGTGAACTAAAGGGTATTTTGGCTTACAGTGAGCAGCCGCTGGTATCTGTCGATTACAAAGGATCGCCTTATTCCAGCACTGTTGACAGCTTGCTGACCATGGTTATTGGTGATAACCTGGCACGGGTGGTGGCCTGGTATGATAATGAGTGGGGTTATTCCCACCGGGTGGCTGATTTAGCTGATTTTGTAGCACAGAGTCTGTAGCTGTGTTTAAGGGATAAGCGGCATTTGGCAGGAATATGTTGCCAAAAGGTGAATATAGATAGAAACAGTTTTTACTATTGTTAAAGCTGGTGGTTATAAACGCCGGCAGTAGTTAATAAGGGGGCCCAAAATGACGCGAATTACTTTTGGCACGGACGGTTGGCGTTCCATTATTGCTGAAGACTTTACTTTTACCAATGTAAGTTATGTGGCGCAAGCCATTGCGCAGCATTTGCAAAACACAGGGAAAGCCGCGCAGGGCGTTGTGGTTGGCTACGATACCCGTTTTTTGGCAGATAAATTTGCCCAAACGGTGGCAGAAATAATGACTACCAATGGTATACGTACTTATTTATGCAGAAAATTTGCACCTACTCCTGCAGTGGCACATGCAGTACTTGCCCATCAGGCAGGGGGTGCTGTTATGCTTACTGCCAGTCATAATCCGGCAGAATACCTGGGCATTAAATTTATTCCCTCTTTTGCCGGGCCGGCATTGCCGGAGGATATTGACCCCATTGTGAACTATTTAAAAGGAATTATGCAGACAAAAAAGGTGGCATGTTCAGAGCAGCCACAAAAAGATTTGATAGAAATGATTGAACCCCAACCAGCCTATGTGGAACATTTAGAAACATTAATTGATTTTGCTGCTATTAGAACTGCCGGTTTAAAAGTTGTGGTTGATCCCATGTATGGCGCAGGAACCGGCTATTTAGAAAGTATTTTACAAAAACATGGCTGCAAGGTGGAAGCCATTCATAACTGGCGCGATCCGCTTTTTGGCGGAGCACTCCCGGAACCAACGGGGCAGCATTTGGGCGCATTAGCTCAGCGTGTGCAAGAAACCAGAGCTTCCATTGGAGTTGCTTTGGACGGCGATGCGGACCGTTTGGGTGTAGTAGATCCGGAAGGACGTTATTATAGTCCCAATGAAATTTTAGTCTTCTTTATGGAGTATTTAATTAATACCCGCCATTTTACCGGTGCGGTGGCCCGTACTGTGGCTACGACTCACTGGCTGGACCGCTTGGGTGCCTATTATAATTGCCCCATTATAGAAACGCCCGTTGGTTTTAAATATATTGGCCAGGCGCTACGGGAACAAAATGCTTTTTTAGGCGGTGAAGAAAGCGGCGGCGTCAGCATCAATAAACATATTCCGGAAAAGGACGGGATTTTTGCTGCACTGCTCTTTATTGAGATGCTGGCTAAAACCGGTAAAACGCCGGCGCAACTACTGCAGGAAATCAGAGAGCGTTTTGGACCGGTATATAGTGAGCGTCTTGATTTACGCACTACAAGAGCTGCCAAAGAGACTGTTGTTGAGAAAATGCAAAACTGGGAGCCGGATAAAATTTGCGGTCTCCCTGTCAAAAAGCTAACCCGTATCGATGGTTTAAAAGTAGAGTTGGAAGATGGCAGCTGGTTTCTAGTCCGCCCATCTGGCACTGAGCCGGTATTTCGTATCTATACGGAAGCGGGTACAGAAGAGCAAAAACGGGCTATTCAGGCTGAGGTGCAAATTGCTTTAGGTGTATAGGCGAAGGAGGGAAAAAATGTTGAATTTAGAGAAAACAAGCGGCTTGCCCCTGCAGGCTGATCAAGAAGGAAGGCTGTATTTTGGTAAAGGGATCAAAGAAGTAGAACCAGCTATCCGTTATAAAAGCGACATGCAGGATGTGCTGCTCGATGCAGATGCAGAAGGCCCAAGAGAGCTTTATTATATGTATCGCGATGTGTGTAGAGAGCAAGATCGTGAAAAGCTTGCGCAATATGGCTTGCGTTATGATGTGACAGTTATCAGGCCGGGGCAGCTGGGAAGGGAATATATTAAAACGGCAGGCCATTACCATCCTTTAAAACCGGGAACGGAATTCACTTATCCTGAAGTCTATGAAGTCCTGGCGGGGAAAGCCCATTATCTGCTGCAGACGGAACCGGATGAAGATGGTGTTGAGGCAATTATAGTGGAAGCTGTGGCCGGTGATAAAGTTTTAATTCCCCCGGGTTACGGCCATATTACCATTAATCCGAGTACAGAATTTCTGATTATGAGCAACTGGGTAGCAGCTGACTTTGCGTCTGTTTATGGGCCTATTAAGGAACTGGGCGGTGGTGCTTTTTATGAAATTGCCAAAGAAGGTGAAGACGAGCAATTTCTTGTTAATCCCAAGTACCGGCCCACACCGCGCCTGCAAATCCAACCGGTGGTGGATAAGCCTGAATTTGGTTTAGTACGCGGCTTACCCATGTATCAGGAATTTCTGCAGGCACCGGAAAAATTTAAATTTCTAACTGCTCCGGAAGATTATTTTTAAAGGATAAAAAAAAGGACCGCTTTAAACGGTCCTTTAATCTTTTGTTTACTGAGAAATTATTGACACAGGCTGTAGTAGAAGTTAAAGATAGAATCCTCTGCTCCCATAACAATGGGTTTAGCATTCTCGGGAGTAAAGGGATGTTCTTCTTTGTACTGCTCCCAAGTTTTGTAGATTCTGCTCTTGAAGGGTACATATTCGGAATGGGTATAATCTTCTTTGTTGAAGATTTCACCGGTGGGAGTACCCGGGTTGTCATAAACACCATACTCAAGAACTGTTTCCACAACAGCCTTAAGGTTTTCCAGGTTAACATCATTGAATACCAAGGGGCTCTTGTCGAAACCAAAGCTATATTGTCCGCCGGGTGCCATAATGTCGAGCCATTCTTTAGTTTTATCGATGATTTCAGCTTTAGTTAAGGTGGTTAAGTATTTAATGGGGAAGCCGCCACCCAGGATGTGCTTCTTGCCTAGTTTTTCTTTGAAAGCTTTGGGATCACCATATTCAAAGGTGAGATAGGTGCCGGTGGGCAGATCTTGAACGTAATCAAGGAATCTTGTCCAGTCATCCTCTAAGAAGGCACCGATACGGATACCGAGGGAGGCAAAGTCTGTTGCCTGGCGGTGGAAGGAAGGCCACCATAATTCAGCAAAATCTTTTTCCCTCATAAAGGTTGCCATATGCAGGGGATAGAAACCGGCTGCATATCTGGTGTATTTAGACATATCTGGGGGTAAGCATTTTTTGTAGTTGAGCGGATAGACAGCATCTAAAGCAGCTTGAACTTTGCTGCGGTTTCTTCTGATGTCTACAGACATACCGGTAAAGCTTCTCAGCTGGTCGGAAAGAATATCCATCGGTGCATAACCACCGCCGCCACCCATGCGGAAAGACATGTTGGGATAACCAAATTTGTCAGCCAAACGCTTGCTTACTTGTGCACTGATGGCCATGGCTTTACCATGACATTCATTGGCTTGAGAAATAGTAAACATGGCTCTAACAGGGTCTTTTTTGTAGTCAAGGTTTTTATAGACTCTGGGTACGCATGTCTCAACGATAGTTGCATAGGGATCTTCAATAAAAGCATCGTAATCTTCAGGTTCCATCATGTGAGTATTGGGATGCTGCATAAAGCCTGTCTCACTCATAACAATACTCTTGGAGCCAAGTGCCTGATATTTGGTGGGTGTGAGGATGGCGCCACCTAAAACACTGGAATCAGAGGGAATCATTTCACAAAGTCTTTCACCTGCTTCTTCCAATAGACCAGGGTTCCAATAAGCTTCTCTGGGGTCGACGCCGGCATATTCCGCAGCAGCAAATAAACCAAGGCTTACATTAACAGGAACACGCTTTGGAATTTTGTTGTCATAAACATCTTTAGTGATCTGTTCTCTTTCTTTTCTTAGATTTTCAATGTGATCCATATGTACCTCCATAAAATTAAATAAATTTGTGCTTTTGTGAACAATTATAAACCTAATTTTATAAAATTGCAATTGTTTGTTTGAGAAAAAAGAATATAAAGAAAAATAATAGCGATAATATTCTTTATATTTAAAGCAAACAAAAAGGGAAAAGTACAGATGTCCTTTCCCCTTGATTTAATTATTTCTTTACCTGCACATCCATTTTGTAAGCAAGAAAGCCACCGCTGACATTAAAGACTTTATAACCTTTTTGCTGTAAAAAGCGGCTGGCAAGATAGGAACGATAGCCGCTACGGCAGTATATGAGAATCGTTTTCTCTGGGTCAATTTCCTCATAACGGCTGCGCAGTTCATCAACCGGAATATTTACAGCGCCTTCAATTGCTTCCTTTGCAAATTCTTCCCGGGCACGCACATCAAGTACCACTATACCGGCCTGTTTTTTTAGTTCCTCTAACTGCTGCGGTGTTACCTGCTTTATCTCACCGCGGACAATATTGGCAGCAATCATACCGCTCATAATGACCGGATCCTTAGCCGCACCGTAAGGGGGTGCATATGCTAAATCTAAATTTTCCAGATCAAAAACGCTTAACCCGGCATAAATTGCTGTGGCTAAAACATCAATTCTTTTATCTACACCTAAACTGCCTATAATCTGTGCCCCTAAGAGGCGGCCTGTGAAATTTTCGGCAACTAATTTAATAATCATTCCCTGGGCACCGGGATAATAGCTGGCATGACTGTTAAGCGGGCTATAAGAAACAAAATAATCTTTACCTGCCTCCTGCGCCTCTTTCTCACTTAGGCCGGTACGGGCAATCGTTAATTTGCCAACTTTAATGATGGCCGTACCGAGAACACCTTTAAAAAGCAGTTTACCCCCGGCGGCATTGGCACCCGCCACGCGTCCCTGTTTATTGGCACTGCCGGCTAACGGGATGCGTACCTTTCTCCCGGAAACAAGATGTAAAGATTCTACCACGTCACCGGCGGCATAAATGAAAGGATCACTTGTTTGCATTGCCGCATTGACTAAAATGCCTCCGCTTTGACCGATCTGTAAACCTGCTATTTGTGCCAGCTGTACGCGCGGTCTGACTCCAACAGCCATGATTACCAAATCAGTAGGCAGCTGTCTGCCGTCAGTTAACTCCACTGCTTCTACTTTTTCTTCACCAATTATTTTGCTTAGCGACTGACCAAAAACTAACTTGCAGCCCAGTTCCTGCAGATGCCGTTCCAAGGGCCGGGAAAACTCTACATCAAAGTTTTTTGCAAGCTGCTGACTTCTTTGTATTAATGTAGTATTAACCCCTTTTTGTAAAAGAGCTTCTGCCGTTTCCAGTCCGATAAAGCCGCCGCCCACCACCACCGCCGCTTGGGCTCCCGCAGCCAAATGTTCCACAATGCTTTCGGCATCGGGTACAGTAGAAACTGTAAATACCTGCGGTAAGTCTATACCGGGCAAAGACGGCTTAACGGGCTCTGCTCCCGTAGCTATAATTAATTTATCATAATGTTCTTTATAACTGTTTTCCGGCGACTGTACTGTAATAGTTTTCTCTTTGGCATCAATCGCCACAACTTCGTGATGCAGACGGACTTCAATGCGAAAACGCTTTTTAAAAAGTTCCGGTGTTACCAGTAGTAAATTATCCTTTTTTTTGATATCGCCTCCCACATAATAGGGCAGGCCGCAGTTGGCAAAAGAAACATAGGGTCCTTTTTCGAGGATGATTATTTCTGCATTTTCATTAACGCGCCTTGCTTTTGTAGCGGCTGACGCTCCCGCAGCTACACCACCGATGACAACAATCTTCACTGCATTTACCTCCTAATGCGTGTTTTATAATAAAAAAAAGTGTTAATTAATTTGTTTGTGTAGATATATTCTCTGAAATAAGAGCAAAGGCAATGCTTTGTCAACTAATTTTAACATAAAGATATTTGGTTTTAATTAATACAAGCTTACAGAAAAACCCTTTTTCTGATACAATCAGAGGAGAGATGAAGAAAGAGCTACTGCGTGTTGAGTAGCTCTTTCTTCAATAAAGCTTTATTTACTGTACTATTAAGTTTTAAGCGCTTAATGTTTATCTTTAATCTGCAGTCTGCGGGAACGAATGCGGCCGCTTTCTGCCTTATTCATACGGATTTCCAGTACACCATGATTATACTCAGCCCACGCTTCGTCTGGTTTTACTTCCACCGGCAGCGGTATGGTACGTGAAAAACGTCCTACACGCCTTTCCATCATCCGGTAACCTTCTTCCGCACGCTCTGTGCTGCGTTTAGTTTCACCGCTAATGGTAATTTGGTTTTCATCTACTGTAACATTAATTTCGTTAGGGTCGATACCTGGGATTTCTGCACTTACCACTACTTCTTTTTCTGTTTCATGAATATCAACAGAAGGATTTGGTGAACGGTTGATGGCGTCACCTAGCAAAGGCATAAGAGAATTGTGGGGGAATAAATTACGCATTTCTTCACGCATGCGGGCAAATTCGCCAAATGGATTCCAGTTTGTAGGCATTTATTTTCCCTCCTTCTAGATTTAACTTGTGAAGCAGAAAAAAAAATATGCTTGGTAATTTTTTTGTGAAATATTTTTTTTGCTTACTAAAGATTTAAATGCTTTTACCGATAAAAATTGTGAACGGCTTAAAAGGAGTGTTGCAAGCCATGAAAATAAATAATCTTGGTACGAAAATAAGTAAATTATATCAGCAGTCTGAGGCTAAAGAAACAGCAAAAAAAGCAGAAACACAGAAAAAGCAGGATTCATTAACCATCTCCAGTCAGGCTGCAAAGCTGCCGGAGATAGTTAAAATGGTAGATAAACTCAGTGACGTACGCAGTGAGCGTGTAGAAAGGCTGCAGGCAGAAATTGCGCAGGGTACTTATCGGCCAGACAGCAAAAAAATTGCACAGGCCATGCTGAAAAAACAAGAATAACTCCGTTAGGAGGTTTTGTATATGAGTGTTACCCGTGTTAGCGGTTTAGTATCCGGAATGGATACAGATCAGATTATTAAGGATTTAATGCGCATAGAGCGTTTGAAGGTAGACAAGGTTTATCAGCAAAAACAAGTATTAGAGTGGCAAAAAGAACAATACCGGGAGATTATTAATAAAGTTCGCGTCTTTCGTGATACTTATTTTGATGTTTTAAAGCCCGAAACAAACCTAACTTCTCCCACTGCACTGAGGAGAATGACCGCTACTACTACAGCGCCGGAAGTTGTTTCGGTAACTGCTTCCGCCGCTTCTGGTGTGGGGGAAACTACTTTTGAAGTACTGCAAAGTGCCACTGCAGCTAAAGCAAGTATAACCGGTATTACAGCCGACAGTAGTGCCGGAAGCCGGCTCAGCCTAAATGATACTATGGCTGAGATCAGTGAAAAATTAGCTAACGGCAGTTTATCTTTTAATGAAGCCGGTCAGTTTCTTTTAGCCATTAATAATGAAGAAATTATCATCAACAAAACTGATACGCTGCAGACAGTTTTAAATAAAATTAATAAAACCGGTGTACAGGTCTCCTATAGTACTTTTAGTGATACCTTTACCATTACAGCACGCCAGACAGGCGCCGGCTATATTACTACCAATGACGGCGGCAACTTTTTTACCGCTTTAGGTTTACAGCCAGATGCAGAGGGTAATGTGGGAGAGGCAGGCCGCAATGCGGAATTTAAAATTAACGGCTTTGCCGGTACTAATGCCAGCAATACTTTTACCATTGACGGTTTAACTTACACCATCAAGCAAAAAATTGACCCGGAAGATGCTCCTGCAGCAGTTACCGTTACTACGACCGTAGATACAGAAGGTATTTATAAAACCTTAGAAAGTTTTGTTAATGACTACAATAAATTAATCGAAGAAATTAATAATAAGTTAAATGAAGAATACTTTAGGGATTTTCCACCGCTTACAGACGAACAAAAAGAGGCTATGTCCGAAAAAGAAATTGAGCTGTGGGAAGAAAAAGCGCAAAGCGGGTTACTTAGGCGTGATTCTGCTTTAGAAAGTATGCTGCGTAATCTCAGACAGGTGCTTTATGATTCCGTTGACGGAATGAATATTACGCAGATTGGTATTGAGACCAGCAGCAACTACCGTGATAGAGGGAAGCTAGTGCTGACAAATGGCGGTCAGGATTTAAAAACAGCCATTGCCCAGAATCCCGATCAAGTGGCAGAACTTTTTACGCGTCGTGCTGATATTGCTTATAGTGCCACGTTAACGGCGGAAGAACGTGCCCAGCGTTATGCTCAGTCCGGTCTTGCAGGCAGAATCAGTGATGTTTTAAATGATAATATCCGTACTACCAGAGATGAAGCCGGACGTAAAGGTATTTTACTGGAAAAGGCAGGCATCAAAGGCGATATAACAGAGTTCCAGAATTATTATGATAAACAAATTAAAGAAATGAATAAGCGCATTGACCGTTTGAATCAACTTTTTGTCCAAAAGGAAGAAGCTTATTACCGTCAATTTGCAGCCATGGAAAAAGCTTTACGGCAGCTGTATGCGCAAGGTGATTATCTTATCAGTCAGCTGCAAAGAAACTATTATTAAGCGGAGATTAAAGTTTTGACTACTTTAGAGCATTTATCCCGTTATTACAGCCAGCAGCTATCATCTTATCGAACTTTGGCAGCTCTGACAGAAAAACTGCTTAAGTTAACGGAAAACGTGGAAATGTCTGCTGAGGAAATAGGTAGGTTAATTTCCAGGCGGCAAATTATTATCGATACAATTACTGAGCAGGAAAAAACGGCAGAGCCGCTGTGGTTAGTATTGCAAAAGCAGCTGGGCTTTAAGCCTGAAGCACAGCTGCTGCCTGAGCTTTACCCGGCTGCAGCTGAAGCTAAAGAAATTGCCAAAAGCCACAGGGAAATCCAAACAATACTGAAGCAAATAGTGGCAAGTGATGCTTTAATTCGCGAGACGCTGGCTACTGCCTGTCATAAGCTGCAAAAGAAACTATGTGAACTGCAAAAGAAGCGCCAGGCAAGCGAGATCTACAAAACAACTCATAGCAATAATAAAGGTGTATTTCTCGATAGTAAAAAAAACTAATTAAAGTATTGTTGCCAGTTTCCGATATAATTTGGGCGAAACAGCGGCAAGGGGCGGCCGACCTGCGCCACTGTTTACCATAAATATCTCCAACGGAATGGAGAAAAAACAATTCAAGGAGGAAGAAAAATGAGAATCAGTAATAACCTTATGGCCATGAACACCCACCGTCAGCTGGGACTTGTTAACACAGCCGGTGCTAAGTCAATGGAAAAACTGTCCTCAGGCTACAGAATCAATAGAGCTGGAGATGACGCAGCAGGTCTTTCTATTTCGGAAAAGATGAGAGGGCAAATTAGAGGACTTACCCAAGCTTCTAGGAATGCTCAAGACGGTATTTCATTGATTCAAACTGCTGAAGGTGCTTTGCAAGAAACTCATGCTATTCTTCAAAGAATGAGAGAACTTGTTGTACAGGCTGGAAACGGAACTAACGAGGATGAAGACTTGTCAGCTATCCAAAAAGAGATCAAAGCTCTCCAAGACGAAATCGGCGGTATTTCAAAAAGAACTGAATTTAATGGTAAAACTTTACTAAATGGTGTTCTCGCTTCTACAGGTCTTGTTTTGCAGATTGGTGCAAATTCAGGGCAGCAAGTTACATTGCAGATTAATGATATGGGAGCGACTGCCTTGGGTGTAAATGGTGTTGATGTAACTGCTACAAGCTTTAGCTTTAATAGTACAATTAGCTCACTTGATACTGCGATTGGAAAAGTTTCTGAGCAGCGTTCTGCACTTGGTGCAATGCAGAACAGGTTGGAACATACAATTAGGAACTTGGATACCTCTGCAGAAAACCTGCAGGCATCGGAGTCAAGGATCAGAGATGTGGATATGGCAAAAGAAATGATGGAGTTCACAAAGAACAATATTCTGCAGCAGGCTGCTCAGGCAATGCTGGCACAAGCTAATCAAGCTCCTCAAGGTGTACTACAATTGTTGAGGTAATAATAATACTTGCTTAATTAAAGAGAGCCGGAGAGTTTACTCTCTGGCTCTATAAATTTTAATTTTTAGGCTGTTTTTCTGCCTTGCAGTCTGCTGTTTACCTGACCAAAGAATTTTGGGGAAATGTATTACAATGCGTGTATATAACTGGTTCAATTTATTATAAAGTCAATATGTCTTTTAAGTAGTGTTTGTTTCTAGACAGGGGGTTACACGATGAAATTGAGCATTACCATGATGGTGAAAAACGAGGAGAAATATTTAGAACAATGCTTACAAGCTCTTATACCAATAATGAAATCAGTAGATTCAGAGTTAATAATCGTAGATACGGGATCAAATGATAAGACTGTGGAAATTGCAAAAAAATATACGGACAAAGTATATTTTCACGCTTGGAATAACGATTTCGCCGATATGAGAAACAAAACAATTCAATATGCTAAAGGTGAATGGCTTCTAATACTAGATGGCGATGAAATAATTACAGATCCAAGCGGAATTATTAGTTTCTTAAATTCGAAAGAAAGCAAAAAATACAATACCGGAATGTTAACTATAAAAAATATCACCAATAAGGATGATGATGTTCATTATGTAACCTCCTATGCACTAAGATTATTTAAGAATAATAATTTTTACTATGAAGGAGCTATACATGAGCAGCCCCAATACCAACTGCCAATTGTGGAGATTAAAACAGAAATAGAGCATTATGGTTATCTAGCCACAGATGAAAAGCTAATGGAATACAAGTTCGAAAGAAATATTAAGCTTTTAAAGAGTGAATTAGAAAAGGATCCAGAAAATATTTATTACTGGTATCAGCTATCACAATCCTACGGAATGTATAAAGATTACAAAAAAGCCTTGGAAGCAAGCCTAAAAGCATATAAAATTGCCAAAAGTAAAAAAGCTGATTTAAAAAAACTGATGTATGTCTATCATCAGTTAGCACTAGCCTACTACTGGAATAAAAAATATGTAGAACTGGAAAAAATCTGCAAAGAGGCAATGTCTAAAGAAAAAGGTTACTTAGACTTGTATTTTTATTTAGCAGAAGCGCAAAAAGAGCTGCAAAAAGAACAGGCAGCGATAAAAAACTATGAATTATATTTAAAACTAATATCTGAAAATAGTTATGTTAAAGACCCCAGTGTGACCAATAAGACTATTAGCTACTACGAATATGTGTATTTATATCTATGTGAATTATATAGGAAACAAAACGAGTTAAGAAAAGCATTAAAGTATGTAAAACGAATAAAGACGAAAAAAATTTTTAGCTTGGCTCTACCTCAGATTATAAAAATATATGTAAAATTAAAATATTATAAGCAGTTGAAAGAATTTTATGTGGAAAAAATAGAAAATAAAGAAGAAGTATACACCATCTTTTGGGGTGCATTGGAAAATGTATTGGGAGAGCTTGAGGAAGATGAGAAAATAGAGATTATAGAGATATTTAGTACAGGAAATAGTGAATATGCTTTATTAAATAAAGTAAGGCTGGCTCTTAAGCAAAACAATAGAGGGATAGATGAAATATTACTAGTAAAAGTAAAGAAAATAGATTTTCATTCATTACCAATTTATTTTGCCGATATAATTTACTGGCTCATAAAAAATAGCTATACTCTAACAGATATTACAAATGAGTTTAGAGAAAATCTAATAAAAAAACAAATAAGTTATCTGGCGAAGAAGCACAGCGATTTCAGTGAAATAATGTTAGATTATTTAAGAAATTGTTTAACAAATAAAAATGATGTAAGTTTATTAAAAATAAATAAGGAAATTTCAAAGTGGATTTTATTATTAGATAAGATTCACGAAGATGATTATAGATATGTTGTTAACAGATATATTGAAGATGGAACTTCCTATATATTGCAAATCTACAACCGGCAAATTATTGATAATCAGCAGGTTTGCAACTTTAAAGATGATGAAGATGCATTTCTTTTTTATATGCTGTTAGCCCAAAAAAATAAAGATGATAACAAACTAGAATCAATTAAGAATTTAAGAAAAGCATTAAAAGTTTTTCCTGAGATGAAAAAAACAATAGAAATTCTGTTAGAAGATGAACAGAAGCAGGGCCCAGTTAATACAGAGATGGAGATATTAAAAAAACAGTTTAAAGATAATATACAGTTTTTAATCAGCAATAAGACCTTTGCCCAGGCGGAAGAATTAATTAAACAATACGAAAAGATGGTTTCTGATGATATAGAGATATTATTTTATAAATCGCAAATTTATTTAGCCAAATCAGAATGTAATGATAATGTTGGTGTTTTAAATTAAGAATATTAGGTTAGTAGTTGCGTAAATTTGTTTTTTAAAAAAAGGTGGGAACCTAATGGGTGAGAAAATGACATATCAAAAGAAAATCAAGGAAAATATTAAAAAACTTATTAATCAGAATATGTTAGCAGAAGCAGAAGATCTATTGAATCAATATGCAAGCATTGTCGACAATGATGTAGAGATATATTCAATGAAAGCCGTTATAGCTATGATATTAGGAGAAAAAGATAAGGCAGAGAAAGCGCTTGAAAGAGGTTTAATTTTAGATAATCAAAACTTTGATATCTTATATAATTTGGGTTATCTTTATCAAGCAAGTGGGGAAAATGAATTAGCTTATCATTATTATCAAACAGCACTTAAAAATGCAGATGATGAAGAAAAGGCAGATGAGGTTCTAAAAATAATAGCCTCACTTGGCATTGAAGAGAAAGAGAATAAGGAGCAAGCAGCAAAGAATGATATAAAAATAACCAAACGTAAAAAATTGAAGATAGTTTTTTTCCCATATAAAATTACAATGTGGGATAGCTTAGAGACAGTATACGAAGCTTTTGCAAAAGATGAAAATTGCGAAGTGCGTGTTGTTCCCATTCCTTATTATCAGCTTACACAAGATAAGGATAAAGCTATTCCAATGTATGAAGGAGATCGCTTTCCTGCTCGTATACCCATATGCCATTATAGTAAATATGACATTAAAAAAGAAAAACCAGATATAGTCTTTTTACATAATATTTATGATCAATATAATACTTTAACCCGTGTTTACCCAGAGTACTTTACAGCGAATATAAGAAAATATGCAAAGATGTTAATCTATGTGCCCTATCATATTCCCCCGCTTTTTTATCCATACGGAAGAAACACGACATATATGATTCCAACGCTAAAATATGTTGACAAAGTAATAGTAATCGGTGATTTTGTTAAAAAAGCGGCTATAAAGGATGGTATTCCGGAATCGAAAGTGTTATCTCTTGGGTCACCTAAAATAGATTCTATGGTTAACAGTTTAAAGCATAAAGTTTCAGTGCCGAGTGAATGGGAAGAAAAAATAAAAGATAAAACGGTGTATGTTTTGGATACCGGCTGCTTATATTTTGCCAATGATCCTTTTTCAAGAATAGAGGAAATAACTAATATATTCAATATTACCAACCTTTACAAGGATACTGTTTTAATTTGGCGACCTCACCCACTTACAAAGGCTTCTATCATTAGATACGTACCACAACTATTAAATTATTATAACGAATTAATAGAACATAATATTAAAGCAGAAAACAAATTTTATAATAATGTAATTCTTGATGAAACTGATGATTATAAAAGTGCATTAAGCGTAAGCGATGCACTAATATCCACCGGAGGATCTTTAATAGGGGCATACTTACTGACTGGTAAGAAAATAATTTTTTTAGATAAGGAAATGCCTAAAGGAACGGTAGTCCCATCTGATACTTTTTATTATTTTTATAACAAAAAAGAGTCTTGGTACAAGCTTATTGAGAGGCTTAATGCGGGTGACGACCCGCTAGCGGAAAAGCGGAAAGGCTTGGCTGGCAAAATTTATAAAAATCCTGACGGAACTTGTGGAGAAAAAATATATCAGGCAATAAAAGAATTATACTTGAGCACTTTGTAAAAGTATAAGGTTCCTGACCCCGCCGGAGGGGTCTTTTTTATACTATGAGTTTATACTGTTAAGGCAAAGCTGCGTATGCGGTCAGGCGGCTCCTGCCAAATTAATTAAATAACACTTTTTTAATAAGTTTGTTAAATTTTAGCTTTATAATTAAATAAAAGAGAAAAAAGGTTGATTTTTGTTGTAAGCAGTTGTATTGTAGTAAAGGTGGAAACGATAGCAGAATGGCAGGGGGCAACAATGGATAGACTGAAATCGCTTGAGCAGCGCTTAGAGCTGGAAAGACGGCGCTTGCATTGGTTGGTAGAAAATTATGGACTCACAAGTAGTGAAGCGTTGGCGCAGAGTAAGCACCTAGATCGGATACATAACCAAATTAATAAACTTATCTGTGAACCTAATAGAAGCTGCCTGTATTGCAGCAAAAAAAAATGCCCAACCTGTCAACTTTCAGCTATTAACAAGTAATGTGCAATCTGTAGATAAAATAAAGGCTTGGATTATGATTATCCAAGCCTTTACTAATTTGAAACATTTTTGCGCTTATTTTTATCCGGTCTGGGGATGTCAGGCAGAGTATTTTTTGTGATGGCGGCTGCCTTGTTAGCTGCTTTAATAGCGGTAAATACTTCTTCGCGGTGTACTGAAATTTCAGGCGGAGCAGCAATCCCCAGTTTTACCTGTTCTCCTTTTACTTCAAGGACTTTAACTGTAATATTATCATTAATGATAAGGTTTTGGCCGGCTTTGCGCATCAGAATGAGCATACTCTTCCTCCTAGCCGCAATCGCGACGTTTTTCGGGAGGGAAAAGATAGTGACGTGTTGTGTAGTTAGATTCATGCAGTACAATTTGTGAAGCTAGTTTCTGCTCTTGATCGATGAACAGCGGTGCAAGGAGATTGGCTGTCATTTCCTGTGGTTTTGTGGAAAGGGTAATAATTAAATACACGTCCGACTTTCCCAAATTTCTATTAGCTTCACCTATATTCGTCAAAAGATTGCTTTTTACCTGCTGCAAGTAGCCAGGAAAAAAGTATTCAGGTTTTGTTAAGAGAAATTTGGGGCCATCTTTTGCTTCCAGCCAGAAAAAATAAGGATTATCGGCAATGGGAATAAGTGTATAGGTATCCTGATCCTCAAATCCCAGGAGGGGAGGAGTCATTTTTAAGGTTAGCTGCGTAGTTGTGGCCATTTGTCTCACCACCTTTTAGGTATAATTACCTCAGAAAATCAATCAGGCTGGGCACCATGATTCTAGCGCCGGCCGAAAGGGAGGCATGGTACAATGTTTCCATTGTAGAAAAATGCATAAAAGTTTCGGCAAAATCAATATCTTCCAGTTGTGAGCGCAGTGAGGTGAGATTTAACTCTTCTAAGGACGCCTTTTTTTGCGATAATTCCAAGCCGTTGCTGATTGCTCCTAAAGCAGCGCGTTTGTCTAAAATAGCATCAATGCTGTCTGCAATATTTGTTAAGGCGTCGCTAACTGCATTGGTGTCATCGGCATTAAGGCCGGCTACCAGTGCTTCTAAATGTTCAAAGATTTTTGTTTCCATAAAAAGTGAGTGGCCGTCAATATTGCCTTTAATAGTAACATTGGGTGCAATTTCCCACTGCAGGGTCCCTTTATCGCCATGATAGACAACACTGCTGGGTTCAGTTGCCAGAAGGCTTTTGTCACGTGTAAAGGGGGCGTTAGTTGTTTGGTGACCGGCAAAGAGATAGCGGCCGCCTAAACTGGAATTACCCATTTGCACTAAAACTCCAACCAGCTCGTCTACCTCCATTGCAATGGCTTTGCGGGCTGAGGGGGGCTTACTGCCATCGGCTCCGGAAACGGCTAATTCCCGTGCGCGCTGCAGTGCATCGTTAATGCCTGCCAGGGCATCTTCTGTGCTATCCAGCCAGGCTTTGGCTGCCTCTATGTTACGCTGATACTGTTCATTTTGCTGTAATGAAACATTATAACCCATAATGCGTGTAATTTTTACCGGGTCCTGTGACGGTTTTGTAATGGCCTTGCCTGATGAGAGCATATCCTGATACCGGCTCATGCGCCATAAGTTGCGGTTAACATTACGAATAACAGTGTTGGCGATTAGTTGGTGGGTAATACGCATTTTTTAACCTCCCTTTAACGGATCATGCCGTTGATTAAGGTATTGTAGATTTCATCAAGTGTGGCAATAAAGCGGGCGGAAGCTTGGTATGCCAACTGGAACTGTACCATATTGGCCATTTCCTCATCCAGTGAGACTCCGGAAATGGACATGCGGCGATTAGTCATTAATTCCAGCATTGCCGTTTGATTTTCTCTCATCCTTATGCTTTCCTGGGTATCCACACCAAGGCGGGAAATGGTATCACGGTAGAAAAACTCCAAAGTGGTGGAACCTTGAGCATCCTGAACCAGGCGGTCTTTGATGTCTGCAGCTGTCAGATCCAGGCGAAAACGGCTGTTGCGCAGTTGGGCAATGGCCACTGCATTACTGCCGTCTCCTGGTTGAGGTGTACCTGGTGGATTGTTAGGATCCGGCAGTGCTGCCGCAATTTTAGCCGGGTCACTGCTAATGTCGGAGTTAACCCTCAGGTTTTGCAGATCTGTGCCTTGGAAAAAGTCAAGTCCGGCATCTCCGTTTAAATCAATACCTTGTTTATGAGCATCATTCACGGCTTTGACAATGGCCCAGGTCATAATTTCAAAGTCCTGCAGATAACTGCGCAGGTTGTCGTCGTGTAATTTGGTAAGGCCGTAGATCTCACCATTACCGATATGCACTTCCTGATTGTCCTTAGCCCAGACAATTTTAGGCGCCAATGTCCAGTTGTCTTGTGTGCCGCCAGGAGCTGTTTTTAATTCATAGGAGATATTTTCATGCACCAAAGGGCGGCCGGCAACATAAACATTAACGCTGCCATTGGTAGAAACGGAAAGATCAAAATCAATGATCTCTGCCAGCTGTTCCAGCAAAAGATCGCGGCGGTCCATTAAATCGCTGGGCTGATCATTGCGTGTGACTAAACTGGTGATTTGTTGGTTTAAGTCGCTGATTTGTGTGGCTAAGCTGTTAATCTCATTTACTTTTAATTCAATATTGGCTGTTATATCATTATGTACATTTGTTAAACTGCCGGCGGTGTGTTTAATGGTATTAATGAGAAAATTGGCATTTTCAATTACTGCGGTCCGTGCAGAAGAGTTTTCAGGGTTAATGCTTAATTCCTGCCAGCTGTCAAAGAAAGTACTGAGAACGGCGTTAAAACCACTCTCTGTCGGTTCCATAAATATTTGTTCTATTTGTTCCAAATAGGCGCTGCGCGCTTTCCACTGTCCCAGTGTATGCTGTTCATGGCGGATTTGCCGGTCTAAAAAAGCATCCCGGATGCGGTCTATCTCGTCAACCAGTACGCCGCTGCCCAGCATCCCTTTCTGTGCATAGGGCATAGCTGCCGTAGGCGTCATGTGGGCAACCTGGCGGCTGTAGCCGGGTGTGTTGGCATTGGCAATATTATGAGAAGTAACTTCCAGGGCTTTTTGTTGTGCCTGCATACCTAGACGGGCAATATTTAAACCAAAAAAAGTAGACATAATGTTTTCCTCCTAAAGTTTCAGGCAAGATGACTTACAACAGCATTACTGTCTTGTGGTTTACTGTTTAAAGTACCTTTATCGTTATATTGTTTTGTTGTGGAGAAAACTTTTTCTTTGAGGAAGTCAAAATAGGCCAGTTCTGTTTTGATCAGCAGGGTGTTAGTGATGTTAAGAGTTTTTAACTCCTGCAGGCTGTTTTTTAAGGAATGATGCAGAGCATCAAGTAATGCTTTTTTATCACCGGCAGCGACTGCCAAGTTGCTGAGCCTAGATTCAGCTGTAAGCATCTGCCTTTCCTTTTCCAGCTCCACAAGCTGCCTTTGTAATTCCTCTTTTTGTTTAATACTGGCTCTAACACAGTCAACATTGTGAGCAATAATAGCTTCCTGCTCCTGTTTAGTTACGCCAATAAGTTCATTTAGTGTATGCTGTTGTCTTTCCAATAAATTCAGCAGCTTTTCCACAAGCGAAACCTCATTTCGTTTTGAACTTCATTATTTCTATCGGCACTTAAGAGCGGGACTTTAGTAAAAAAAGATGGCATAGCCATCTTATAAAGAATTAAGGCATCAGTTTAATTGCTTCGCTCCAGGTATTCTTTAATTCTTGCAGTAATTGTTCTACTTCCTGAAGTGGTGCCTCTGTTTTTTGCAGATTTGCTTCCACCAGGCGCTGATACATATAGTCGTAAAGCTGGTATAAGTTTTGCGCAATAACACCTTGGCTTAAATCTAAATTTAGCATTAGTTCGGTAACTATCCTCTGCGCTTTAATGATATTTTGATGGCATTCTTCTAACTGTTTAGCAGCTAAACTGATTTGAGCCTGTTTAATAAACCTTAGAGCGCCGTTATAAAGCATTAAGACTAACTGGGCAGGTGATGCTGTTTTAACCATATTTTGTTGGTACTGCTGGTAGGGATTGGGAATCATTTTTTTGCCTCCAATTTAGCGCTTGTCGTCAAGCAAAAGTCCTATGAGACGATCAATTTGTGCTGCCAGATCCAACATTTTTTGCGGAGGAATTTCTTTTAATACTTCATTGTTTTGTAAATTAACCACCTGAAAAATATAGCGGTTTGATTCTTCGTGCAGTTTAAAACGAAAACCTATATTAAATGCTTCTACCTCTCTGTTAAGCTGCTGCAGAGTAGCTTCGATTTCAGCTTTTGTGAGGGCAGGTTCCTGCTCTGCAGCTGTACCTGATGGTATGTTTTTTTCACTT
>JAAZJT010000034.1 GCA_012800215.1 Bacillota bacterium | reverse complement strand
GAAGTGATTGATTTTATCAGTTTTTTGAAGGCGAAAAAAGATAATCAGGTATTTAAAGATTTAGAGTTGGCAAGTGAAAGTAGTATGGATTTTTGGAATAACGACATTGATGATGAGGTATGGAACAATGTATAAGCAAGGAGATATTTTGCTGATTCCTATACCATATAGCGATTTAACCTCTAACAAGAAAAGACCTGTTCTTGTTTTATCAAATGATGAATATAATACAAAAACAGAAGATATTATTGTGGCAGCAATTACTTCAAACATTACATCAAAGGAATATAGTATTCTCATTTCAAATAAGGATTTGCAAGAAGGAAATTTGCAAGTTAATTCTTGTATAAGAGTTGATAAAATATATACACTTTCACAGAGTATTGTTATTAAAAAGTTTGGAGCAGTTAAGCCTGAAATTATAAACAATGTAAAAGAAAAGTTAAGAAAACTCATCTAATAACAGGATGACATTCCTGTTATTTTTATAGTCATGTATTCAGTAATACACAGTGAACCGTACCATAAGTAGCCGCATTCCTGATGAAACTTTTGTGATGGTTTTGGCAATTGATATTTAATTCTGCCTGGAACTGCATAAATTATCTAGAGAAGAATGCTTTAAGAACTAAATATAACCCTCCTGAGTACTATGAAACAACAAAGAATGGGAGGAGGGTTAGGATGCTGCAGTTTTTTGCCACACTGCGCGGTGCAGAAGAAGTCCCCCCTGTAGTAACAAATGCTACTGGCAGTGCTTCATTTAAAGTCAGCAGCGACCAAAGAACAATCCACTACCAATTAACTGTAAATAATCTATCCAATTTTACTGTAGCTCATATTCACCTGGGACGTCGCGGTGAAAATGGACCAGTTGTTGTTTTTCTTTTTGGTCCCGCTGATCCCGGCATCTCCGTCACTCAGGGAGTGGTACGGGGAACATTCAGTCAGCGTGATTTAGTTGGCCCCTTGGCGGGGCAGCCTTTAGCTGAACTTATCCGGCAGATGCAGGCGGGCAACACCTATGTAAATGCGCATACCAGAAGGCACCCTGACGGTGAAATACGCGGTCAAATTAGTCATAGTAAAAAGGTAATGCACATGCGTTTTGATGAAGAGGAAAATTAAAGCTGTGCTTTTTAGATATTATAACTGCTTTTGTCTAAGGCTTCTGTTGTAAAACGCAGAAGCCTTTCTCGTTTTCTAGTCATGAGTTTTGATTATAGTGGTAATATATAGAGGAAAATGAGCTTGTGATGAAGAATTACAAAGTATGAATTTTGTTAAGGGAGGGTTTCAATTATGGCAATGTCTGAAAAAAGTTGCGATTATTTCTTAGACGTTTTAGCTTCTAAGGCTCCTACCCCAGGTGGCGGAGGTGCTGCAGCCATGGGTGGTGCCATTGGCATGGCTCTGTCCAATATGGTTGGTAATCTGACGATCGGCAAAAAGAAATATGCAGATGTGGAGGATGAAGTAAAGGCTCTTGTTGAGCAGGGATCCAAGTTAATTACGGAATTAAAAGCTTTGGTAGATAAAGATGCAGAAGTATTTGAGCCTCTGTCTAAAGCATATGGACTACCCAAAAACACTCCGGAAGAAGCAGCATATAAAGAAAAAACACTGGAAGAGTGTTCAAAATTGGCTTGTTCAGTGCCTATGGAAATTATGCGTAAAGCTTATGAAGGCATTAAAGTTCATGAGCGCATGGGCCAAATTGGGACTGCAATTGCTATTTCCGATGTAGGTGTTGGTGTGGCATTCTTAAAATCAGCGCTTATCGGCGGTTACTTAAATGTCCTGATTAATGTCAATACTATTAAGGATGAAAAATTTGTCAGTGACACTTTTGGAGAAGCAAATCAACTATTAGAAGACGGTAGCAAAATAGCTGACGAAACTCTGCAAAAAGTAATTGATAAAATTAAAAAGTAAAATAAAGAGATAAATAAGGGAGGATTAATATGGCAGAACAATTAAGAGGTAAAGCTGTTGCCAATGCAATGAAAGAAGATTTAATCAAAAGGGTGGAGGCTCTTAAAGAAAAGGGCATTACCCCTAAACTTGGTTTTATACGTGTAGGCGCCCGTCCGGACGATCTGTTTTATGAAGGCGGAGCGAAGAAAACTGCTGATGGTATCGGCCTAACCTATGAAGTATTTGAATATCCCGAAGATGTGAGCCAGGAAGACTTTGAAAAAGCTGTTGTAGAAGTGGGTGCCAGAAAAGACATTCATGGTATTTTGATGTTCTCGCCTCTACCTAAGCATTTAGATGAGAAAAAAATTCGTTCTCTCATCCCCGTAGAAAAAGATGTAGACTGCCTGACTGTTCATGGTGCAGGTAAAGTTTTTGCTGATGACCTAACCGGTTTCCCGCCCTGTACACCCACTGCCTGCATGGATATCCTGAAGTTCTACAATGTTCCCTTACAAGGGAAAAAAGTTGTGGTATTGGGCCGCTCCATGGTTGTAGGTAAACCTGTGGCAATGCTTTTACTGCGGGAAAATGCTACTGTAACTATTTGCCATTCCCGCACAGAAAACTTGCCTGCTGTTTGTGCCGAAGCTGATGTTTTGGTAGCAGCTGTGGGCCGCGCAAAAATGGTTAATGCTGATTACGTACGCGCCGGACAAACTGTTATTGACGTGGGCATCAATCCCGATCCCGACAGACCCGGCAAATTCTGCGGTGATGTAGATTTCGATGCTGTTGAGCCCATTGTTGATAAAATTACTCCTTCCCCCGGTGGCGTAGGTTCAGTTACAACCATGGTCCTCTGCAAACATACTGTTATGGCTTGCGAACTGCAAAACGCATAAAGAATAAAAAATCAGTTCGTAAAAACCGCCCTCTGGG
>JAAZJT010000033.1 GCA_012800215.1 Bacillota bacterium | reverse complement strand
ATGCCCTTTAGTGGATAAGAAAGACGCTTCCTTATAAGCGTTAGTTAGCGTCTTTCTTGTTTTATTCTATTATAACACAGATTACACTGCAGGTAAGCAATCAATGCAATCTTTAAATGAAAACTACCTTACTTTTTGCCAGTCAGCTAAAAAACGTTCAATCCCCTGCTCCGTCAGAGGATGATTAAACATTTTCTCCAAGACGGAAAAGGGTAGTGTGGCAATATGCGCACCAGCTTGAGCCACCTGCAGCACGTGCAGCGGGTGGCGGATACTGGCAGCAATTACTTCAGTGGCAAAATTGTAGTGCCGGAAAACTTCACAAATATTACTTACCAGCTGTACCCCATCATGCCCCAAATCATCTAGTCGCCCCAGAAAAGGGCTAATGTAGGAAGCGCCGGCTTTAGCCGCCAGAAGTGCCTGATTAAAAGAAAAAATTAAAGTGACGTTACAACGAATACCCTCTTCTTTTAAAGCTGTCACCGCCTGTAGCCCGGCCGCTGTCATGGGGATTTTAATAACAACCTGCGGAGCTATGGCTGCTAAGGTTCTTGCCTCAGCAATCATGCCTGAGGTATCGGTAGCAAGGACCTCTGCCGAAACAGGACCTTTTATGAACTCACATATTTGCGCTAGTCTTGAGGGAAAATCGCCTCCCTCTTTTGCCACTAAAGTGGGATTGGTGGTTACACCATCAATGACACCCCAAGCTGCAGCCTGTTTAATTTCCTGCAGGTTGGCGGTATCAAGAAATAATTTCACTTATAATCACTCCTATGCCTTTCCGGAGCAGCCAAAGAGGCGCATTTTAGCTTTTACTATCTGCTTCATTTCCTCTTTTGCCGGCCCCAAAATCTTCCGCGGGTCAAATTCCTGCGGTTGATGTTCCACAACCTGCCTTACGGCACGGGTAAAAGCCTGCCTGAGCTCTGTATCAATATTAATTTTTTGTATTCCTATTTCTATAGCCCGCTTAATACTGGCATCAGGTACACCTGAGGCACCATGTAAAACCAGCGGTGCTGCCACGCGGCTGTTAATGGCGGCCAGACGCTCAAAATCCAGCACAGGTTCGCCTTTATAAGGGCCATGGGCAGTACCTATAGCCACTGCCAAGGCGTCAACTTGTGTTTCAGCCACAAATTGTTCTGCCTCAGCAGGATCTGTAAAAAGCACATCGCGCTCAGCCACAGAAATATCATCTTCTGTACCGCCGATTTTACCCAATTCCCCTTCAATAGAAGCTCCCATGGCATGGGCCACTTCAGCTACTTTACGGGTTAATGCAATATTCTCGGCTAAGGGATATTTTGAACCATCAAACATAACGGAAGTGAAACCATATTTTAAACACTGCATAGTTTGCTCAAAACTAGTGCCATGATCTAAATGTAAAACTACAGGCACAGAAACTGACCGGACAGCCGCTTGAACCATTGCTGTTATGTATTCAATGCCGGCATACTTTAAAGCACCTTGGCTCGCTTGTAAAATAACAGGAGACTTTTCCTCTTCTGCTGCTTCCACTATGGCTTGCACAATTTCCATATTGTTGGTGTTAAAAGCACCTACTGCATAATTACCACGCTTTGCTTCTGCTAAGACTTCTCTTAATGTTACAAACGGCATTTTATTTCTTCTTCCTCCTTACTTAAAGAAAGCTGTCATCTGAAAGACAGCCTGTAAACTATTTACTTTTATATTTTACGCGCTGGCAGCACGTAATTTTTGAGCCACAAGTTCTTTCAATTCATCAATATCAAAAGGTTTGGAAATGCGCGCTGCAGCTCCCCGCCGAGCTGCCTCTTGCAAAATTTCTAACTCCTCGTAAGCTGTCATAATTAAAACTATAATCTGTGGCGCTTCCTCTTTAATATGAGTTAATGTTTCTAAACCATCCATCCCCGACATTTTCATATCAAGCAGGACTAAATCTATCTTTTCTTTACGCACAAGGTTCAGGGCCTCATTGCCACTAGCAGCAGTTATTACGTGATATCCTGCGCTTTGCAGCACCTCATCTAATAGTTTGCGAATACCCACCCGGTCATCTACAACCATAATTGTCGCAGACATTTAACCACCTCCCCATCGTGAATGTGCTTCTGTATCTATTCTCTTTGGAGAGGCATTTTCCTTTTTAATTGACAACTTTTTGCAAAAACAGGTAGAATCTCTTTACTTTTGTAGCCAGCGGCGGATACTGTCAAAAAGTGAAGAAAACCAATCCAGCATACGGCGTGTACGAGACTTACGGATGCGAAAGAACATTCTGCCTAAACCTCCTTGTTGTGCTTTATTTCTAATTTTTCCGCATCCGCTCTGCATTATACTCATAAGTGCAGTCACATTAATAAAACTAGCAGCAATCAAAAAGAAGCTGGGAGAAATTTATCCCAGCCTCTTCAGTAAGAAAAAACTAATCTTCGTCCGGGTGTATAGCCTCGACCGGACATACTTCTGCACAAGCGCCGCAATCGATACACAGTTCCGGGTCTATTACATATTTATCATGGCCTTCGGAAATGGCATCTACGGGGCATTCTGGTTCGCAGGAACCGCAACTAATACAATCATCATTAATTACATGAGGCAACTTGGACACATCCTTTCCTAAGTATACACTAACTTTTTACCATATTACTGGCAAAAATACAACAAAACGAATAAAATACTACTCTTTATTTTTCTTATACTGCAGTGCTGCAGTAATAAAATCACGGAAAAGAGGATGAGCACGGTTTGGTCGTGATTTAAATTCGGGATGAAACTGTGTTGCCACAAACCAGGGGTGATCAGGCAACTCAATCATTTCCACCAAACGGTCATCGGGTGAGGTGCCGCTCATTACTAAACCGCTTTTTTCCAGTTCCCCCCTGAATAGATTATTTAACTCATAACGATGACGATGCCGCTCGTAAATAATCTCATCCTGATAGACTTGCGCCGCTCTGGTATCAGGTTTTATTTTACAGGGGAAGAGTCCTAAACGCATTGTCCCGCCTAAGTCTTCAATATCTTTTTGTTCTGGCGAAAGATCAATAACCGGATGCTCTGTGGCTGGGTTAAATTCAGTTGAATGAGCATCCTCCCAGCGGCAGACATGACGTGCAAATTCTATAGTGGCACAATGCATACCCAGGCAGATACCCAAAAAAGGTATTTTATT
>JAAZJT010000005.1 GCA_012800215.1 Bacillota bacterium | reverse complement strand
CCATTGTCTCTACCTTTTCCAAGGTGAGGCGGCCAAGCCGGGCTTCACGGAAATCTTTGATTAATATTCGAGCTGCCAGCTCCAAGTCAACTTCGCCGCCTTTTTTAATACAGCCACGCCGCTTGCCAACCTCTGCCAATAGTGCAAGTGGCTCTTCAATCTTATTATCTATTTTATAGCGCTGAGTAAAATTTTGCTTGGCATGATGGTGTAAATATTTTGTTAATGCAAGGCCTAGTTCAATCGGGTTAATAATTTCATCCTTAACTGCACCGACGGCAGCCAGGCAAAAGGCCTGCTTCCCACTTGTAATTTTGGGCCACAACAAACCGGGTGTATCTAATAATTCCAAATTACCAGGCAACCGTACCCACTGTTTACCTTTAGTTACGCCGGGCTTATCACCGGTTATGGCTGCGCTACGCCCAATAAGACGATTTATCAGCGATGATTTGCCCACATTAGGAATTCCAGCCACCATTAACCTTAAAGGTCGCCTTTTGTGTTTGCTGCGAACCGGTACAGTTTTTAAGGTACTAATTAACCCTTTTATTCCCGCTCCCGTCCTGGCATTAACTGCTGACGCAGCAAAATAATGCCTGCGCAGTACCTGCAGCCATTTCTGCGTTTCTTTTGGGTCAGCCAAGTCAGCCCTTGTCAAAACAGCAATTATTGGTTTGTTTTGCAAGATTCCCCGCACATCAGGGTTCTGGCTGGACGCAGGAATGCGAGCATCGAGCACCTCAATGACAGCATCTACCAGCTTTAAATTTTCACGCAGTAGCCTTTTGGCTTTAGCCATCTGACCTGGGTACCATTGCACTTCCATAAGCATCTTCCTATTCTAGTGATGTGAAATTGCCCGCATACTCCCCAACGGCCAAAAAATAAAAATCGCTTTGCCTTTTATTTGATCCAATTCGATAAAGCCAACATTAGGATGCCGGCTATCCATGCTATTATTGCGGTTATCACCCATCACAAAAACAGTTCCCTCCGGCACAATAACAGGACCATAGGACTCCCACGCTTTTTCCAAAACATAATCCTCAGTTATTTTTTCGCCATTAACATAAACGCCGTCGGGTATTATCCTTACTTCATCACCTGCAGTAGCGATGACGCGCTTAATAAAATCCCTGTCTTCCGTAGCCTGAAATACTACAATCTCCCCTGCTTTAGGTTCACGGTAAAAGTATTGAATTTTACTAACCAACAAACGCTCTCGATCATGCAGTGTGGGAAGCATAGAATCACCCTGGACAAGAAATACTTCAACCAGAAAAGCACGAATAACTAATGCTAAAATAATTGCCAGGACAATGGATTTAATCCATTCCCACATCTCGTTTTTAGCTGCTTCTTGCATTTTCTACCTTCTTTCCTACTAGCAGGTATAAAAGAGGACTGTGAAGACAGTCCTCCTTTTAATAACGTCTTTCTTTGATGCGGGCTGCCTTACCCGTGAGATTACGTAAATAATACAGTTTGGCACGACGCACAACACCATGACGTACAACTTCAATTTTTTCGATCTTAGGGGAGTGCAGCGGGAAAGTTCTTTCTACACCTACATTATAGCTTATGCGACGCACTGTGAATGTTTCACGCAGACCGCTGCCTTGTTTTTTTATAACAACGCCCTCAAATATCTGTGTTCTTTCACGGGTTCCCTCTACTACTTTCACATGAACACGCACTGTGTCTCCCGGTGAAATTAGGGGAAGATCTTTTTTCATTTGTTCAGCTTCAAGTTGACGAATAATATCCATGTAATTGCCTCCTTTCCATCACAAGTTGATGGCAACGAAAAAAATTATATCATACTAAAAATTGCTTTACAATAAAAGTTCAATCTTTCTCCTGGCAGCCTCAGCCAGCAGCATTTGGCGTTCAGAGTCGCTTAATTTTACCTGCTGCAGCAATTCAGGCCTGCTGAGCAAAGTACGCAGTAATGATTGTTCACGACGCCATTGTCTGATTTTTCCGTGGTCGCCCGAGAGAAGGATTTGGGGTACTTTCATACCGCGAAATTCAGCCGGACGGGTATACTGAGGATATTCCAATAAACCATGCATAAAAGACTCCTCAGTAACTGTAGCTTGCGGCAAAACACCTGGCAGTAAACGCACTACTGCATCCGTTACAGCCATAGCCGGAATTTCACCGCCTGTAAGGATAAAATCACCCACTGAAATTGCTTCGTCCACCAAAGCATCCTGAACTCGCTCATCAATACCTTCATAATGCCCACAGAGTAAAATTAAATGTTTTTCTTTAGCCAGCACTGCTGCTTTCTGTTGAGTAAATCGTTCCCCACGCGGAGACATAAGTATTACTTTGCCTGTGGACGATGCCTGCCTTTGCAGATGCTCCACTGCCAGAAAAAAAGGTTCTGCCTGCATTATCATCCCGGGACCGCCGCCATAAGGATAATCATCAACACTACGGTGTTTATTGTGGGCAAAATCACGCAGGTCAGTAATGACAATTTGCACCTGCCCGGCATCCATGGCTCGCTTCACTATGCTTTCATTAAGGGCAGCAAACATTCCTGGGAAAATAGTAAGGATATCAATGCGCATTATTTCACCTCAGATTAACCCTGCAGGAACTTCAACTTCTAGACGTGCCCTTTTTAAGTCAACTTTTTTTACTACGTCCTTTAATGCAGGAATAAGAATTTCTGCACCCTGCGGAGAATGTACCACATACACATCATTGCTGCCTGTTTGTAAAATGTCCTGTACTTTTCCTAGCAATTGCCCATCCACTGTATAAACATTAAGTCCAATTATCTGATCCAGATAATACGTATCCTGCGGCAATTCAACTCGCTCAGACAAAGGAATAAGAATTGATGTTCCCCGCAGCTGCTCTGCAGCCTCCATTCCTTCGATACCGGCTAGACTTATTACCCAATACCTGCCGTTGACAAAAGCGTCAAGCACTGGATATGGCTTGATTTCCCCATCTATTTCCAGAAATACTCGCTCCAACTTTTTGACCCGTTCCGGAAAATCAGAATATGGCTGCACTTTAAGTGCTCCTTTTATACCATGGGTACTGATTACTTTGCCGATGGTTGCCATTGGCTCCACTGGATCACCGCCTATTCGACGATTTCCACAAAAACGCGTTTCTTTTCTGGGGCAGCCGCTGCTTTAACTACTGTGCGAATAGCTTTAGCAATACGGCCCTGTTTACCAATTACTTTTCCCATATCATCTGCAGCAACATGCAGTTCAAGTGTGATGGCGCGTTCATCCTCAAATTTCTCAACGCGTACCTCATCCGGGTGGTCTACTAAAGCTTTGGCGATGAATTCAACCAAATCTTTCACTTTCATCACCGTCCATTCATTTACTATTTACCGATATCTGCTTTGTTCAAAAGCGCTTTTACTGTATCGGAAGGTTGTGCGCCTTTCTGCAACCAAGCTTGCGCTTTCTCGCTGTCAATTTTCAGTGTGATTGGCTCTGTAGTAGGGTTATAATAACCTATCTCATCTATAAAGGCACCATCACGTGGTGAACGGGAATCTGCCACAACAATGCGATAAAAAGGACGCTTTTTGGCACCCATTCTTTTTAATCTAATTCTAACAGCCATCAATATCACCTCCTTACATAAGGTAAGCAATCTATCTTAGAAAAGGAAATTTACCTTTACCCTTACCTTTCTCCATTTTACTAAATTTTTTTATCATTTTTTGCATCATATCAAACTGTTTTAGTAAATTATTAACATCCTGTACACGTGTGCCGCTGCCAGCAGCAATTCTTTTGCGGCGGCTACTGTTAATAATGCTAGGATTAAGCCTTTCTGTTTTAGTCATTGATTTGATAATGGCTTCAGTTCGGGCAAATTGTTTTTCGTCCACCTGCATACCCTTTAGTTTTTTTCCCATACTGCCCATGCCAGGCAGCATCTCCATAATTTGATTTAAAGGCCCCATCCTTCTTAGCTGCTGCATTTGCTCCAGGAAATCTTCCAAAGTAAATTGCTGTGTCCGCAATTTTTTTTCCAAATTACGAGCCTTATCTTCATCAAAGGACGCTTGTGCCTTCTCAATTAAAGTTAGCACATCACCCATTCCTAAAATGCGTGATGCCATTCTATCCGGGTGGAAAGGTTCAAAAGCATCTGTTTTTTCACCTAGAGCAGCAAATTTAATGGGACAACCTGTGACGGCACGTACAGATAAAGCCGCTCCACCACGTGTATCACCATCAAGTTTAGTTAAAACCACTCCGGTTAAAGCTAAGCGCTCTTTAAAGGCTTGGGCAACATTGACAGCATCCTGGCCAGTCATGGCATCTACTACCAATAGAATTTCCTGCGGTTGCAGAACCTCAGCCATTCTTTCCAGTTCGCTCATTAATTTTTCATCAACATGCAGGCGGCCGGCAGTATCCACTATCAAATAATCATAGTTGCCTTTCTTAGCCTGCTCCAAAGCAGCCTTAACAATTTGTACCGGTTCTTGCTGCCCCATCTGAAAAACTGAAATATCCAGTTGTTCACCCAGCACCTGTAGCTGCTTTATAGCCGCCGGGCGGTAAATATCGGCAGCTACTAATAAAGGCTTGTGTTTTTTCTTTTTTAACAGCAGAGCCAGTTTTGCTGCTGAAGTTGTCTTGCCGGCGCCCTGCAGCCCCACCATCATAATAATAGTTGGCGGCACAGCTGCCTGGGCAAGCCCGGCTACAGACTCTCCCATTAATTTTGTTAGTTCTTCATTCACAATTTTAATTACCATCTGCCCCGGTGTAAGGCTTGTCAAAACCTCACTACCTAAAGAACGTTCCTTGACAGTGGTAATAAAATCCTTAACAACTCTAAAGTTAACATCAGCTTCCAGAAGAGCTAAACGTACTTCCCGCAGTGCAGCATTAACATCCTTTTCTGTTAGCTTACCTTTACCCCGCAAACGCTTAAAAGTGTCCTGCAATTTGTTTGAAAGGTTTTCAAAAATCATCTAATTCCTCCCGCGCTTACTCCAGCAGTTTCTCCACAATGGCCAGCGCTTCCTGACGGTTACTGTCACTAATTTTGTTTTGGGAAAGAATTGCCTGCAATCGTTTTAAATCTTTTTCCTGAGTAGTAAAACGGGCAACAAGCCCTAGTCGTTTTTCCGCTTTCTCCAAAGTGCGTACTGCCCTTTTTACCAAATCATGTACTCCCTGGCGAGAAATTCCGTCATGATCGGCAATTTCTGCCAAGCTTAGGTCATCTTGATAGTACAATTCAAGACATTCTCGCTGTTTCTTGGTTAATAAATTGCCGTAAAAATCATAAAGTAAATTTATTCTCATTATATCCTCAAGCATTGTACCACATCCCACCATGCCTGTAAAGCATATTTACTTTACAGCGATTATTTTAATGTATTTTTTTACTTTTTGCAAGTCCATTACAAAAAATTAGCGACAGCCAAAGCTGCCGTTAACAGAAAAATGGTGCAATTTCTTTTGTATCTGTAATTTCCCGTAATTCGTCTTTATTTTCCAGAAGATAAATGCGATTGGATATTTTTACGGCACTGGACAAATCGTGGGTAACCATTAACATAGAAAAGCCATGCTCATTCTGTAAACTTTTCAAAAGCCGCAGCATATTTGCCTTACTTGAAGCATCCAGCATAGATGTCGGCTCATCAGCAATTAGTAATCTGGGCTCCATTACTAACGCCCTGGCAATAGCTAAACGCTGTTTTTGCCCCCCTGATAAATGTTTTACCTTTTTGCGCAGAAATGTTATTGTCCTTGGCAGACCAACATCACCAAGTGCCTTCTGTATTAACGTCGGGTCTTGTTTTTTAAAAATAACCTCCAGCGGCTCCTGAACGGCTTCCTGCACCGATAAATGAGGATTTATAGCGCTGTGGGGATCTTGAAATACCATCTGCAATCCCCCTTTCATCCGGTGCAGCTTGCGAAAATCTGCCGGTTTGCCATCAAACAATATTTCCCCTGTGTCATAAAAAAGGTATCCAGCCAAAATCTGTGACAGAGTGGTCTTACCGATACCCGATTTACCTACTAATGAGACAACTTCTGCGGCGTATATCTCCAAATTAAGATTATTAATAATCTGCTCTTTGCCATATGATTTAGAAATATTTCTCCCCTGCAAAATAGTAACAACTCCGCCGCGATTACAGGCTACCAGACGTTCTTCTTGCTTGTACGGCAGCAGTTCAGGCATTGTAGTAGCGCATAGAGGTAAGCTCTGAGTGCATCTGGGGTAAAAGGGGCAACCCTGCTGCTCTGCTGTCTCCTCCACCTGGCGAATTCCCCAAATATCACGAAAAGGATGAATTTCCATACTGGAATTGATTAACCCCATGGTATAGGGATGTCTTGGTTTAGCCAGCACTTCATCCGTTAGACCAACTTCCACCAATTTACCACCATATAAAATATAAATTCTCTCACTTACTGCCTTAGCTATACTTAAATCATGGGTAACGATGAGAAAAGACATCTTTGCCTGCCTGTTAAGCAGACGAATAAAAGCCAGTACTTCTTCCCTGGAAGAACGGTCCAAGGAACTGGTAGGTTCATCTAAAATAACAAGACCAGGCTGCAGCGCAACAGCACAGATAATGTTGATTTTTTGCAGCATACCGCCTGAAAGCTGGTGTGGGTATTTTGTCAAGACCGCTGAATCAAGATCAACCTGGTTAATCAACCAAGCAAGCCTTTCGCCAAGTTCATTTTCCCTGTAAGCTTTACGCAGTACTTCACAAATCTGTTCCCGGACTGTCAGCAGCGGATTAAGCAGTTCATATGAGTTTTGCAAGCAGATGGCAAATTCCAGCGAGCGCCGTTTTGCCAATTCCTTTGCCGGCAGCTGAAAAATATTATGACCATTTATTTTAACCGTTCCGCTAACTTGAGCGCTGCTGCCTAAAAGGTTAAGCAACGCCTTAGCCAGAGTAGTTTTACCACTGCCCGATTCGCCCACAACAGCTACAATTTCGCCCTCAGCAATAGTTGTAGATAAGGGGTGCAATGTAAAACCGTTGTTATATGTCACTGTCAGGTTATTTGTTTCCAATACTACTCCCATAGTTAAATTAATCCGCTCCTATGATCAGATTTTCAGCTTCTCTTGCAATCATCCTTAAACAATATATTGTCAGCACCAAACAAGTAACAGGAGGTAACAGCCACCATTGCCAGTAGTCAGTATAATAAATACCGGTAAAACTCATTGCTTTGTTAATAATTAATCCCCATGATCTGGTAAGCGGATCTGACAACCCTAAAAAAGCTAAAGATGCCTCCTGCAAAATGGCTCGGCCCACCACTGTCAAGGAATTAATGAGCAGTAGCGGAAAAACTTCTGTAAATAAATGCTTGCGAAATAAATAGAAAAAACTTGCGCCATAACTTTTGGCCAAATGCAAGTAAGTATTTCTTTTTATCTGTAATGTCTTTGCCCGTACAACTTTGGCAATGGCGGCCCAAGAGAAAAGAGCAATAATTGCAATCACATTGCCAATACTCTGACCAAAAAATGCTCCCACCACGATCATAACAGGAAGCTGTGGCAAAGAAAGAAATAGATTAATAACAAAACTGATTAAAAAGTCGGTTTTTCCTCCGACATAACCACTGACCATACCTATACTGCCGCCCAAGAACATTGCAATTATTGCTGTTGTTATACCGATAAAGACACTGATAAAAAAGCCTTTAGAAAGCTGCGCAAAAATATCTGTACCCAAATCATCTGTACCTAGAAAATGTTCTTTTGATGGCCGCTGTAGGGAAATTCCTTCAGGCCGTGCTGCACTATGAGGATAAAAGAAACTGCCATAACCAAAAATTAGAGCCATAATTAAAAGGATGATTAGATAAAATTTTAATTTTGTCATCTCAGCTTATCCTTCTGTAAATATAAATTAATTACATCAGAAATAAAGGAAGAAAACAGAACAACAGTTGTGGAAAGTAAAAATACGCCCTGAATTAAAATATAATCGCGATACATAACTGCGTCGCGTAAAACTTTACCCAAACCGGGGTAAGCAAAAACATTTTCAATAAGCATGGTCCCACCAATGCATGTTCCAACACTAAGAAAAAATCTGGCTAAAATAGGGAAAAGAGCATTGAGGAGAATATATTTGTAGTGAATTATTTTTTCAGCAAGGCCCTTGGCGTGCGCATTAAACACATATTCTTTTCTCAAAATGGTCTGCAAGCTGGTTCTAGCTGTAAAATAAAAATTAGGCATCATATTGAGAACAAGGGCAGTGATGGGCAGTAAGCTATGTCTAAATACATCAAACAAATATTCCAGTACACCAGTGTGCCTATAAAAAGGAGTAAGATTTCCAGCCAATGGCAACCATGATACCTTAGCAGCAAATAAAAATAGCAGCAGCACACCTATGAGAAAAGCAGGTATTTCCGCAAGGAGAGACATTATTTTAAGAATATAAGAATCTAATTTAGGCTTTCCTATACCTAGCAAAGCAAGAAAAAGCCCCATAAAGAGACTAATAAGCAAGGTGGACAGCATAATATAAACTGTCCACGGCAAACGCGACATAATAACTTCAATGACGCTTTTTTTATATAAAATACTTTGCCCGAAATCCAGTTTTAAATTTCCTTTGACAGTATTTATGAACTGCTCCCTCACCGGTTTATCCAAGCCATAATAAGCTTTAAGCCGCAAGAGTTCCTCTGCAGATAAACCGTGCATATCTTGACCAGACTGCGCTGTGTTATGAGCAAAAGGATCTCCCGGCATTAGCCGAGGCACAAAAAAGTTGAAAAGATAAATTACCAGAAAGGAGCAGAGGAAAATAATAAATCTACTAAGCAGCTGTTTATTTTTTCTCCACGTATGATAAGCGGTTTTGTTCCAGTTGTTGATAATCATATGTTTTTACCCAACCATCATAATAATCTTTTTTAAACATGACATATGTTGTCTTAGTAGCTAGAACAACAATGGGAACTTCTTTGCTAATTTCATACTGCAGCTCTTGCAGTATTTCTTTTCGCCGCTCAAAGTCCAATTCTAATAACTGTGACTCTGCTAATTCTGTAATAAGTTCATTGTCATAACCAAGGGGCCCCATAAAGTGAGGATTAGAGCCTGTAAACTTTGATTTTGAAGAATATAAAGTGCGCAAGTAATCGGGCGTTCTGCCCCAGCCTCCATTGCCGACCACAGCAAATTCATACTCTCCGGCAAGTACTTTTTCATCCCGTACTTTTGTATCAACAGATAACACTTGTATCTCTATGCCCACATTATTTAGATCATTTTTAATCAGCTCAGCAACTTTTACATCATCAGCGGTGTTTGATATCAATAACTCAACAGCAATTTTTTGGTCTGCGAACACTGCAGCAGCTGCCGTTGGGTCATAATCATACTTTAGTACATTTTCATTATAAAAGTAGTTTGTCGGAGGGACATACCCGGCACTGCCAACAGTGCCGCTGCCGCGGAAAACTTTTTCCACTATCGCCTCTCTGTTTAAAGCATGATATAATGCTTTTCTCATTTTTACATCTTTAAACTGTGAGAAAGATTCCATATTAACAAGTAGTTTATAGCCCATGTCGTTTTCTTTGGCGATCATACCTATAGCAGGATTGTTTTTATATTTCTCCATAGCATCAATGGGAACATCGGTAAGGTCAATCTCGCCATTATCAAAAGCCAGGAGCGGATCGCTTACAGGGACAAACAGTAGTCGTTCTGTGACCGGTTTAGGCCCATGGTAATCTCCATTGGCTAAAAACTCATAGCTGCCTGTGGCCGGTTCATAGCTGCCAAACTTATAAGGTCCAGAACCAATAAATGCTTCAGCTTCATTGTAATTATATGGATCGGAAACGTTCTCCCAGATATGTTTAGGTAAAATAACAAAGCTACCTAACTTTACCAATGTCGTGGCCATTGGTTCCGAGACAATCAACTTAATTGTCTGATCGTCTACTACTTCATACCTTTCTACAATACTTTCGCCATCCACATCCAAATAGTTAGTTACCGGCGGAAACTGTTTGTAGTAATCAATAGTAAAGGCTACGTCCGCCGTTGTTAAAGGCTGACCATCATGAAAGCGGGCATTTTCATAAAGGGTAAAAGTGTAAACATTCCCTTCAATCTGCCAGTCTTTTGCCAGCCAGGCAATATCGCCTTCTTCATCTGCTTCCAGCAGGGAATCAAAAATTAGTTTCATTTTCGCTGTTCCTGGACCGCGGGGATCATGTAAATAAGGATTGGGTGCACCCCAATCAGTTCCTCCGGCTAACTTTAATGTGCTCAGATTGAATTGATCACTAGCTACATTTTCTTGGCTCGGACTACATGCCGCAAGTATTAACATGATACTTAGCATCAGGAATGCAATAATATTTTTTGCCATCACTTATTCCTCCCGAAAATTAAGTTGCAAACAAACATCCTGTGTTACTAATTTTATATTCGTGACACAGTATATATTCCATTAATTTTACCATATTCCTGCTGCTATAAAATAATTGGAAAATTTAAAAAAGGAGATCTGTACAGACCTCCTTTAAACAATCTCTGTTAGTTAATCGGCATGAAAAAGCCCTTCCACATATTCTTGAGGCGAAAAAGGCTGTAAATCTTCCACACCCTCACCCACGCCGATGAATTTAACCGGGGTTTTTAAAGCACGGGCTACTGCAACAACAATGCCACCTTTAGCAGTACCGTCCAATTTTGTTAAGACTACACCGGTTAAAGGTGCCGCTTCATTGAAAACCTTAGCCTGCGCCAAGGCATTCTGACCTGTGGTTGCATCCAATACCAACAATACTTCATGTGGTGCACCTGGAAGTGCCTTATCGATTACACGGTGTACCTTTTTTAATTCCTCCATAAGGTTAGTTTTATTATGCAGCCGCCCCGCTGTATCACAAAGCACCACATCACTGCCGCGGGCAATAGCTGCGCTGACCGCATCAAAGAGAACTGCTGCCGGGTCAGCACCATGTTGATGCTTAATCAATTCACTGTGTGTGCGCTCTGCCCAGACTTCCAGCTGCTCTATGGCTGCAGCCCTAAATGTATCACCGGCAGCCAATAATACTTTTTTGCCCTGTTTATGAAAGCGGGCAGCGAGTTTGCCAATGGTAGTGGTTTTCCCTACGCCGTTTACACCAAGCACAAGAATAACTGTTGGTTTTTCTGCAGTCAGCTCGAATTTACTTTCAGCCTCAGTGAAAATATCCAACAGCAACTGCTTTAAAGCGGCTATAACTTCTTCGGCTTCCGTTAATTTTTCTTCTTTTACTTTTTGACGCAAATGCTCAACTAGATCAAGAGTAGTGTCGACACCTACATCTGCACCAATTAAAATTTCTTCCAGTTCTTCGTAAAAATCATCATCAAAATTTTTACGGATAAAAAGACTATCCAGGCGGTTAATAATTCCACTGCGCGTCTTTTTCAATCCTGCTTTAATCCGTCCAAATAAGCCCATTTAAGGCTGCCACCTTTCTCTTTAATTTTAGCAAAACTATTTATGCACTTTCACCAGGAATGTCATTGTTATCCCGTAAACGTACAGAAATTATTTTTGAAACACCTGATTCCTCCATTGTTACACCATAGAGGATATCGGCCTGTTCCATGGTGCGTTTGCGGTGAGAAATGAGGAAAAATTGTGTTTGTTTACTAAAAATGCGTAAAAAATTATTAAAACGTACCAGGTTTGCTTCATCCAATGCTGACTCAATTTCATCAAGCACACAAAAAGGAGCAGGTCTAAGTTTTAGAAAAGCAAAAAGCAGAGAAATTGCTGTCAATGCCTTTTCTCCCCCAGAGAGCAAAGATAAATGCTGCAACTTTTTACCGGGGGGTTGCGCCACTATTTCTATACCGGCTTCCAAAGGGTTTTCGGAATCTGTAAGCCGTAACTGAGCACGTCCTCCGCCAAATAAATCCTTAAAAACTTCAGCAAAATTTTGCTGCATTGTGGTAAAAGTAGTAAGAAATTTTTCTCCCATTCGGCTGTCAATCTCACGGATAATGCGGAGTAAATCTTTTTCCCCTTCCTGCAGATCGGCCCGCTGTTTTTTAAGAAAATCCACACGCTCCTTAACGCGTTGGTATTCTTCAATGGCTCCCAAGTTAACATTACCTAAAGAACTCATTTCCTCTTTAATATTTTTTATTGATTTTTGCACAATCTCCCTGTTCTGAATTGGATTGGCCAATTTTTGTGCTGCTTCAAATTCAAGCTCCCAGCTGTCATGCAGACGCGTCAGTATATGCTGCAGCTCAGTCTCTATGCGCTCACGTTCCATATCAAGGCGTGCCTGTTTTCTCTCCAGTCCGGCCAGGTTTTTTTCTTGCTGACGTAAAAATTCCGTTGTTTCACGGTATTGTGTAGACATAGTTTTAAGTGCTGTCTCCCGCTCAGCCAACTTACTGATCAACAGCGAACGCTTTTCCTGTAGTGACATAGCAGCAGCCTGTACAGTTTGCAGCGTGGCATCCAATTGATTGCGCTTTTCCTGCAGTAACTGTATTTCACTCATTTTATCCTGATATTTTTTTTGCAACTGATCTTGCAGGCCTTGACAGCGCTCTTTTTCCTCGAGACCACGTTCTTGCTGCCTTTGCAAGGAAACTAAGTTTACGCGACAATTAGTATAGTATTCTTGTAATCTTTGTTTTTCTTTTGCATGTTCAGCTAACAAATCCGCCAAATCTAATAATTCGCTGCGCAGCTTATTTTCTTCAGCCTGAACACTTGCAAGCTTTGCTGCTGCCTGCCCAATATTAGCCTGACAGATCTTTAATTGTTCACAAGTTTTTTCTTCTGCCAGCAGCAGTTTTTCTTTATCAGATGTTAATTCAGATAATTGTTTTTGCAAAAAGCTTATTTCATTTTCATTCAAACCAAGCTGCAGTTCAATGTGCTGGCACTGCTCATTTACATTAACAATTCGCTGGTTAAGGTCAGCATTATACTCCTGCAAGGTTCGTGCTTCCGCCTGGAAGGATATTAATTGTTCTTCATGCTGCTGCAGCGTTTTTTTCAGCGCTGCCAGCTCTTTACGGCGTGAGAGCACTCCTCCCTGTTTCTTCTCAAAACCACCACTCATGACGCCTCCTGGAGCAATCATATCCCCATCCAATGTGACTACACGCTCACTATAATTTAAAGCTTCCGCCACAGGCAGAGCAGCTTCCAAATCTGTGACAAAATGAATTCGCCCTAAAAGTGATTCTTTGACGGCAGCAAACAAATCCTTGCTTTTGACTAAATCAGCAGCTATTCCTATATATCCTGGAAGATTTTTTAATTTGTCTGCCTGCTGGTGGCGTTTTGGTGTTTTAAGAATATTTAGGGGCAAAAATGTTGCTCTGCCACCCCTACAGCGTTTTAAGTAGGCAATTGCTTCGCGCACAACTTTATCGCTATCAGCAACTAAATTCTGCTGTGCAGAACCTAGGGCTGCTTCTACAGCAGCAACATAGCGGGGTGGAACTTCCAACAAATCTGCAACCGTACCGAAAATGCCTTTAAACTGCTGATTTTGGTTTCTGGCTGTGAGAATAGTTTTAACGCCGCGATAGTAGCCGGCCATGTTTTCTTCCAACTCTTGCAGCACTGCCAATTTATTATTTGCTGCAGCTAAAAGTTTTTCTTCTGTCTGATATTTTTGAGTCAGTCTTTCCTGCTGCTGTATAATATTTTGCTGCTCTTGGTTTAAAGCTGCTAACTCCTGATTTTTTAGTTCTTTTTGCTGTATTATCTTTTTCTTTCTTGCCAATAACTCTTCATACTGTTCTTTCAGTGCTTCTGTCTTTACTATTTTTGTTTCTTGCTCTGCTTTTAATTCTGTTAATTTTTCCTCCAGCTGCCGCTTTTCCATAGCAAGGCGTTCTGACTGCAGTTTAAGCTGCTGAATCTGTGCCATTATTTGTTCCAATTGCGCTTGAATTGCCTGCGGGCGTTTTACTTCCGCAGAATTATCTAAAGTTTCCAGCCTTTCCTGTGCTTGCGCTAGCTCTGTTTCAGCCTGTTTTGTGCTACTGCTTAGCCGCTCCAGTTCATCCGTTTTAGCTTTGATTTCTTCACACAAGGCTTTATCTTCCTGCTGCAAATCAGCCAGGAAATTGTTACTTTCCGCAAGCTGACGCTCCACGCCATGTATTTTTTCCTCAAGCACGGCTATTTGTGTCTGTGTTTTTTCCAGCTCAGAATTTAAACTATTTACTTCTTGCTGTAGGGCAGTTACTGCGGCTTGTTCCTCATCATAAGTAAACTGATTAGTGGTAAGCTGTGCTTCCTGACGGCTAACTGCAGCTTTTTGTTTTAAAAGTTCATCTGCAACAGTTTTTAGTTTATCATCAACTTCATACCACCGCTGCCGCAGCCCCAGCGCATCTGAAACAAGCAAATCAACTTCATGCTTCTTAAGGTTATCACGTAAAGATAAATATTTATTTGCCTGCTCAGCCTGTACAGCCAGCGGTTCCAGCTGTGCAGATAATTCATGAATAATATCACCAACACGTATTAAATTTTCCGCAGTTTCTGCAAGGCGGCGCTCCGTTTCACGCTTTCTGTTTTTATATTTTAGAATCCCTGCCGCTTCTTCAAAAAAATGACGTCTCTCTTCCGGCCGCGACTGTATTATTTCTTCCACTCTGCCCTGACCTATAAAAGAATAGGCTTCTTTGCCTACACCGGAATCCATAAATAATTCTAAAATATCCCTTAATCGACAGGGTTGTTTATTCAGTAGGTACTCGCTTTCACCATTACGGTAAAGACGGCGTGTTATCGTAATTTCCCGATAGTCTACACCTAAAACACCGTCACTATGATCAAAGGTGAGGGAAACTTCAGCAAAGCTCAGCCGCTTACGGTTGGCTGAACCGTTGAAAATAATATCTTCCATGCGCAAACCGCGCAAGTGACGGGCTGACTGTTCACCCAACACCCAACGTATTGCATCAGTAATATTACTTTTGCCGCAGCCATTAGGTCCTACAATCACAGTCACCCCTGGCGTTAAATCAAACGTTGTTTTATCAGCGAAGGACTTAAAACCATGCATTTCCAGACGTTTGAGATACATTGCGGACTCCTCCCCTTAGCTTACAAAAATACAGTTGCTACATAAATTTCTGCTACATACCAATACACATTTATTTATTAAAAATACCTGCTTGCGAACAAGCAGGTCAAAGGATTTACTTTGACAGGATTGCATGTACTTTCTGCTTAATTTTGCCATGCTTTGTAATTCGTTACTAAATGCAATAATTCCTGCCTAAAGTATTATTTATTAAATTTACAGTAAGCTATCCGGGCAGCTTCCTGCTCAGCCTCTTTCTTGGAATGCCCACTACCCTCAGCTAATACTTTACCTTTTACAATTAATTGTGCCACAAATACTTTGGCATGATCCGGTCCTGATTCAGAGATAATTGTATATTCTGGCGTTGCTGCCAATTTAGCCTGCGTATATTCCTGAAGTAAAGTTTTATAATCAGTCAGTAAAGAGCCTTTTTTTGCACTAATAATTAATGGATCAAATAATTGCTTGACAACAACTTTCACCTGCTCAAAACCAAGATCTAAATAAATTGCACCCAATAAGGCCTCAAAAGCATCGGCCAGTAGAGAAGGGCGTTGGCGGCCGCCGCTGGCAGCCTCACCTTTACCTAAAAGCAGATAATCACCCAAAATCAATTGTTTCGCCTGTTGAAACAAAGTTTCTTCGCAGACCAGCCCTGCTCGAAACCGTGTCAGTTTACCTTCCGGAAGTTGTGGATAGCGTTGAAATAACTCTTCAGAAATAGCCAACTCCAGCACTGCATCACCAAGAAACTCCAGCCGCTCATTATGTGCATAGCTGCCTAAGTTATGTTCGTGAGCATAAGAAGAGTGAGTCAGAGCTTGCAAATACAGTTCTTGCTGTTTAGGTACAATATTTAGCTTAGTAAAAAGTTCCCGTAGATTACGTTTATTCATTACTCTCTCCATTATTATCCCTTAAACTTGCTAAAAACAAGTGTAGCATTGGTACCACCAAAGCCAAAAGAATTAGACAATGCCGTCTGTACCGGTCGGGCCAAAGCTTTATTAGGAACATAATTTAAGTCACACTCCGGATCAGGAGTTTCATAATTAATTGTT
>JAAZJT010000032.1 GCA_012800215.1 Bacillota bacterium | reverse complement strand
TTTATGCCTTTTTGACAATCACCTTGAGGGCAAATCAAATTGTTTCCGGTTTGACACTTACAATATTCGGTTCAGGGTTTGCGGATTTTGTGGGTCAGGATCTTATAGGTCAGATAGCTCCCGAAAAGCTGAGAATGTTTTTCAGACCGTATAGCTTACCGGTATTGGGTGATATTCCCTTTATTGGTCAGGTACTGTTCAGGCAGGATGTTTTTGTTTATTTGGGTTATTTGACTGCTATACTTCTGGGCATTTACCTTTTTAAAACCAGTGTGGGAATGAACCTGCGATCTATAGGGGAGAATCCCGGTGCAGCAGATGCTGCCGGAATAAATGTTACATTATATAAGTATTTTCATACCCTGTTGGGTGGAGCACTCTGCGGTTTAGGAGGAGCATATCTGTCCCTAGTTTATGTACCTGCCTTGCAAGAGGGTGTAACAGCGGGGAGAGGTTGGATAGCCGTAGCATTGGTTATTTTCGCCACTTGGAACCCCTATAAGGCAATCTTCGGAGCTTATCTCTTCGGTGGTTTGGACATCATAGGCTTTAGAATTCAAAATTTGGGGATCAATGTATCCCAATATTTCATAGACATGCTGCCGTATTTAGTGACAATCACCGTGCTTGTTGTAGTGTCAATGAGAAAGTCAAGGGAAAAGGCAGGCCCAAAGGCGTGTGGGATTCCATATTTCAGAGAAGAACGCTGATAGTATAAAGTAATTGCTTCTCACATAAACGGCACTCCACTCTGTAAAAGAATGGGGTGCTGTTATTTTTGTTCATGAAAGTATTATTTTTAGATGTCTTTTATAAGAAAGGTAAGTTGTAAAATTAAATGCCGTAAGGCATAAAAAAGGTGACTCATGGTAAATCCAGTGTATAATGTTAAGTAACCAAACCAAACATTTACGGAGGAAACACCATGAGTCAAGAAAACTATACCACATTAGACAGAAGGAATAAACACCTAAACTACCGAGAGCGATACAGTATTGAAATATTGTTAAAAGAAAAAATGACAGTTTTCGAGATTTCTAAAAGGTTGGGAAGGCATAAGAGAACAATCGAAAGAGAAATTGCTAAGGGTACTGTGTGGCTGCTAAACAGCGATTTAAGCTATAGACGAGAATACTGTGCAGACAGAGGGCAGATGGTATACGATAGGAATGGCAGGAATAAAGGGCCTGGGCTGAAGATAGGGAAAGACCATAAATTGGCTAAATATATTGAGCAGAAGATTGTAAAAGAGAAATATTCACCAGATGCAGTAATTGGGCAGATTAAGGCAAAAGATATAGAATTTGAGACTAGCATATGTACCAAGACACTCTACAACTATATAGATCAAGAAGTGTTTGCTAACATTACTAATAAAGACCTGCCAGTGAAGAAAGACAAAAAGAAAGGTAGCTATAGGAAGGTCAAAATAGCCCATAAGAACCTCAAAGGGACCAGCATTGAAGAAAGACCTGCAGAGGTTGAAAAAAGAGAAGAATATGGGCATTGGGAAATGGACTGTGTAGTAGGAAATCAAGGAGGAAGTGGAGCTGCTTTATTGGTGCTAAGTGAAAGACGAAGCCGAGAAGAAATAATATATAAAATGGATAGCAAGACACAGGAATCGGTACAAAAGGTACTGGATGCATTAGAAAAGAAGCATGGCAAGCAATTCAGGAAAAAGTTTAAGACAATAACAGTAGATAACGGTAGCGAATTCCTGAATTTTAAAGGATTAGAACGATCGCGGAGCAATCCTGAAGAGAAGAGAGTAAAAATATACTATGCTCACCCATATAGCTCATGGGAACGTGGTACAAATGAGAACTCAAATAAACTGATAAGACGGTTTATACCAAAGGGAACAGATATATCAAAGATAAGCAAGAAAACGATAAAAGCTATTGAGAAATGGATGAATAACTATCCCAGAAGAATCCTTGGGTATAAGACTCCCAAAGAACTTGCGGGATAAAGAGGAAAAACCTTGGGACTCTGTCCCAAACCCTGTCCTCGCCGGAGGGCGTGGGGGCTGCAAGCAGGCCCCCTAACCAAAGGATATATTAAGAGAGGATGTCAAGGGTAAAATGAACTCCGCTGTGCTCCGCCCTTGACATCCGCGAACATAACTTGACAATATACAAAATATGGACTTACAAAATATGGGTGGCATTTAAATTTGCAATTTAGTA
>JAAZJT010000031.1 GCA_012800215.1 Bacillota bacterium | reverse complement strand
TACTATTATTTTATCGGGATCTACACCCACGCAAATCCATTTCTGTGGGTCAACATTTTCTTTAATCGCAGTTTTTATCTCTTCAATATCTGCATCCTCTTTGACGCGTACCAAACATAATTCATAAGCAGAAGGCATCATAATTGGTTCAGAAGCAATAGCTTCTGCAAATTCAATCTCGGCACCTAAATGATAACTGCAATTTTCTGCATTAATTTCAGTTGTTTGCAACCCTGTCTCTATGAATTCTTTAAAGAAATCATCAACTTCTGCCGTCTCATAAATTTCAGCCAAAATATCCTCAAGACTACCATCAAGAGCACTGCTTCCTTGTCCAGTCCCTGCCGGCTGACAAGCAACAAAAACAAATACTGCAGCCAACACTAAAAACAGAATCAAAAATTTCTTCATACCAATCCCTCTTTTCCTGTTGATCTATCTCTATTTAAGACGAGATAACCGCAAAAAGGTTCCTTCCTAAATGAGATAAATTTAGCAGGTAGCTGCTGTCAGGTAGTGAAATCAGATTTATTGTTATCATATGTTAACTTTTTTTCGCTGTAAAATGATATACTAGACGCAAGTATTTTTTCAAGAACAATGAAAGGGTGTGTTTTATGGTTTATAAACTGCCGGAACTGCCTTACGCCTATGATGCTCTTGAACCCTATTATGACGAAGAAACAGTAAGACTGCACCATGATATACATCATAAAGGATATGTGGACGGGCTTAATCAGGCGGTGTCTAAACTTGCCGAAGCGCGCGCAGCTAGTGATTTTGCCCTAATTAAGCACTGGGAAAGAGAATTAGCGTTTCACGGGGCAGGTCATGTGCTACATAGCTTGTTTTGGAATAATCTAAGTCCCTCAGGCGGCGGTGCTCCTCAAGGAGTCCTTGCTCAACGCATTAATCAGGATTTCGGAAGTTTTACAGCCTTTAAAAAACATTTTAGTGCCGCAACGGTTGCCGTTGAGGGCTCAGGCTGGGGGCTTCTGGTTTGGAATCCCTATGCTGCCAAACTAGATATCATGACAACGGAAAAACATCAAAATTTATCTATTTGGGGCGTAACCCCACTGTTAGTTTGTGATGTTTGGGAACATGCCTACTATCTTAAATATCAAAATAAAAGGGCTGCCTGGGTAGAAGCCTGGTGGAATCTGGTCAACTGGCAGGATGTTGAAGGAAGATTAGCAAAAGCGAAAAACAAATAATTGTAAAGGGTGCTCTTTCCCAAAAGAGCACCCTTCGCCTTTATCAATATAACTCTGCACCTTGCTGTAGTAATTTTTCTTCCCAAAGCATCTTTAGAATATCTAGTTCTTCACTGTAATCGGTTTTTGTTTCGTCTTTATCATATTTCAACTTCTCTAGTACCTCAATAGTGAAACTTTCTTGCCCATCTTTCTGCCAGTCTTTTTGCAGTTGTTTGTGAGGATGGTTGCCAAAGTTTAGTTTAAACTTTGTACTATTGGCTGTACTCCTTAGATCCTGAGTCCCTTCAAGGTAATATTTATTGTTATGGGTATGTTTTATAGCTAAAATACCCATCTCGGGTTTCATTTGTTTATATAGTTCTTTAAGTTGTTTCCTACGCTCAGAATCCACATTAATACCCCATTTCTTTTAGAATCCTTGACAAGGTACGCAACCGCTCACCAATAAGCTCCCCATCTTCACTAAGAGCTTGACTAAAAAGCTTAATATCCTCATTTATTTTTTCATTATCTGTACATACAGACACTGTCATAGCATCTCCTTGCAAACCAACCCGATCAATTACAGGCTTTTCTGGATCATATAGATTTTCATAGCGATAAGCTTCCTGAAAATGCTGTTGAGCCCGACAAACTAGAATTGCTAAATCCAGAACACGATGCAGGGGCAATTCCTCTGACTGCCTTGACCATTTTTCTCCTGTATGCCGCCAAACTTTAGCAGAAATATCAACCTTACCACGGTCATTCCACTGCGCCAGCCCTAAGGAAAGGCCCTTGGCATCACTTTTATAGGCATTCCTGCCATCAACATTTTCATAGTTTTCAGAGACAATTACCGGTTTATGCTTTAAAGTAGTGGGTATTTTCATCTTCGTCCTCCGTTACCAATCTAGTAGTTTACTAAATTACTAATTTACTAATATCTAGTGTAGCATTATTATCCACTGATGTCAATGTGACAGGGGACGGTTCCCTGTCACACTTTCCTTATCCTGCTTACCACGCCTCTACTAACGCCAAAGAGAGATGCTATCTGTCTTATAGATAAATTAGACTTCTTCCTTAACTCAGATATTAATTCGTTTCTTATGCTTTTATATCGATTCTCACGTAAACAGTCATATTGTATTCCCTTCATCTGCAAATATTTATCCACGAAGCTTTTCGCTGCAGCTTCGCCTATAATATCCTTACTCCGCATCTCATTCTCGTCTATATCAATAATTTTTAAGTTTTTCTCTTCCTGCTGCTTTGAGAAATTCAAAAACAGTTTTTTAGCTTCACTTATGTTTTCTGAAAACATTTTTAATATATATAGTGGATCCAAACAAGAATAGCTTATTCGGGGATAATCAGCATAACTACGGTAGCTGCTCCACCGGTAGTCCAAAGGATCTGCCACCATACCTGCCTTAACCGGATTATTATGAATATACCTTACAACTGCAAGTAAATAGGCATCCGTCTCTACAGGCTGGCTTTTAAACCTATCATGAAACAAATGCCCTACTCTACTTTGTTTCTTATTAAAATAATAAACATAGCTTGTATTAATTCTTTTAACAAGCCTGCTTAAATTTTCATGTTCACCATAAAGGAGAATATGAACATGGTTATCCATAAGACAATAAGCGTAAACAGTAAAATTCTCATCCAGTGCTTTTTCATCTAATAGCTGCAAAAATTTTAGCCTGTCCTCAACATCAAAAAATATATTCTTTAATTCATTTCCACGAAACATAATATGGTAAATTTTACTTTTGCTCGGCTGCCTAGCAGTCCGAGGCATATGATCACCCCTAACTTACACCATCTCATAATTTTTGTATCAGTTTCCACATCATCTGTGCATACGTGACAAGGAACCGTCCCCTGTCACGCGTGGTGCTCTTCTGCTATATTTACCATTTATTGTATAATATTTTACATTATATGGCAACAAGATTCGCCCCAAGCTTTTGCTTAAGGCGAATCTACTTTAACATCTCACTATTATTAAGAATTAGCACGCTGTATAAAAACAGGACGTCTTGATCTTTAAAGTCGATAAATTCCCCCAGTTTGTGCGTTGCGATATAACGTAAATCAATGAGGGTAATCTTCTGATACTCTTCTAAAAGTAGCGGCGCCAGGCTGCTTCCGTAGGAGTCCCGGAAGATGATTAATTCTTTTTGGGACTGGGCATGAGGGTTTTCTATGGTCAGCAGTGCTACAGCGCCAGAGAGGAAAAGATCATAGGAATCAATCTGACCAAACTTCTCTGCTTCATAAACTTTACGATATTCTTTTTTATCATAATTATAGACTACCGCATCCTCAATGGTTGCATTTGTGAGATAGATTAACTCCTCAGGCTCTAAAGGTAAAGCTGCCTGCCCAAAATATGCTCCGTAAAAAGGATACTTTGTCACACTGATATATTGTCTCGCTGCTAAGTTTGGCGACAGGTCCATTTCACGCGCAAGTTGAGCTACTACAGGCTGCAGTCTGTCCTGACGCCAGTGCAGATCTGTACGATAATAATCTGCTAGTGTCAGGCAATTAAAAAGATCAACATACTTCATATTTCTAACATTTTCATTCATGAGTTCTAAGAGCCGCTGATAGTCTAAACAAGGATAGCCATTTTGCGCTGCAGCAAAATAATTTTTATCTGGAATAATGGCGTAATAGACATTCATCCCCTGCAGATAGTAATCATAAATTTCGTTCAACTTTTGCGCTGCCTTTTCAATGGACCTTTCTTTTAGTGGGTACTCCATTTTAAAAACATGCTCGTTAATAAGATAAATGCCATTATTATCTTTTTGCCTGAACAGCTTAAACAACACAGCAGCTTTTAATGTCCTAAACTCTTCCCTAAACACAAATTGATCGAGACTGTATTTTTCAAATTTATCAATCCAACTCCCATCTAGAAAAGAAGAAAACGTGACAGCAGGAAACTGCTGCAACTTTCTCCTTTCACTAAAGGATAAATCCTGGGAGGGGCAGATTAAATTCAGTAAAAATATTACTGCCAAGACAAAGACAAAGGAAATAGATACCAATTTATTTTTTACAGTACTATTCATACTGCCCTCCTAAAATCTGAAGTACAGGAATGGGTTAAAAGAGCCATCTACAAGATAAGCTGTTACCATTAACAATAGCACCAGCAAAAAAACAGGCTCCACCAGGTTTACTATCAATTCACCGTGCTTTTTGCTTTTAACTTTCCTCACCAGCACATTAAACAGAGGTGTTGAACCAATTATAGCTAGCAGTAAGACAACTGCATAGCTTTGCAAATAATAAAGTGCTTCTTGATTAAAAAGAGGCATCTCCAGCAACCCCAACATGCCCATAACACTTGAAACACCGTCATAAATGCCACCTGCATCAAAAATAACAAAACCAATTATTACGCAAAAAAGAACATACAAATGCGAAAAAAAAGGCGGTAGCTTAGCAAAGAGATAGTGATAAAAATATTTTTCCAAGATCAACAATAAGCCAAAGAAAAGCCCCCAGATAATAAAATTCCAGTCAGCACCATGCCAAAAACCGGTGACTAACCATACCAGCAGTATATTAAACAACCAGCGAGCAGTTGAAACTCTGTTGCCGCCCAGGGGGATATATAGATAGTCGCGAAACCATGTTCCCAGGGAAATGTGCCAGCGCCGCCAAAACTCAGTGATACTTTGAGCAATATACGGGTAGTTAAAATTCTCCAGGAAATGAAAACCAAAAAATTTACCTAAGCCAATAGCCATATCACTGTAGCCGGAAAAGTCGAAGTAAATTTGCAAAGTAAAAGCTACAGCATAAAGCCAATAAAATAATACTGTCTTTTCGCTAACTGCTTTAAAAGCGCTACAAAGCTCACCAAGTACATTAGCCAACAGCACTTTCTTTGCCAGCCCGATAGTGAAACGCCTCACGCCAATGGCAAAGTCTTCCCAGGAATGGCGGCGGGAATCAAGAGCAGACGCTACAGTTGTATAGCGGACGATAGGACCGGCAATTAACTGTGGGAATAAGGAAACATAAAGGGCAAAATGGAGAAAGTTTCTCTGCACATCAGCACTGCCACGATATACTTCAATGGTATAACTTAGAATTTGAAAGGTATAAAAACTGATACCGATTGGCTGCACTAACCTTAAAAATGAGATGTTAGCTTTAAACACATGGTTAAAATTAGCGATAAAAAAATCTGCATATTTAAAAAAACCCAGTAAGCTAATGCTCACCACAACAGAGGATATCATGGCCATCCGGGAGTATTTTTCTTCTTTTTGGCTTTTAAATTTATCAATGACAAGCCCATGCAAAAAACCAGACAATATTGCCAGTAACATTAATAAAATGTAGACAGGTTCACTATAAGAGTAAAATACAAGACTGGCTAGCAGCAGAACAATATTTTGGGCAGCCTGAGGTACAAGATAATAAATTATAAAGACAATTGGCAGAAAGTAATATAAAAAACTAATACTCGCAAAAACCATTAGTTTCTCCTTTGCTCGCAGCTAGTACATTTTAATTACCATCCTTTTGACGGGAATTTTTTAAATTTGTTCCGTAGTTTTTTGCCCGACCCATTTGCTTTCAATGCATTTTATTAGGCGGATACTTTCCTCAGACTGTTCTTCTCCTATGGGATTATTACTATAAACAGCTTGCAAAAAAAGAGCCGTAAGCTGACTAACTTCTACTACTGGAAAAAAACTATTCCTATGGAAGTGCTGCAGTCGGGTAATATATTCTAAAGGCGTTTCGCAAAGCTGTCGCGGCAGCCCTCTTTTTTGCCCTAACCGTAACAAAAGATTAAAATTATGTATAACTTTATCAGTGGGTGTTTTAGGCTGCCTCAGCCGGCGGATAAAATTGACTATTTTTTGCCCCAGTGACTTAAAGAGTATCCCTATTTTTTGGATAAAACCATTTATACTTTTTAATATATTGCGCAACCAAGATTTAACCAGTAATAATAACTGCCTGATAGTTACTTTTGCCTTTGTTCTGCTCCGAGGTTTTAAAACGAGCTTCGACTTATTCCTGTTTTTAACTACCTTTACTAAAATCGATAAAGCAGTTAACAAGCAAATTGCTGCAACTAAGATGAAAAGGTGGCCTAACCAGGGAGGCATTTCCCGTAAAGGCGGCACTATTTCACGTATGCCAGATTTTGAAGACGAATTAGGTTCCAGATATTTTTTTCCTTTGAATCCCTGTAAAAAAATATGATTTAAATAATTTGCTGCAGCAAAAAACATATTGATTATTTTTTTTTGTACAAACTTTAAAATAAAATAGGCCTCTTGAGAAAAAGTTATAAAAAAAAGCAAGGCTGCAGTGACGACAGGAACAAACAAATGTAAAACTATTAAATCGTAACGAAAATAGTGTTTTTTTTGTACCCCATGCCCCTCCATATCAAGTGTTATGAATAGAGCTATAAGCCAGCCTGCCAACAACAAAAACAGGGTTATAAAAGGTGCACCCATAAGATGCAATATAATCAGAGCGGGAAGAAATATAATAAAACTGCTCTCCACAGCCCTAAGACTGATACTTCCTGTTTTCTTTAAAGGTGAAATCAATTGAAAAACAGCATTTATGCCACAAAACCAGGACAGGCCCTGCCAGATAAAGGGCAGCAGCCATGCCAAACGCAATGGGAGATTAAGATAATTCCCCCTTAGGATGTTTATCAAACTAAAGAGACCGTTATAAAGTAAAAATTGCTGCAAATTTTTGCGCAGGGTAGTTGTAATTGTAGGCTCACGAAAGCTTAGTTTGCTATTAAGAGCTAAAGCCCAAAATGCAGGTAAAAGAGAATTAAAAATAAGACCTATTAGTAGTTCCCCTACATTAATGGTCACTGCATTATTTGTAAAAATTAAATACCAACTATAGTTAGAAATGCATATCAAAAGAAGAGGCCAAATCATACAGCTACCCCTTTTAACCTAGATTAATTAATTGATAGCCGGCGGCCTGTAAAGCAGCCAGCCTTGCTGCGCTGTAAAATTCATGGGGATTTTCAGCCAATTTTTCCGTAGTTTCATCACTGCCTGTTAAAGAGGACCAAAAGGCTGGGGGCCTATTATAAGTTAAGATATAGACCATGCTATCAGAAGCTGTTTCCATCACTTTTAACCATAATTTTTCCTGTTCTTCCCGCGAAGCGCGGCTGCTTTCATCAATGGAAGCAGCAAGCTTCAGTATCCTTTGCGCTTGCTCATCGCCATCAGCAAAAGTTATATCAGAAATCTTCCTTACCCTTTTTAAATAAGGAAGCTTTTTTGTTTGCCGCAGCTCCTCTCTGTATTGCCACTGTAAAAGAGGTGAGTTAGTATAAAAAGCTGTTTTGGCACCCTGTTCAAGCTGAAACAGTGCCAAGCTAACTGCAAAGCTAATAGCATTTTCCAGTAATGGGTCTTTTGCACGTACAATTTCGGTTACATCAGCAGGCTGTTCATAAACACTCGTATCAAAAACTATCAGACAGTTAAAAGAGTTTTTACGTGCATAAAGGTTCGACTTTAAACTGCCTGTACGTGCTGTAGCATACCAGTTAATACTTTTAATGGGGTCTGTCAGCTGATAGCTTCTCACACCAATTACAGTATAACGGTCTTCCAAAGCGTTTCCTGATTCTAATTGCTTTTCCGTCAAAGCCAGTGCTTGGGCAATAGCTACCTCTTTTTGAAGCTGGGGATAAACATAAAGATAATCGCCAGCAGTAATTTCCCTTTTACCATAAAACAGACCAGAAGGATCGCCGACAGAAAACTCTACCGGTGGGATATAATAAATGCCTCTTAGCTGAGCCTTTACTTCTATAGTAAAATTTACTTCTTCTTTTGCCTTCAGCCATGCATAGTATGCAGAATACTGCTGCCAAGGCAGAAAAATGCAACTGCTATTTTCTGCATTTACTTCCTTTGGCTCTTCACTAACAAATATTTTATCATCGGCAACGGCAAAAAAAGCTGGTAATGTAAAGTCAATACTGCTGCGAACTACAGGTAAATTCCAACCGTTGGCCAGTTTTACCTCCCAGCTTAAAGTCTCCCCGGTAAAAATATTTCTCTGAGAGTTATTTACCTTGGCATTAATATAACGGCAGCTGCTAATAGCCCAATAATAACTCCATAATAAATAGACCAAGTAGAGTGAAACAGCAAGATAAAATAACTTAAGCCGATAGTATGCAGTTAATAACAGCAATATAGTTAACAGCAGCCTGGCTGGAAAGCCGGCAATAGGGGTGGTACTTATAACTCTATATTTTTTCATAGGTTTCGTAATTGCCTTTTAGTGGTACAGGTATTTTAGTAAGCAGCCCTTGTAAAAATTCTTCAGCGCATAACCCTTTATATTCTTCTGATTTTTTTAGTTTTAATCTATGTGCAAATACAGGATTAACCAAGAGCTTAATATCATCGGGAAGTACATAAGTTCTCCCCTGTAAAAAAGCCAAAGCCTTAGAGGCTCTTGCCATACCAATAGAAGCACGGGGGCTTAGCGCCAATTCTACAGCTTCATGATTGCGCGTATAAGCAACTATTTCTAAAATGTATTGTACCAGTGCATCTGACAGATAAATTGAAGGAATAAGTTCCTGGAGCTGCAAAAGCTGTCTGCTGTTTAAAACAGTTGTTAAAGAGCCTACTACATCGGTAAAAGCATGTTTCGAGACAATGTCGGCTTCTTTAGCCAAATTTGGATAACCTAGTTTAATTGTCATCAAAAAACGATCACGCTGTGCATAAGGCAGCGGGAAAGTCCCTTCTGAATCTATGGGGTTTTGTGTTGCCAGTACCAAAAATGGCTGTGGTAGTTTATGAGATATGCTGTCAACTGTAACCTGCCTTTCCTCCATTGCCTCCAACAGTGCCGATTGAGTACGCGGTGTGGTGCGGTTAATCTCGTCGGCAAGTAAAACATTAGTTAAGACGGGACCTGGCCGAAATTCAAATTCGCCACTTTGAGGGTTATAAAAATTTATACCGGTAATATCAGATGGCATCAAATCGGGAGTAAACTGTATGCGTTTAAAATCGCAGCCCAACGTAATAGCTATTGTTTTAGCCAAAGTGGTTTTTCCTGTACCCGGAACATCATCAAGTAAAATATGCCCCTTTGCTAAAAAAGCTGCTAATGCTAATTGCACCGCTTCGCTTTTACCAATAACCACAGACTCTATTTGTTCTTTTGTACCCTGCATTAACTTTGCAGCAGTCGCCAAATCAAGTTTTGTCTCATTCTGCATATAAAGTCTCCTTTTAATGCCGCCAAATTTTCGTTTTTTTTGCTTTACCGCTATAATTTTAGAACATAATTCAATAAATTTTTAATCTTTCCTTGCTTGTAAAACTAGTATGAAGGGAACTGTTCCTTGTCACACTGCTTCAGATGACAGAGAGTGTGACAGGGAACCGTCCCCTGTCACTGTAGCTCATACTGAGGTGCATAAAGAACCTTTCCATCGCTATCAGTAATAATAACTTCACCAATCCATATCCTATCATCTGTTTCATGAAGAATGTCGGCATTTTCATCAAGAACGAGCTTATCTAAAAGTACTTTATGAATTAAGCCAAAGCTGTCAGTTGCCACCACTGATAGTGTCAATGTCTGCCCTGCAGAAAGAGTGAGCTTTTCGTCAATATCAGTCCAAAAGTCTGTTTTTAATGGCCCTTCAGAAACAATATTGCCGTCCACTTCTAAAACAAAGCGAGCTTTTTCAATTTTATTATTTTGCGCCAATTTAACGTCCATACGCAATTTGCCTTTTCTGCGACATTCACCGGATAATTCGCCCCCCTTTTTGCTGAAGGCGACCCCGCTTTCATCTTCAAAATCCGCATATATCTTTGGTAAGAACCTCTCGCGTAAGTTCTCTCGTACATCCAGACTTTCAGTTTTTTCAATCCCACTGTCGGCTAGTACAACATTAGCTTCAAATGTATCAAAAATATATACCGGAAGAGTAGCCGTAAAACTTGTATTATTTCTGCTCATAGTGGCACTTGCACCTGAAACATATAGCGTAACGCTGGTATCCCCTTTTGTTTCCTTCGGCAAGATGTTAAAGGTTACGGGAATAGTAAGTTTATCTTTATCTGGCACGCCAAATGAATATTCATAGCTATCAATAATGCTTGCTTCGCGTTTAAGCGTAGAATCTACATTCTCGTAGATCTTGTTTATCTCGATTGACTGGTTAGATAGCAAATGTGAAAGATAATCTCTTGCACCTCTCAATTCATTTTGCAAATTGTTGATGCGAATAAGAGACATAATCTGCAAAATAATCAGAACAATAACTAAAACAGCTACTATATTTCTCCTCATTTTCTCTCCCCTCCTTTTTCACTTCTTATCTCCCATCATAATCCATTTTTTATCTTATAGCTACACTTGATTTTTCCGCAGCAAAACGACTGCCGGACCATTCCCCACTTTACGCTCTAAAATTTCTTATAGCAGCTTTAGCAGCTATCACTATATACAACTTCCAGCATATTTCACAATCTAGTTTTAGTTTTTAATCTGTTTTTTCATCTCTTCCATTTGCTGTTTTTTAGCGTCAGATAATTTATTCTCAAGAAAATTACTCTCACCTTTATGACTTTCCCGATAGTCCTGAATAATCTTCTCATTAATAGTATCAATTTCTCTTTTTAGCTCACTGGCAGACAAAACTGTACTACCCGCCCCACGGATAATCATCTGTTCCAATCTATCTGACGTGGCAACAGTGATATGATACTTTTTCTGATTATTAAAGGTGAACTTTTCAATAAAATGGTCAGCTTCTTGTGCTTCTTTGGTAAATACCACGTGTAGATTATCGTAGTTGATTATTTCCTCTTGATGCCCCTGAACACGATAAGCATCAAATACAACGATAATCTGACATTTCCGTACACTTTGATATTTACTTAGGTAATCAAGCAATTTTTCTCTCGCAGCATCTAAATTGTCTTCCGCTAGATCTTTTAATTCAGGCCAGGCAAAGATAATATTATAACCATCTATAAGTAGATAATCTTTTTTCTCTTTTTGCGTAGTTTTAAAAGAAATTAGACCAGACGAAGCTACTGTAACTGTCTTTCGTTTTTGCCTGACAGATTTTTCCCCTTGATTTGCAAAATAGGTTTGCTGAATAATCCTATTAACTTCCTCTGGGTTAATCTCACTCTGATCGACTGAAAAAGTCTTTTTTTCAGAAGTTACTTTGCAAGAATCATCCTTTTGGGAAAAGCAGCTTTCCACATGCATATAATTCTTAACTTCATCCCAACCAACTAAAAAGCTGTTGCCATTTTTGTAAAAAACAGATCCCATTGGATTTTCTAAATCCTTTTCTGCATCATACCCTACCCTTGCCATGACTTCTTCTGCATTATGGCAAGGCTCATACCCCATCATACTGCAAAATAGCTTGCCCCGACCCTGCGTATAAGCTATTACATCTCTCTGGTAGTTTCTCATGGTAGCAACAGGAGCTTCGCCACTTAAAATTGCTGTTTCACCAGTTATTTGTGAAATTCGGCATCTGCCATGCATTCTCTCAATATCATTCATCGCACGCCCGATCATTTTTGCAGGCAGCTCCAGTTGAAAGGAATAATATGGTTCTAATAAAAGTGAATCTGCTTCCTTTAGGCCCTGACGCACAGCACGATAGGCAGCCTCTTTAAAGTCACCGCCTGCAGTATGTTTGTGGTGAGCCCGACCCGATACTAAAATAATTTTCATGTCTGTAATTGCTGCTCCCGTAAGAACACCTTTATGAACCTTTTCTTTTAAGTAGGATAAAATTATATTCTTCCAGCTTTTAGATAATACATCTTCACTGCAGCCATCTGCAAACTGGAGGCCGCTGCCGCGCTCGCCCGGCTCCATTAGCAAGTGAACCTCCGCATAGTGCCCTAAAGGCTCAAAATGACCTACTCCCTCTACTACGTTTGCAATGGTTTCTTTGTAAACAATTTTTCCCTCATCAAATGATACCTGTATGCCAAAACGCTTTTGGATAAGACTTTGCAAAATTTCAATTTGCATCTCGCCCATTACCTGTACTCTGATTTCGTTAAGCTGCTCATCCCAAACAATTTGAAGCTGTGGATCTTCTTCCTCAAGCTGGCGCAACTTGGAAACCATCATTCTTGGGTCACAATCTTTAGGTAACAAAACTTGATAGTTCAGCACAGGTTCCAATACGGGTAGAAAGTTGGTTTTCTCTTCCCCCAAACCATCCCCGGCTTTAGTTTGTGTGAGCCCTGTAACTGCACATACAGTGCCTGCTTCCGCCTCATTTACTGCTGCAAATTTCTGACCCGAATAAATACGGATCTGATTAATCTTTTCTTCCCAAATTCCATTTGTTACAATATCTTTTACTTTCAGCTTTCCACCGGTAATTTTCATGTAGGTAAGCCTGTTACCCTGTTCATCCCTGCCTATTTTAAATACTTTGGCTCCGAACTTTTCCGGATAGCAAGGTATCTCGCTATACTTAACAATACCCTGCATCAAGGCTTCAATGCCTTCTAGCTTTAAAGCTGAACCGAAAAAACACGGAAACAGTTTGCGTTCTCTAATGGCGGCACTTATCTGTGAATTTTCAATACGACTTGTTTCCAGATAAGCTTCTAATAAGGCTTCATCACACATGGCCACTTGATCATAAAAGCCATCTGCTGAAGATTGCCCAAAGTCAATACAGCTATCACTTAAATGTTTCTTTAATTCCAGCATTAAATTCTCTTTATTTGGGACAATTTGGTCCATTTTATTAATAAAGATAAAAACCGGTATTTTATAGAGAGCAAGTAAACGCCATAAAGTCTTCGTATGCCCCTGTACGCCATCTGCCCCGCTGATCACTAAAATGGCATAATCCAGCACTTGAAGAGTTCTCTCCATTTCAGTGGAAAAATCCACATGGCCAGGTGTATCCAACAAAGTAATTTCTATATCATCCACTTCAAATGTGGCCTGCTTAGAAAAAATAGTTATTCCTCTTACTTTTTCGAGCTCGTAGTTATCCAAATAAGCATCCCTGTTGTCCACTCTGCCCATTTTGCGAATTTTACCGCTTATATACAGCAAACTCTCTGATAAAGTTGTCTTACCGGCATCCACATGCGCTAAGATGCCAAAAACAATTTTTTTCATAGCTATTTATATCCCTCGCTGTCGTTGTATATATAATACCAGCAAGAAAGGAATTTAACAAACACATGTTTCAGCATTAGTTTATTCCTTATATGAAAGCAAAACCTGTAATCACAATGATTACAGGTTTTGTATCTTATTCGATTGATTTTAAAAAGCTTGTTGTTTCTAGGCCACAAGGATTTATTTTACTTTAGATTTAATAACATCGTAACCTAGTTTATTAATTGCACTTTCTATTTCTTCAATTGATACCTCATCTTCGTTAAAATTTAGTTTTGCTTTACTGGAGTTAAATAAGACATTTACTGAATCTTTATCGATACCTTCTAAACTTTTAAGCGCATTTTCAATTTTTTGCATACATGATGGGCATGTTAAAGTTTCCAATTGGATTGTTGCTGATTTCATATTATAATCTCCTCTCTTAAATTCATTATCTTTGAGGTTGAATTTCTTTTAGCCAATCTCTTAATTAAATTATATCCTACTTTAGTAATAAAACTTTGATTTAAGTCAAATTTTAACTTTTCTTAGTTTATAACGTAATAATCTCATACCGTTAAGAATTACTGCTAAGATACTACCTTCGTGTACTAACATTCCTATCGACATATTCATCCATTCACTAAATAATACACTGGCTAATAATACCAATACAACACCTACGGCAATAAAAATGTTTTGCTTCATATTTCCAGCCGTGGCTTTTGCTAATCCCAAAGCGTGAGGAAGGCGGCTAAAATCTGAGTTCATTAAAACGACATCTGATGTTTCAATAGCTACGTCTGTACCACTTCCCATTGCTATACCGATGTTTGCCAAAGCGAGTGAGGGACTGTCATTTATACCATCTCCAACGAAAGCTACTATTTGGCCTTCATCAATTAGCTTCTCAATATACGCTGATTTATCTTCAGGCAGCATGTTGCCATGAGCTTCTGTTAAGCCCAGCTCTCGACTAACCAGATCAACAGTTCCTTGGTTATCACCTGAGAGCATTATAAGATTCTTTACCCCTAATTTCTTTAATTTTAGCAGGTCTTCTTTTACGCCTGGACGTATCTGGTCACGAATGCCAAGCATTACTTTCAGCTCCCCATCAACAGCAGCCAATACAAGTGAGTTTCCGTTTTTTTCAAAGCGGTCCACATCGGCTATTGCCTTTTCATTTAGCTTCACATTTTCTTTCTCCATTAAAGCAACATTACCAACAGCTATTCTGTGACCATTGACATAGGCTACAATCCCACCACCTTTTACAACTTCTGTGTTTTCAACTGGTGAGAATGTCGTTTCGCCAATCTCCTCTAATACTGCTTTTGCTAACGGGTGCTCTGACTCACGTTCAACACTTGCAAGATATCCTAATGCTTCATCAATATTGTCTCCATAAAATTCTTTTTCCGTAACCGAGGGGTTTCCCATGGTAAGTGTGCCTGTTTTATCGAAGGCTATTGTGTCCAACCTACTGAAATCTCTAATTACCTCACTGCCCTTTAGTAATACGCCATGACGTGCTCCATTCCCTATACCTGCAACATTAGACACCGGCACGCCAATTACTAAAGCACCTGGGCAACCTAGAACCAGAATGGTAATTGCCAGTTCAACATCTCGTGAGAATAACCAGACGATAAAGGAAATCACAAGAACTGCCGGTGTATAATATTTCGAAAAACGGTCGATAAAACGTTCTGCCTCTGATTTGGATTCTTGTGCTTCCTCTACCAGTTCAATGATTCTGCCAAATGTTGTGTCTTCGCCTACACGGTCGGCGACAATTTGAATTGTTCCATTTTCTAAGATTGTACCTGCAAATACATTGGAGCCCTTTTCCTTTGCAACGGGAAGAGACTCTCCTGTAATGCTTGCTTCATTAATGCTGCCTTCACCGGTTAAAACAGTACCATCAACAGGAACTTTAGCACCGGTTTTAACAAGTAATACATCACCTACATCCACTTCATCCACTTCAACTTCTTCAAATTTGCCGTCTGCCATTTGTTTTAGTGCACTTTCCGGCACCATTTCTGTTAATTCTTTTATGGCTGAGCGTGTTTTATTTAATGTGCGCTGCTCTAAATAAGCACCGAATAAGAATAAGAATGTAACAATTGCCGACTCTTCATAGTTTTGAATGAAAAACGCGCCCAGAACTGCAATTGTAACTAAAACATCAATACTCACTACTTTTACTTTTAAAGCTTGATATGCCTGAATAGCAATAGGTGCTACACCTAAGACGGACGCGATAATTAAAGACGAAGTAAAAATGTCCGTATTATCCATTATCCACTTGCTTAAAAATCCAACTGCTATCAAAATGCCGCTAATTAATGCAATATTATTTTTATTACTTAAAATATGCCTTTGCATATCTTCACTCTCCTTTGACTTCAACAAAAAAATATGAGTCTGAGAAAAATTTCCTCTTCTCTTTCAAGCTATATCTATTTAACAACCTACTTTAAGAGAAGAGGAAAACTAATTATGCTTGATATGCTTCATCTAATTCAGCAAGCATATTATATACAGCTTCATAACTTTCACATACATCACATGGCACGGTATAGTTATCCGTAATCTCACGTAATTGTTTAAATTCAAGATCTAATTCCGGTTTTTCAGATCCTGCTTCCTTTATTTTTGCAGTGATTTCAGCAAATAATTTATGCACATCATGGAATTCCGGGTGGGTGCCACCATGAACACGTGCTACAATTGGCACAAATTGTTCTAGTCTTGCCAGGTTTCTTTCTTTTACCTCATTAAATATTGACACAACAATATCCCTCTCTTTCACTTCATTTTATTGTTGTTATTTTTATTGATTTTATATGTACATTTTAGCATGGCTATATTGGCATAAAAAATGACCCAGATCAAATTTATAAAATATCTTTAAATTTTAGTAAGGTGAGCTAGGCAAAAATGACCCTCGATATCTTCCAATATCGAGGGTCATGATCACCTCAGTCTTTATAGTGTTTTAAAGTACAACGGGTTATTTCAAATGACAAATCTAACCCATTCTTTTGGATAGTTCAAATAGTGCCGTTTCAAAGGCTTTAACCTGGTTTTCATTTTTTATCTCTTTAAATTCAAAATTAGGGTCTTTGGCATGGCAGATAAGCCTCGAGATATAATCCAAAAAATGAGGATTTCTCACTAAAATGGGACCAATTATATAAGTGCCAAAAAAATTGTTTTCCCTGATACCTTCAACATTACTGTTTTCGTTTGCCCCTACGCCAAACTTTACTTTAAACAAGTAATTGTCGATATCATATGCCATACTTTTTTTGTTCACAAAGCCAACTATGTTTTTTTCTAAAAAATCTGCACTATAAATGATATCGGCAGAAGTCCTTACTTTGCTTCTCTCAGCATGAAAATTAAATAAATTTAAACCATCATAGATTTTTCCATCGGTTTCGCGGATATACTGCCCAAAAATTTCAAAAGAATTTCCCGTTGCCAGCACTACCACGCCTTGGTCAATAGCATCACGCAGCTCATTTGTGAAGGGGCTCAAATCATTTAGCGCTACCAATTGGTTTTTTTCAGTGCCGGAACCCAGATAGATAAAATCGTAATCGCTAAACTCTATCTCATCCCCAACTGAACTGCTTTTTACAGTAACTTGTATATTTTGTTTCATTAAATTTTTTGCTAGTATCTTAACATTTCCTACTTCGCCATACAAATTTAAAAGATCGTGATATAAATGTAAAATCCTCAGTTCCATACTTTCACCTTATCTATATATTTTTGCTTGTCCGAAAAACAAGTTAAAACATAAATTTTGCCAACGGCAGTCTCGGTAATTGAATCCATCATCTTGTCCAAGTCAGGTGTAACAGTAATCTTATCTAGATCAATCCCGGTATGATCAAACCTTACACCTAGATCATAGGCATACTTCCCAGCCAGAATGATTCTTTTCACATTGTCATTTTTTAGCAGCTCAAAATCAATATCCCAAAGCCATGACGTCTCATTGGTATAATATTTTCGGCTGATGCTGTCTACTAATATAACAACAGTGCACTCTTCCTTTTGATTAGCTATATACATTAAAGACTGATTATATGAAATAGAGTTTTCGTGCTTCGATACAATCATCATGCCTTTTTTTTGGGCTACCTGAAATTCGATAATCCTTTCTTTTTTTAGAATGTAGTTATTAAGAGATAAACATATATCTTCACTTTTCACTCCTAGAAGACTTGCAACGGTAAAGGCAGTGAGTAAGTTATAGATATTGTAAAAGCTTTTAAAATTTAGTTCGATTCTATGTTCATGATTTATTATAAAGTTGCCTTCATCAAAGTCTATTGCGGTAACACGAAATTCGGGATCATGTCTTTTATGACCGCATTTTTCACATTTGTATGAGCCGATATGATTATAGTGGTAATATTCATATTCCAATTTTTCCTTACAATGGGGACAATATGCCCCATCATTATAAATACTTGTATTGTTTTCCTTGCTCAGAGAGTTTTTATCTACCCCAAAATAGGTAACATTTTTTTTGTCTATACCCATCATGGAAGATAAAGGATCATCTGTATTAAGTACAAGATGCATTTCTTCCTTTACTCCCTGCTCAATAATTGCATAAACTTCTTCAGGATGCCCGTTTCTGGTAAGCTGATCTCTATAAAGATTGGTTACAACATAATACTTTGGCGTAATATATTTTAAGACATGTCGTGTATATCTTTCATCAACTTCCAACACTAAGGCATCTTTATTTATCCTTCCTGAAAAATCGGAAATCCTTAGCAATAAAGTAGTAATACCCTCGATTTGATTTGAACCTTCAAAATTGTAGCCGACAGTAAAGCCATTATTAATTAAAACATCATTTATCATGCCGGCCGTAGTCGTCTTTCCGTTACTTCCTGTAATAAATACAATATTTTCCGGCAAAACAAGTTTTGATAATATATCTGGATAGATCTTCAGGGCAATTTGACCCGGCAAGCTGCTTCCCCGGCCGATTAAAAACCCAACAAAATATAAAATTTTGGTTATTAAAATCACAAAAATCTTTTTCATTTCTTTCACCTGTATTCTTTATAGCTTTCTGTTATAAATAACTGCTGCATCTATATATATCACTTTAATGTAATTGTAGCATCTTACATTTATAGATACAATTAGAAGATCTATTTTTGTTTTTGCATGCCATAAGTCGAATATGCATCTAACTAACAATAGTCCAAGCATCCTCAGAAATCTGCTTAGGACATTATATTATAATGTACAAAATAACTTTTATATATTTACAACTGCAGCCTCATATTACTCATTTTCTGCAAGGAATCAGTCCGATTTCTTCTATGGCGGCTGCACCTTCCTCGCTTTGAAGCCACTTAATTACGGCTCTCGCACTATGATTAGCAGGCAAATCGCTTCTCACTACTGCATAATAGCCGTCTGACAAAGAGTACGTGCCATCTGCAATACTTTCCTCAGTAGGCTTAACGCCGTCATATGAAAGTATTTTTAGGCTGTCGCCAATGCCTGTAATGTTGTTCATATTTTGTAGATAGGTGTATAGTGTGTATCCCAAGGCGTAGCTGTCGGTAGGGGCACCGCTAAGACCGCCGGTGTGATAAAAAGCCACCAGTTCCAACATTCCCTCCATAGTTAGCTCTACATAGTTTTTTTGAATATCAGGATGTATGTCTTCATTATTTAAAACCAAATTATCCATCTGCGACTGGCTGCCACTATCCGAGTTACGGCATATCGGAACCAATTCCCTGTCAGGACCACCAAGCTCACTCCAGTTAGTAATGCCATAATCAAGATAAATACTGCGCACTTGCTCTCGAGTAATATTTTCTGCTGTATTTTCGGCTGGAGTAATAAAGATAAGTGCTTCTGCAGCTACGCGGTGGAACTCAAGCTCCACAGCTGACGCGCTGGCCAGCTCCAGCACGTCGGCGGAGGCGTAGGGAACGAGGATTAAATCTACATCGCCATTGATTAAAAGCTTATAAGATGGTACAGTTTTCGACGCTGCTGTGGGATAATGTTTCGAGTAGGCTTCAGCATTCTCACTGTACATAGCCCTGTAGACTGCCTGCACGATGCCGAGCGTGGAAGTAGAACCATCAATTTTGGGGTAATTAGCATTAGTGATCCCTAGAGCTTTAGCGGTAGCAGTCATTTCTACTTCTTCCTCTGGCGTCGGGTTGACAGGCTCCTGAACATCAGATTTATTCGAACAGGCGCTTAGCAAAAGTACTAACACCACCAGGATTAAAGAATATAATCTTTTCATACATTCTCTCCTTCTGTTTTCATGTGCCGTTATCATGCCATTCACGGCGAAATGAAGAAGCAACAATCAACGGTGTGTCAAAGAACCGTCCCCTGTCACGCTTACTACTTTAACAAAGCCTTATGGAAAGTTTTCTTTCCTTTACGTATTTTGACGCCGTCTTGTAATTGTTCTGCAGAAATATTACAATCAATAGCTTCAACTTTAGTATCATTAATATGAACGCCACCCTGCAGAACCAAGCGTCTTGCTTCACTTTTAGAGGCGGCTAATCCGGTTTCTACCAGCAGATCCAAAATGCCAATAACACTATCAGTTAGTTGTTCCGCTGTAATTTCAGTAGTTGGCATATCTGAATCATCGCCTCCGCCAATAAAGAGAGCACGAGAAGTTTTCTTAGCTTTTTGTGCTTCTTCCTCACTATGAACCAATTTAGTCAGTTCATACGCTAGTATTTCCTTGGCTTCGTTAAGCTGACTTCCTTCCCATTTATCCATTTCCTCAATCTGCTCAAGCGGCAGGAAAGTTAACATACGTAAGCATTTAAGAACATCGGCATCATCTATATTACGCCAGTACTGAAAGAACTCGTAAGGCGAAGTTTTATCAGGGTCAAGCCAGACAGCACCGCTGGCGGTTTTCCCCATTTTTGTGCCTTCGGAAGTCAACAGTAATGTTATTGTCATGGCATAGGCATTTTTACCTAACTTACGGCGGATAAGTTCCGTACCGGCCAGCATATTAGACCACTGGTCATCACCACCAAACTGCATATTGCAGCCATAATGCTGATAGAGATGATAGAAGTCATAAGCCTGCATAATCATATAGTTAAATTCCAGGAAGGAGAGCCCCTTTTCCATTCTCTGCTTATAACATTCTGCACGCAACATGTTGTTCACCGAAAAATGGGAGCCAACTTCACGCAGTAATTCAACATAATTAAGTTTTAAAAGCCAGTCTGCATTGTTTAGCATGATAGCCTTATCTTCACCAAATTCAATAAATTTTTCCATCTGCTTCCTAAAACAATCACTGTTGTGCTGAATAGTTTCCGGTGTCATCATAGTACGCAGATCTGTGCGACCGGAGGGATCACCAACATGTGCGGTTCCGCCACCTATAAGCACTATAGGTTTGTTACCTACCATTTGTAAACGTTTCATCAGGCTAAGCGCCATAAAATGGCCTACATGTAAAGAGTCAGCCGTCGGATCGAAACCAATATAGAAAGTTGCTTTGCCGTTATCAACTAGTTCCCTAATTTCCTCTTCGTCGGTCACCTGGGCAATCAAACCTCTGGCCACCAGTTCATCATAAATTTTCATCTGTTCCATCTCCTTTTCGCATCTTAAATAAAAATACCTCTGTTCCCAAAGGAACAGAGGGCAAAAATTGCGGTACCACCTCTGATTTGACAATTCCTCACGGAATTGCCCTCATTAAGTGCAAGAGCACTCACACGCTATAACGGGCGTACCCGTCAGGCCCTACTAATTAATTCAGGCAGCAGCTCCAGGATGTATTCGCATCAGCGCAGCTGCATCCTCTCACCAATCGGATGCTCTCTGAAAAGTTGCAAACTGACCTACTTCTTCCTTTCCTCACCTTTGTGTCGGGGGACGGTTCTTTGTCACACCCAACTTTGCTTTCAATTAAACCTATTATACTATTTTAAAATAGGGTTTTCCGCACTGTTCACCACAATGTATATCTTCTTCATTCTACAGAAGAGCGGAAAACCCTGCATATAACCCTGCCCTGCTTCGCCACCAAACAACTGATTACCGGTGTTCCTTTATTCCTCGATAAGTTCAAAATCTTCCTTACCGGCAGAACAGAGTGGACACACCCAATCGTCTGGCAAGTCTTTAAATGCTGTCCCTGGTGCAATATCACTATCGGAATCACCAAGTACAGGATCATAGACATATCCACAGAGAATGCATCTGTATTTTTCCATCACTTCTCCTCCTTCTTATATATCTAAAACTGAGCTATTTTTTTACCATAATCGACCGCCGCTTTTTGAGCATCATCATCCGGATGCCATTGATTTCTATATCCCTCTGACAAAACTTCAAAACCGGCATTTTCCATTAATTCATTTATTATTTTTATCGATTCACCACTCCAGCCGTAACATCCGAATGCAGCAGCTTTTTTGTTTTTAAATCTGAGCCCTTTCATGAGGTTGATAAAACCTGCTACTGAATGCAGTATACTGTTTACAATTGTGGGTGAGCCGATAACGACAGTCTTTGATTTGAAAACCTCGGTAATCAAATCATTTACATCGCTCTTGGCAAGATTATGTACTTTAATAACTACATCTTCATCGGCAAATCTGATTCCTTCCGCTATTTTTTCAGCAAGCAGCTTTGTACCGTTCCACATGGTGTCATAAATAACGGTGATTTGGTTTTCTTGATACTCATTTGCCCACTGAGCATATTTTTCAACAATTTGCAGTGGATTATCTCGCCAGATGACTCCGTGACTTGGCGCAATCATCTCAATCGGCAGGTTTAATGCAGTGATTTCAGCCAGTTTCCTCCTTAATATGGGGCTAAACGGATTCAAGATATTCGCATAATACTTGATTGACTCATTGAAGAGGTCGCATTGGTCAACCAGATCGTTAAACAATTCTTCAGTAGCCAAATGCTGCCCGAAAGCATCGTTACTGAAAAGTATATTATCTTGAGTCATGTAAGTCGCCATGCTGTCCGGCCAATGCAGCATAGCCATTTCAACAAAGATGAGCTCCTTACCATTGCCGATATCTATTTTATCTCCGGTTTTTACGACTTGAAAATTCCAGTGCTGATGATATTGACCTTTCAGAGATTTAACTGCATTTGCTGTACAATAAATAGGCTTGTCCGGTAAATGCTTCATCAGGGCCGGAAGAGCACCGCTATGATCAACTTCACCATGATTTACAACAATAAAGTCTATTTTATTTAAATCGACTTCCTTGGCCAAATTATCAACAAACTCTTCCGCAAATGGAGCCCAAACAGTATCAACTAGAACAGTTTTTTCTTCTTGAATCAAATAGGAATTGTAAGTTGACCCCTTATGGGTTGAGTACTCATTGCCGTGAAACTTCTGAAGCTCCCAATCAACTTTGCCTACCCAAAAGACATTGTTTTTGACTCTTTTTTTCACTGGGTCACAACCCTCCTCTCTATGCAATTCTTTGTTTCAGCTAACCGCCATTTTTTTGCGGCTTCTTTAGTTGTTATAATTACCTTCTGCACACCTTCTTACTTTAATTGCTTATACTATATAGTTTTTAAAAACAACGAACAATAACAAAATATTAATATTCGTCCTTAATATATATTTTTATCTCCCAACGGAAGAATAATAAACTATAACTAATATAACCTAGAGGAAGGAGGCAGCAAAAATTACCGCCATAACTGAACTAAACACTATATTAATGGGTGAACACATGGCCATTAAATCTTATGAACACTTCTTACAGCAGGTGGATGACGAGCAAATTAAAAAAACGCTGCAAAAGATTCAGCAAGAACATAAAATTCATGCCTTGAAAATTGCTGAGCAAATTCAAAATCTCGGTGGCCGCCCCATTGACGAGCCCACCACTAACGGGAGAATTAATGCTGAAGCTAAAAAGCTTACACCCAAAAGATCTTACTTCTATACTCAAGGATGCCTATGTCGGTGAACAACGCGGCATAGAAGCGGCAAAAGAAATTGTCAAAGGCGATCTGGATAATGACAGTAAAAACTTGATCGCAGAGATATTACACGAAGACACCATGCACCTTCCTGTACTAAAAGACCTTGTCAGCCGCGTATCACAGTCACGGTTTGACCCCCCAATTTTGGAGAATATCTGCTTA
>JAAZJT010000004.1 GCA_012800215.1 Bacillota bacterium | reverse complement strand
TTCCCTATTTATTGAAGCCGCTTATATTGGGAAATATAATACCAATAGCGGTAATCAATAAATCTTACAGAGGTGATGAAAATAATGTCAAGACAAGAAGAAAGAAACCAAATTTTTAAAGACCTATGTGGTACAAGTATTCGAGATAGGTAACTGATACATCTCGTACCGAAGCTCCTAGCCCTTGAATAGTTGCAAAGTTAGAATTATAGAGGAAAAATGTCGGGAACCAAGAGGATATAAATCCCGCTATCATTATACCTCCGCTTTCCTTTGATACTTCTAATTTAAGGGCTTTACATATTCCGTAAGTTAACGCAGCAAAGGCTACGTAAGCTCTACCAGGAGCCAGTATATTGAGTATTATTCCGCCTATTCCAAGGCCTGCGATTATTCCATAATACGTTCCACCAGTCTTCATAATGCTCCAGTAAGCTATCCTATTAAGCAATCCGATTCGATCTAATATATTCGCTAATAAAAACCCGCCAATGACCATCCATGGAATAAAACCGGTCCAAGCCCCAAAGGCTACGTTTCCAGGGACAACATCGAAGATGACATAAAGTATCATTAATGCTATTGCGGGCACAGCATTGGGGATAAGGTTAAAAACAAACATTATGATAGCTGTTAATGTGATAGCCGCGTATTTCCTTAACTGTGGAGTAAATGTTTCCGTAGTAGGAATAAGCATAATGATTACCGGCACTAGGACGATAATTCCCCACATGATTTTTTCTTTTAATGATTTTTTCTGAGCTGCTGCATCTGCATTCATTGTCCGTTCTCCTTCGTTTAAAAGTTTCCATAGGTGCTAAAATATCGATTAACTCCTTAGCCCTGTCTATACACTCTTGTTTAGTGGCCGTTTTCAAGTAAATGATAGGATCCGCTTATAATATGACGCTTGCCTAATTTTTCTTTGATTGCTTTTGGGTAGTTCCCTCGCCCTTTTTTCTCTGACAATTCATGAAAATACCTCCTAATGATGTTTTGTAATATTGTAAATTGTATGTATGTGTCGATTCAATAGATTGTAAGGTCTTGTCAAGTTATAGTATTGCCATTTTATTGACACCCTATTTGTGAATGAAACTATATCATTAGAGGTGATTCTTTTTGAAAAAAAGAAAACAATCTAGGCTAGGGTATCTGATGAAAAAATTTCGGGTTAAAGGAATCGATTTAGCAGATTATATACACGTCGACAACTCTCTTATTAGCAAGTGGAGGACAGGGAAAAGGCAATTAAATCCTGAAAGCGAAGTATTAAACGCTATTATTGAGTATTTTATTACCTTAGATTCAAGCACTGGTTTTCAAAATCTCCGAAGCATATTACAAACTGCATATCCGGATACAGATCTAAATAAAATGTCTAATATAAAAATCCTCCTAAAGAGATGGCTCACTGAAAAAGAACCGGAAAACTATTTTATCTCCAAACAAATAAATAATAAGAACGTAAAATTACTACAAAATGTGCTATATTATGGCCACGATGGTCGCAAAAGGGCTGCAATGGATATTGTAGATTTATTATTAGAATCAGATCAAAAAGAGGAGATAATGATATTAGATTTTGACCATTCCACTTGGAAATATAAAGATGCAGAGTTCCATAATCGGTGGTATAAAAAATATGAGCAGATCATCACTAGAGGTCACAAAGTAGTTTTAGTGCATAGTCCGTATAGAACATACGAAGAACGCCTTAACGAATTGACCGATTGGCTGGGATTTTACATACGTGGAAATGTTCACGTATATATTAACAATCACGATATAGGAGATGTATTTAAACCGAGTTTAATTGTGTTAAAAGGTAAAGCTGCTCTATTTGGAGTAAGCGCTCAAGGTTTTACTCCTAAAATGAATGTACAGATTACATCAGATAAATTGATGGTAGATCATTATGCACAAATTTTTGAAGCTGCAAAGTCTTTGTGCACTCCAATGCACCAGAAGATCGACTTAAAAGATTTAAACAGCTTACTAGAAAAATGCCTGTCACTAGAGAAAAAATCTGGAGATATGATTATCAAGGATAAAGTTCCTTACTGTATGCTGCTGCCAAGGAATCTTTTTTATAAAATTTTAAAAGATAATAAGGTAGACGAAAAGCGCATCAAAATCTTGCTTAGCTTTTCTGAAGAGTACAGCCAGGCTTTTTTTAGAAACGTCCAATATTTTAAATATAAAATACTCTAAGATGAATCTCACCTGGAAAATTTATTTATGGAACAGGATGAAATCGATTATGATTTTTTATCTATGCTTGCAGGAAAGTCAATAAAAGTGAGCAAGGAATTCTGTTGTTATCACTTAGATTATTTGATTCGCTTAATGAAGAGGTATAAAAACCTTGAAATATCTTTCTCTTCTTATGGAGAAAGCGATCAATTTAACAATATCGGGATGTTTATCAAGCAATACAAGGCTTTAATTGCGTATGGCAAAGAATTAAAATCAATTTACAGCAAAGAAGCTGCCATAATCGACACCCTATTTACTTACTATTATCAGTTGTTAATGTTCACGAGTAGGTATGACAAAGACAGGGAAATAGTAGAAGAAAAGATAAAAAAACTTATTAGACTGCATATTAGTAGTTTTGAAACTCCAAGGCTAATATCTCTAGATGAAATAAAGTATATAAGAACACCTTTACACCCTTAGGGACTTTAAAGGGTGTTTTTTGTATCCATTTTTTATCACCAATTCAGCGAAGTTAGAACGTACGCCTGAAGGCGAAGAACTATTGATACTATCCCTCTCTTAATGGTTAATTTTTAAGAATCAGATTTACTCAAAAACAAGTAAAAGAAATAAAAAAACATGGCCTACAGGTCTTTCCTTGACCCTAATAAACCATGTTTCCTAACACTACTTTTATTTACTTCATTTCAAGCATTTACAAAATGAAAGAAGTTTATTTACGGCAGACATTTATTTGATAATAACTACAACTGGCGCCGTCCTTCAAGAGCACGAGCCAGCGTTACTTCATCTGCATATTCCAGGTCGCCCCCTACAGGCAGGCCATGGGCAATACGCGTAACAGTAATCCCCAACGGCTTAATAAGACGGGCCACATACAAAGCAGTAGCTTCACCTTCCACAGTAGGATTGGTAGCTAAAATCACTTCACGCACTCTGCCGTTTTGTATGCGCTCCAATAGTTCACGTATACGTAACTGCTCAGGACCAACACCGTCTATGGGCGAAATAGCGCCGCCTAAAACATGATAAAGCCCCTTATATTCGCGCATACGTTCCATTGCCAGCACATCGCGGGACTCCTGCACCACACAGATTACTGCAGCATCACGTCGCTGATCTAAACAAACGCTGCACTTTTCCCCGTCTGTAAAGTTACCGCAAATACGGCAATAATGTGTTTTGTCTTTAGCATTCACCAGAGCACGAGCCATTTCAATTACTTCTTCACGGGGCAATGTTAAAATGAAAAAAGCTAAACGCTGTGCCGTTTTAGGGCCAACGCCCGGTAATTTCTGTAATGCTGTAATTAAATTGGCAATTGATTCCGGATAGACCACGTTTCACTCCTATAGTATGCCGGGAGGCAAATTAAGCCCACCGGTAATTTTTTTCATTTCTGTCATCATCATTTCATCGATTTTCCGTAATCCTTCATTGACAGCAGCAATAATCATATCCTGCAACATTTCAAGATCATCGGGGTCTACTGCCGCGGGATCTATTTCTAAATTAAGCAGCTCTTTTTTCCCATTTACCTCGACACGTACCATGCCGCCGCCGCTGGTTACTTCCAGTGTACGCTGCTGTAATTCTTCCTGCATTTTAGCCATCTGCTTCTGCATTTTTTGTACCTGCTTCATCATATTGCTCATATTTCCGTACATCAAAATCCTCCTTTATTATTTTTCAGCATCATCAATGATTTGCCCCCGGAAAATTTCTGCCGCCTGCTGGATTAAATCTGTGACTGTTTCCTGCTTTTTTACTTTAACAGTCTGCTGTTTTTTTTCTGCCTGCACTATACACTCAATACGCGGGTTTAAGCCTGTCAACTGGCGAATAACTTGCTGCAAAGGTTTTTTATTTGCTTCGTCTTCCATCATATCACATTGCCATTTTGAGGCAAAGCTGATTTTAAGCACTTGCCCATCAAACGAAGCAAATTCCCCTGCTTCCAAAAAAGCATAAGTACGCATATGCTGCTTCTTTAACTGTGCCAACACACGGGGCCACAGCTGCTGAAGATCATATTGATTATTATGCACCTCATTCTTTTTACTTTCCTTTAATATTAAAGGCGCTTTTGTCTGCACAGCAGCAGCAGTTTGGGGCGGTAAAAGCCTTTCCACTGTGGCAGCCACAGGCGGCTCATTTACTTGCTTACCATCAAAGCCAAAAATACGAAACACTGCCAGCTCCCACATCAGCCGCGGCCTGCTAGCCCAACGAATCTCCTGCAATAGTTCATGTAAAATTGATAAAATGCGACCTATTTCACTTAAACCAAGGGCTTTAGCTTGTGTATATAGGCGTTTTGCCCACTCTTCTGCCACACCCAGTAAAGCAGTATCATTTTGACAAGCCAATGCGACCATCAGATCTCGGTAATAAGTAATAGCTTGCAGCGTAAAATGATGAAAATCCTTCCCGGCGGCCGATACTTCTTGCAATAAATTTAAAGCTTGTGCCAGATTATTTTCCAATATTGCAGACGTTAATTGATAATAGATCTCCCGGCTGACTGTACCTAAAACATCCCTTACATCTTCCTCAGTAACATCAGCGGGAGTATAAGCTAATACCTGCTCTAATAAAGACAGGGCATCGCGCAACCCACCTGCTGCTTCTTCAGCAAGAGCATATAATGCCTCCTTGCTGCAGTGACGCCCTACATCCGCCGTTACTTCTTGTAAACGTTCAACTATTTCCGGTAAAGTCAGAAGATGAAAATCTAAACGCTGACAGCGAGAAATAATGGTCGTCGGCAGCTTATGTGGCTCAGTTGTAGCCAAAATAAACAAAACCTGTCCTGGCGGTTCTTCCAAAGTCTTTAATAAAGCATTAAAAGCCTCTGCTGTTAACATATGCACTTCATCAATTATATACACTTTCCGTCGCACGTCTACAGGAGCATAACGAGCTTTCTCCCGCAGTTCACGAATTTCATTTATACCGCGATTAGATGCTGCATCAATTTCCAACACATCCAACATACGCCCAGCCTGTATTTCCTGACATGCAGGACATTTGTTACATGGTTCCCGCGCCGGTCCTGCTTCACAATTTACTGCCTTGGCCAAAATTTTGGCAGCACTTGTTTTGCCTGTACCGCGCGGCCCGCAAAATAAATAGGCATGCGCTAAACGCCCCTGCTCCAAAGCATTTTGCAAGGTTTGCGCTACATGTTTTTGACCCACAAGTTCAGCAAATGTTTGTGGCCGCCACTGGCGGTAAAGTGCCTGATATGCCATAATATCACCTAACATTTATAATCTATTGCCTAATTCCCCATTTGCAACCCAAATCCTGCCTGACCTAAAGATTAAACAAAAGCTGTTTATTCTATACTCCAATATTAAGAATAAAAAATTCCCCCTAAGGAGGAATTTTTATCTCGTAACAATTAAAACAAAATAATTAATGGCCGTGCACCTACCTTTGACTCCTTCTTTCAAGCGTTACCCCGGTAGTTTGCTCAGACCAGGCTCCCCCGTGGCACCCGTAAGGATTTGCTTACCGCTGCTTCCTTCCGGACCTGACGGGGTTCACAAGCTTACGCCGCACGGGACCCAGTCATCAACGCCACTTGCCAGGGTCAGACCTTAAAACAAGAAAGCCGGGGGTAGGAATTCAACCCTGCTACAGCGGGTTGCAGGTACAGGGCACCGCTACCTCCCCGTCTAGCACGGCCAAATTGTTAAAAAATTAAGTGGCGGAGAGAGAGGGATTCGAACCCTCGAGACGAGGTTTTGCCCCGTCTACTCGCTTTCCAGGCGAGCGCCTTCGTCCAACTCAGCCATCTCTCCGGACTACTATTAATAAATTTTTATAAACCGGGTTCTGATTTAACCCCGGCAATATACTATTCTACTATTCTTTTTATACTTTTTCAAGTGCTTATTGTTACCAATCTTTACCCCTTACCATTTTATCACTGTTATTATCTTATCCCGCTAAAGTCTCTATCTCTTTTCTATCTAGCTGCCGCACTTCACGCCAGATAAAATATCCAGTCACCATTACAGATAAACCGTCTGCTACCGGCTGAGCAGCCCACACACCCGTTAACTGCATAAAACGCGGCAGGATTAAAAGAGCAGGAATTAAAAATAAAACTTGTCTGGTTAAATTCTGAAAGACAGCATGCTTTGCCCTGCCTACAGCCTGAAAATAACTGGCTCCTATTATCTGAAAACCGATAATCGGTAGAAATAACATATATATTTGTAATCCCTTTGTACCCACTGCAATTAACTCAGTTTCTGTTGTAAAAAAGCTTAATATTGCCTGTGGAAAGAAAATAATTACTATATAAGCAAGCGACATATATATTGTCGCCAGCAGGATTGCCAGAAATAGCGTCCTTTTAACGCGGCCATACAAACGAGCACCGTAATTATAGCCTATAATGGGCTGTGCGCCTTGACTAATGCCATAAATCGGCTGGTTCAGAAGGCTCATAACACTAAAAATGACGCCCATAGCTGAAACAGCAACGTCACCGCCATAAAATAATAAACTATTATTAAAAATAATCATAATTAAACTTTGTGCAATTTGCTTTAAAAAAGATGCTGCTCCAGTGGAAACAATGCGCTTAGCAAAAGGGATTTCCACACGCAGATAATTACGCCTAATCTTTAAAAGGCTTTTGCCACGGCCATAATAAAGCCCAACCCAGACGGCACTTATCATTTGCGACAAAATAGTAGCTAAAGCCGCCCCTGCAACTCCCATTTCAAAAATATAAATAAAAATTGGGTCTAAAATAATATTCATAGCTGCACCAATTATAGTCGAAAACATAGCTGTACGCGGATTGCCTTCAGCACGGATAAAATATGTCAAGCCAAAACCAATAAAATGAAACAAATTGCCACAAATAATAATGCGCATATAACCCATGGCGTAAGGTAAGACAGCATCACTGGCGCCAAAAATTCTCATGAGCGGCTGCAGAAAAAGTAAACTAAAAACAGTTAAAATTAAAGAAGAAATAACCATGAGCATTATTGCTGTTCCTACAACTTTTTCAGCAACATCGCGCTTTTTCTCTCCCAGCAGTATGGAAACTACCGCTCCGCCGCCTATACCTAGAAGTAAAGCCACCGCTCCCTTAACCATCATGAGCGGATAACCTACTGTAATACCAGCCATGCCCAACATACCCACACTACGACCAATATAAAAACGGTCTACAAGATTATAGACAGATACCACCAGCATGCCGGCTATCGAGGGTCCAGAAAATTTCAATAATAGACTAAATACATTGCTTTTTTCCAGCTGCTTTGTTGATACCATAATTATCCTCCAACTACAGAATTTTCAAGACTGAAACCACATCACTTAAACCTTTTCTGCATTTTTCAATTTCTTCTTTAGATAATTTTGCAAAGAGTTTTTGATAAGTTTTTTTAGATTGCAGCATAATTTGTTGGTAATATTCTTCTCCTGCCGCTGTTAAAAAAAGCATTGTTTTGCGACGGTCCTGCTTATCACCCCTGCGCTCCACCAACCCGGCCATTTCCAGTGAATCTATCAGTGATGTTAAGCTACCTTTGCGCATATCTAAATAACGGCCTAATTCTGATAGGATTAAGCCACTTTGCTTTCTAATTAACAGAATAGCTCTCTTTTGATTCTTATTACAACGATACTCCGCATCATCATCTTCACGAAAAATAAGACTTAATTTCTTATGATAAAGCGGGATAAACTCCAAAAACAGTCGCTCAATTTCTGCTATTTGCTTGTCCATGCTTCACCATCCTATAATTAGTCTTAAATCTAACCATTTAGATTCTAACCTTAGTTTTTGCTATCGTCAAGTCTTTCTCCTTTATTCTCCTTCGTTTCCACAAAAACCTCAGTTAAATTTAAATATAGCCTTCCACCGGTACAATGCATTTTTCTCAAAAAAAAGCAGCACTAAGTGTGCTGCTATAAGCAAATATTATATTACAATGATGCCAGTACAGCTGCCTTGCTTATTATCCCCTTTAGTTTCTTTTCGTTATCAAGTACTGCCAGTGGGTACCTTGATTTAGCTGCCAGTGAAAGAACATCACTAATCAGCGTATCCTCATGGCAAGTTAGTACATCGGTATTGATAAATGTAGGTAAAGGCAGGTTTTCATCACGCGCCCGAATAGCATCATCTATAGAAACTATGCCTAAAAACTGCATTTTTTCGTTAACCACATATGCGGTGGAAACATCATTGTTTGCCATTTCCCGAATGGCATGACTTGGCATATCTTTAGGTTTCACCAAACAGGCAGGTGGCACCATCACATGCTTAACACTTAATACCTGAGTCTTATCAGCACTATCGATAAACTGGCGCACATAATCGTCGGCAGGATGAGTGGACATATTTTCAGGTGTATCTATCTGTATAATCTTACCATCTCGCATAATTGCTACAGTATCTCCCAGTTTAAAAGCTTCATTAATGTCATGGGTAATAAAAATAACTGTTTTCTCCAGCTTGCTTTGTATTGATAACAATTCAAACTGCATATCCCGCTTAACCAAGGGATCTAAAGCAGAAAACGGTTCATCCATAAGAAGCACTTCTGGATCATTAGCCAAAGCTCTCGCTAAACCTACCCGTTGTTTCATTCCACCAGAAAGGCTTGAAATAGGTTTGTCCTCCCAACCTTCCAGTCCTACCATTGCAGTCATTTCCTTAGCTCGCTGCACTCTTTCTGCCCGCGGCACATTTCTAACCTCAAGGCCGTAAGCAATATTTTCTAGCACCGTCCTGTGCGACATAAGGCCGAAGTTTTGAAAAACCATAGAAATTTTATTGCGCCGATAATTTAAAATTTCTTGTTTATTAAATTGTGCAATATCTTTTTCCTCATAATAAATTTTACCGCTAGTAGGTTTATTTAGTAAATTAAAACAGCGTATAATAGTAGACTTACCTGATCCGGAGAGACCAATAATAGCAAATATTTCGCCACGTTTCACCTCAAAGGATACATCCCAAAGAGCTGCGGTAACACCTGTTTTTTTATATACAGTATCCTTATCTGCACCATTCTTTAATAATTCACTGGCCTCTTTTTTGTTTTTACCATATAGTTTTGAAACCTTTTCTGCACGGATAATAATATCATTATTCATTTGGATTCCGCCTCCTGGCTGTCCACCAAACCTTGTGTTAGGCGGTCAAGTATAATAGCAACAAACACAATACAAATACCTGGCATTAAAGCTCTTCCCATTTCTGTACGATTTGTAGCCAACAAAATCTCCATCCCCAGCCCGTTAGCACCAATTAAGGAGCATGTTACAACCATTGACATTGCCATCATAATAGTTTGATTAAGGCCCTGCATAATTGTAGGTAAAGCCTGTGGTATCTGTACTTTAACCAATGCTTGAATAGTAGTTGACCCAAAAGCCGTCGCCGCCTCCACCACTTCCTCATCAACATGGGTTATACCATGGCTAGTGAGCCGGATCATTGGCACTATAGCATAAATAGTTGTTGCCATTAAAGCCGGAGTCTTACCGGTACTAAAGAGAATAACTGCAGGAACCAAATAAACAAAGGTAGGCATTGTCTGCATTAAATCCAAAATGGGACGAATTATTTTACCGGCTCGCTTATTTAATGCTATAACTATACCCAGCGGGAAGCCAAGCACAACAGAAAGAATGACAGAAGCAGTTACAATACTAAGTGTTTCCAGCATATGGTCCCATAAGCCACTGCTACCAACAAAAAATAACATAGCAGCATAAATCAAACCTACTCTTTTTTTCCCGCTTACACGCCAACCGATCAGGGCAACAGCAATGATAAAAACCCACCAAGGAATAAAAGCCAATAAATCATTTATGCCACTAATGGCCGTTATAATGCCCCTTTTGATAAATGTAAGAGCCTCTCTGTGGTTACGGCTAAAAGCTTTCACTGCATCATCAATGGCGCTACCAACATCAAATTGCCAGGCCTCGGGAAATTTTAATAAATACTCCTTCAAGCGTTTCCACCTCTTTTGCTAAATCACTTGCTATCTAAAAAAGTCCTCATTTTTTCTGCATTTTCTGCCGGCAACCATTCGTCGAGGAGATGATCATTTTCCTTGAGCAGCCAAATAGCTGTTTCTTCATGTGAAGCACCTGTCTCATCCAAATAAGCAAGGGCACTACTAATTAATTCACTGCCTGTTTGATACTTCTGGAAGAATTCTAATAAATCAGGTGCTTTTTCGGCAAATTTACTACTGCTGACAATTTTCAGCTGTTGTGCCGGGAAACTGCATTTACCCTCCAGAAAAAGATCGGGATCATAGGGGGCATCTTCTAGTAACACTAAATCAAGTTTGCCTGTAATCCAAGTGGGTTCATAACAGTACCCAACCCACGGTTCTCCCAGATTATAGGCAGCAGATAAAGAAGCAAACAAAGTCGCTTCACTTCCTAAGCGAACATAATTAAAATCTTCTTCTAACCCGTAATTTTCATATTTCTTGTATAAAACTTCATCTGCCATCCAACCCGGAAGGGAGCCATAAATTCGCCCTTTACTGGGATCTTCATCATCAGGAAAAACGTCAGGATATTTTTTTAAGTCTGCTACCGTTTTTAGGTCCGGTGCTAAAGGTTCAATGCCACGTTCACTGTCGCCTTCAATAACATAACGCGGCACATAAAGGCCTTGCGCACTATCAGGCACTAGCACACCCACATCAACAATATCACCATTAGCTTTGTCCTCTTCATAAGTAGCTACATTATCTGTCCAGCTTTCAATATCTAAATCTATGTCTCCTGCAATCATAGCTTGCCAATTCATTGTAGAGGACCCTGTGGAAACTTCAAATTCATAACCATCATAAGCATTTTCTACAATCAACTCGGCTATTGCATTATGAAGCATCTGGCTATCCCAGCCGTTATCTGTAGCAGTAATGGTTGTAGTTTCCTTGTTTTCGCTACCACCGCAACCACTAAGGACCGCCAGTAACCCCAATAGTACAGCAAAATATATTACAACATTTCTCTTCATGACCTTCCTCCTAAAAATATAATATTCTTTCCCCCCAAGCCCCCAAAAAATAAAAGTGACAATCTAATATTAACATAGCGTTGTCACTTTGGTCAAACCCATACTCGTAATATTTTATAAAACAAAACACATTAGTACTACAAATTATTACTATCCCCAGAATACAGGAAGCTATTAACTCTATCCTGACAAGGCTCTTCACCAATAAGGTAAAAAATATCTCCCAGCTTAAAAGTTGCATAGGGACCAGGAGATATGATAATTTCAGTATTACGTTTAATAGCTATAATGGTTGCTGATGTATGGTGCCAAAAATTGATTTCAGCAGCCGTCTTATTTAAAAACCGACATTCCCCACTAATTATTACTTCAAAAGGCAGGAATGGATTAAAGACTTTCAAGCGGCTGGTTTTATCCAGAAGCTTGTTTAAATGATTCTTCATTAGTTTGTTCCCTTCTGATTGCCGCTCAAGTAAAGCGATAACTTCTTTAATTAAATCATTAGCCGTCTCTGTATCCGTGTATTGATTAACAAATGTAACTGCTTTTTCATAAGAAGTTATCACTGCCCCACTACCCTGAGTCATTTCTACAATACCCATATCTGCCAAAGTGCAAAGAGCCCGCCTTGCTGTTTCAGCAGACACGCCATACTGGCTTGCCAATGCTGAACGCGCATAAATTTTTTCTCCTTCCCTAAAGTGGCCATTAATAATTTTAGCTGCCACATCTAACGCTATCTTCTGATAACGGGGTGTAGAAATTTTAACTTTTTTTCTCATCTGTTTCCATCCTTACAATAACTTATTACTATAAGCTATTGTAATTGACAGAATCACTTTGTGCAACTAGCCTCTTTACCTTTGCCCTTACCTTGTTTGTCCATCCCCAGGCTGTATGTTTCAAACTCCTTGCGCCAGTCGCGGGACCACTTAATAAGTTCAACATGTTCGGCCTCTCCACGTAATGCTTGCTCCTCTTGCTCTCGGTAGGATTGTGCTTCCGTTGCCAAAACCTGTAATTTATTTTTATACAATTGATTTTCTTCCATTGCCATGGTTTCTTGAGCATACCCTTCTATAGCTAACAAATGTTTCCGTACACACATTTCCCCATCAGTTGCACAAGGACAGCTGGGGTCAGTCTGGTGTTCCTGTAAAAGCAGAAGTTCCTTTACAAGCTGGTCATATTGCCATTTTAAAATTGCTTTCATTTGTAAATCTCCTTTCTTGTCTCTTGTATAGTTTGTATTTTATTATTAGCCCCTATAACTATAAATTTTTTTAATTCTCTTAGACTACATTTTAAACTCTTAAAGCTATAACTTTTAAACCAACCATAAATTTTATTTACTTTTTTTGGCAGATGACTTTATTTTTTTTCATTTTACTGGTGTACATTTTAAGATACAATGGTACCAGATGAGACTGTGCAGTTTTTGCCTCTGGAGGTGTTAAGATTGCCTGAAAAAATATATAAATCAGCCTGTCCCTATAATTGCTTTGATTGCTGCAGTTTTGATGTTTATGTTTCAGGCAATAAAGTAACAAAAATTGCAGCTAACCAAACAGCTGATTTTACGAGAAACTTCCTTTGTAAAAAAGGACAGGCACATGCAAGCAGAATGTACAATCCTGAGCGTCTGCGCTATCCCCTGGTAAAAACAGCACAGGGCTGGCAAAGAATAAGCTGGCCGACTGCCTACGAGCTAATGGCCAATAAAATAAAGGAAGCACACAAACAATACGGTCCCACTGCAGTCGGAGGCTATGTAGGTGATGGAGGTGCAGGCCTTTTAAAAAGCACGCTGAAAATTTTCTTAGCCCATCTAGGGGGTTATACTGATTTTGTCGGCAGTATTTGCTGGGGGGCAGGGATAGAAGCGACAATTAAAGATTTTGGTGCAGTGCTTGGACATCACCCCGACGATATCATTAATGCCAGGACAATTGTTTTATGGGGCAGAAATCCACTGGAAACCAACCTACACTTGGTGCCATATTTAAAAAAAGCACAAAAAAAAGGCAGTAAAATTTATCTGATTGATCCCCGGGAATCTGCAAGTAGTAAAGTTGCAGATATACATCTTAAAATTAAACCGGGTGCAGACTGGGCTTTGGCAGCCGCCTGTACCCATTACTGCCTGCGCCACAACAAAATTAAACACGACTTTATTCAAAAACACCTTACAGACACTTCCGGTCTCCTCCCCTACCTAAAGTCACTTAACCAAACAGACTACGAGGACTTACTGGAGGCGGCCGGCATCAGTGCAGCAGCTATAGCAAAGTTTACACACGATCTCTTTGATCATGGACCCAGCACCTGTTATCTTGGCTATGGACCGCAAAGATATAAATCCGGCGGCTTAAATATCAGAGCCATTAATTTACTTTGGGCCGTTACGGGAAACATTGGTATTAAAGGTGGCGGAGTTAACTATGCTAATCAAGCAAATATTGATCTTTTTGATTTTTCCTTCGCTCTGCCTAAAACAGCTCCAATGATCAGAGAAATGCAGTTGGGCAACTTTGCCGGAGAAGTGTTTACAGCCACACCCCCGCTCCAGGTTTTATTTATTAGTGGTGCCAATCCGGCAGTGCAGCTGCCAGACAGCACAAGTGTAAAACGTGCCTTGGCGGATATACCTTTTAAAATTTGTTTGGAGCATTTCATGACCGACACGGCTGCCCAGTGTGAATTAGTCTTGCCTGTTACCTACTTTACCGAAGCAGAAGATATCATTACTTCGGGAATGTGGAATTCCACACTAAAGTACGTCAACAAATGCGTAGAACCATTGGCAGAATGCAAGGCAGAGTTTACTATTTTTCAAGAGCTGGCAAAATTTCTGGGACTAAGCGAATATCCAGCCCTTAGTACAACAGAATGGTTAAAAAATGCTACAGCTAAACTGGCAACATACGGCCTTGATTTCACCACTTTACAACAATATGGCTATCTGGACAGCCCCTTACAAAAACAGGTGCCCTGGGACGACTGCCAATTTGCCACACTTGATGGCAAATTCCACGCCTTTGATAAAGAAGAGCTTCAACAAAAGTTAGCCAACTATATGGCAAATAGAACTAATGAACAAGACAAACTACTACTTTTAACTGTACATTGGCGTGATCAGATTAGTTCACAACTACCCATTCCCTTGCCCCAACAAGAGCTGCCCCTTTTGTATATCCATCCTGCAACAGCAGAAAAATTTGGCGTTGCAGATGGGGCAAGAGCGCTGGCAATTGCAAAAAACAGCCTGGAGGTTATCATCGCTGTAACGGATAAAGCTTCTCCCTTTGCGGCCTATATGAGACAAGGTTCTAGTAAAAACGCAGGCGGCCCCGTTAATATTTTAACGCCAGCCGGTATAACTGATATTGGCGATCAAGCAATATTTAATGAAACAAGCATCATTCTGCAACCCCTTACTGCCGCAGACACTGAGAATTAAAGAAAAGCAAGCAAAAAGTCTAGGGACTATACTATGTACCCCTAGACTTTTATGCTCTTATCCATCCTGTTGTTCTCTATAGTACTCTCTTTGACAGGCAGTTAAGCTGTCCTGACCAGGCTCAGTCAAAATAATTAAGTTATTATTGCTGCATGCCGGTTTTGCACATTTATGGCAGTCTGGGCATTTCACCCAACCACACCTACCACAGGTTTCATGCTCATCGCTGTTTAAGTCTGTCCTGTCGCAATTCCAGCAAACATTCTTATAGCTTACAAGGTCTTTTTCTGCAATCCGAGTAATAGTTGTACGGTTTTCGTATTTCGTCCTTAATGCTACACACCAATACTGTGGCGGTTCTTTGCATTCTGCCAGAATCCATGCCAAGTCTCTATTCCCAATTTTTAGTTTTACTACCTGCCCTGGTTTAAAACGACCCATCTCATCACCCCAAACCATTATTATTCAAAGTCAGGGTGATTAATGATAACACAGGCAATAATAACGGTTTTAATCTGCAGCGGGCTTCCCCTGAGTACTTTCTTTTAATAAATCCCTAATTTCTGTAAGCAGCCGCTCCTCGCTGGAAGGCTCCGGGGTCGCTTTTGCCTCAACAACAGGCTCTTCTTTCTTCCTGAACTTATTAATGAGCCGGACGAAAATAAAAATTGACATACTGATAATAAAGAAATCAACAATACTCTGCAAAAAACTGCCATATTTAATTGTAGCCTCTCCAACCTGATATTCCAGGGTGGAAATTTTTAAACCACCCAGCAAAACGCCAAAGGCAGGCATAAGCAGATCATTAACTAATGAAGTAACTATCTTGTTAAAAGCTCCACCAATAATAACCGCAACTGCTAAATCTATGACATTACCCTTAATAGCAAACTTCTTAAATTCTTCCCACATCTTGACCATCTCCTTCTCTATTGACGATGTTTATAATAAAAAATGGCTAATTGAGTTCTGTCCCGCAATTGTAATTTTTCCAGAATTATACTAATGTAATTACGTACAGTTCCTTCGCTTAAAAATAACTTCTCGGCAATTTCTTTATTGGATAAACCGTTAGCTACTTGGGTAATTATCTGCTCTTCTTTTTCGCTTAAGTTAAAGCTTGCCAGCCCCGGGTTTTCATTAAGCTTGTTTAAAGAGAGGGGGATTTTGGTCATGATGCCCTCACCAAAGACACGCTGCCCCATATAAACCGCCTTCAAAGAAGGAACGATGCTCTCGTAATTTTGTTTTAAAATATACCCCTTGGCACCTATTTGCAGCGCCCTAACAATATATTCTTTATCGGAAAATGTAGTCAAAAAAAGAATTTTTGCCTCAGCATCCGCTGCTAAAATTATTTCCGCAGCCTCGATTCCCGTCATACCATCCATTCTAATATCCAGCAGCAAAACATCTGGTTTTGTAGTGCGATAGAGTCTAACAGCTTCCTGGCCGCTATTCCCTGTACCCACCACTTCAATTTCTTCATCAGCCTCTAAAATAGTTGTTAACGATGTCACCACCAATCTGTCATCGTCAACAATTAGCACCTTCAAGTCTGCAGTCCCTCCTTTGGTATGGAGATGAAAATCTCGAAACCTTCATCTGTGATGATATTGATATTTCCCTTAAAAGAGTGAACACGCTCAATCATATTTTTCAGGCCCATCCCTTCATCCGGATCATAATTTTTCACACTGCCGTTATCTCGAATGATTAACTGATAAAGTGCAGGATGTTCTCTGAAGGTAATTGAAGCATGGGTAGCGTTAGAATGCTTGATTAAATTGGACAAAGCCTCCTTAACAATGGCAATGAAGGCATACTTGAGCTTTTTGCCAGGGTCATTGACGAAGCAATATTCATAATTTAATTCACAAAAGGTAAACTGCTGAACTATTGCTTCAACCTGTGCGTTAAGATCAATGGATTCTTCATATAACTTATGTACACTATCTCGGGTACTATCCATTGCCTGCGCTAATGTAGCGTGAAGAGAATCTAAATGCAGCTTTATTTTTTCATCTTTAGCGATTGTCCGCAGTGCACCGGCTTGCAGAATAGCACTGGATAACAAATGACCTACATTATCATGAATTTCACGGGCAATGCGGTTCCGTTCATTTAAGGTGGCTATGTTTATTTCATTATCTTGCTTTTCTATTAATTCTTTATTTTGCTTCTGCAGCTGTAAAGCCATTTCTCTGGCAGCATCAGTAAGTTTGCGGTATTTTCCCTGTATGCGCTCAAGTTGGGACATCCGGTACCTGAGTAAAACTCCCAGCAGCAGAAAAGCCAAACTGATAGCAGTAATTTGCCCTGAAGCAGAATGCATGAATTTTATTAGTGGGATAACCGCTAGAATACTATAATGGTTGTATTGTTGATAAAGCATATCATAAGCAATTAAAGGCAAAAAAACTATCAGTACCGGATAAAGCCATGCTAAAATTATAAAAACCAGCGTTAAGACAGTTTTTAGTCGTTCATCATCAAAATAACTTAAAAAGCTGCTGATAATAAACACAATCAGTACTAAGGCTACATTTACCGCAAAATTACTTTGTGCAAAATAAATAGCCAAACTGCACACAAGCATGATGAACTTATCAACTAAACCAGCAGTTTTCAACATAGTATATTTTCCTTATCTCACTAAAAGTTCTGCTTAATCAAAGCATATCATTTTGTTTTCTGTAGTACAATTACATTCTCACAAGCTGCTTACTAATCATGACATTTGTCATCTGGAAGTTGTGAGTTTTAACACTTAAATCAGTTTTTTAGACAAGATATGATTTAGTTAACAGTAGAAGGGGGTAAAAAAATGATCGTAAGCGTTAAAAATTTAGTTAAACGTTATGATGACATATTAGCTTTGGATCATCTTAGCCTGACTGTAAATGATGGCGAAATATTTGGTCTGCTAGGGCCAAACGGCTCTGGCAAAACAACTGCTATTAACTGCATACTTTCTTTGCTGAAATATGATAAAGGGGAAATAGAAATTTTCGGCCAGTCCATGAGACCGGAGGCATACGATGTTAAGCGCAATATTGGCGTTGTAATGCAAAATGTTGCTGTTTATAACGAGTTAACTGTGCAGGAAAATATTGATTACTTTTGTGGTCTCTATGTGCCAGACAAAAGATTAAGAAAAGAACTTGTTACAGAGGCTATTGATTTTGTCGGCCTCCACGAGTTTAGCAGTTATTATCCAAAAAAACTTAGCGGTGGCTTGCTGAGAAGACTTAACATTGCCTGTGGGATTGCCCACAAACCAAAACTAATTATTTTAGATGAGCCAACTGTTGCCGTTGACCCGCAAAGCCGCAATAAAATATTAGAAGGTATTTTAGAACTGAATAAAAAAGGCGCCACCATCATCTATACTTCCCACTATATGGAGGAAGTCGAGCAGATTTGCAGCCGCATTATGATTATCGATAAAGGCAGAGCCATTGCCACAGGTACCAAAGAAGAGCTGAAAGCTATGATTACCATGGGAGAAAAAATTACTGTAGAATCTCAGCGCATCACTGAGACACAGCTGAATCAACTGCGCAGACTACCCAGTATTGTATCTGCGGACTATAAAAATAAGCTGTTGATTATTAAGTCCAGCAAGGGCAGTAATAATCTGGAGACAGTTCTGGAGTTCTTTAAAACAGAAAACATACAGTTCGGTAAAATTTATTCAGAACTGCCGACACTAAATGATGTCTTTCTAGAAATTACAGGCAAGCAATTAAGAGATTAAAAGGAGAATGATCATGTCCACTCATGTTTTTGTCAATCGGCTTAAATGCCTGCTGCGGGATAAAGAAACAATCTTTTGGACAATGCTTTTTCCCTTACTGTTAGCTATTTTTTTCAATGTTGCCTTTGCAAATATTAATTCCGGGGAAGCCTTTCAGGCTATTGGGCTCGCCGTTGTTAACAATAGCAGTTTTCAAAACGACCAAGCGCTGCAGACAGCATTGACTGAAGCATCTACAGGAAAGCAAAAACTGTTTGAACTTACTCTGACGTCACAGGATAAGGCAGAGCAGCTGCTGACAGAGCAAAAAATCTCCGGTTATCTGCTTATTGATAAGGAGCCCGTATTGGTAGTCAGAAAGGCGGGAATCAGAGAAAGCATTATCAAAAGTTTTCTCGATAGTTATTTACAAACAATGGCTTCTGTTAATACCATTCTGCAGAGCAAGCCTAAAAATCCTGCACTGCTATTAAACAGTGTGGGGCAGCCGCAAAATTACGTTACTGAAGTTCCCGGGACAACAGCTGAACCTAACAGTATTCTGCTTTTCTTTTACACCCTAATTGCCATGGCCTGCTTTTATGGAGGATTTTGGGGCATGCGTGAGGTCACAGATATTCAAGCTAATCTCTCTCCCCTAGCTGCTAGAATAAATATTTCTCCTCAGCATAAATTAAAAACTTTTTTGTCTAGCCTTAGTGCCTCCTTATTGATCCATTTTACTGAAATGCTTATACTCCTGCTCTTCTTACGCTATGTTCTGCAGATCGAATTTGGTGCCAAAACCGGCTATGTAATTTTAACTACAGCGCTAGGGTCTCTGGCCGGTATTTCCTATGGAGCCTTCATCAGTGCCTTAGTGAAGAAGTCAGAGAATGTTAAAGTGGCTATTCTCATTGGCTCCACCATGTTTGGTTCATTTTTTGCAGGCATGATGGTTCAAAACATCAAATATATTGTCTCACAAAAATTTCCTCTGCTTGCTTATATAAACCCGGTAAACTTACTAACTGATGCTTTTTATAGTCTATATTATTACGACACTTTATCCAGGTATGTTTTAAATATCAGCCTGCTAGGCATCATGACTATTGTATTTTGTCTGGGCACATATGTTATCATTAGGGGGCGTAAATATGCAAGTCTTTAAGCTCTGTCTAAAAATTCTCAAAAAAAACATTCTCACTCTGCTCATTTATGTAATTGTCTTTCTAGGCGTAGCGGCAATTATGGCCTCATCTTCCGCCAGTGAGCAGGTCAAAGACGCTAGCTTTAAGCAAAGCAAGGCAAATATTGCTTTGCTTTGCGAAGAAAACACCCCGTTAACTGCTGGACTCAAACAAGAACTGGCAAAGATAGCACACTTTGTGGAATTATCAGACAAAACTGAAGCCTTACAGGATGCTCTTTATTTTCGTACGGTTTCATATATCTTACGTATACCTAAGGGCTTCAGCGAAAAAATTATGAATGGCGAGCAAATCCAACTGCAAAAAACAGTAATTCCAAATTCATTTAGCAATGCCTACATCGATTTAACTATTGACCAATATTTAAATAGTGCCAGGCTTTATGTAGAGCAAATAGAAGATATCTCGCAGGAATCACTGGTGCAGTACCTCAAACAAGACTTAGCTGCTAATACAGCCATTGAACTTAAAATAAATGAAAAGCAGGCAGCTCATCAATCCATTAGTAATTATTTTTTCAACTATCTCGCCTTTTCAATATTATCAATCCTTATTTTAGGCTTAAGTACTTTAATGCTCGTATTTAATAACCAGGACCTGCAAAGACGCAATGCCTGTGCCCCGCTTAGCACAACGAACTTTAACCGCCAGTTTGTACTCGCCGTCCTGGTCTTTACAGTCTTAAGCTGGTTAATCATGGCTGTTCTTTGCCTTTCCTTTACCCTTAAATATGGCATAAATATAAATACTCTCTACCTACTTCTAAACTCGCTTGTTTTTGCCACCTGCGCTGCCAGCATCGGCTATCTGATCGGCAATTTAGTAAAAAGCCCCAATGCCATTCCTGCCATCAGTAACGTGATAACTTTAGGTCTAAGCTTTATCAGTGGTGTATTTGTGCCGATCGAATTACTTGGCAGTACAGTCTTAAAATGTGCCAGCTTCACCCCCACCTATTGGTTTGTTATAGCCAACAACCATATTGCCTCATTAACAAACTTTAATTATACTAACCTTCAACCAGTACTTGCCAGTATGCTGATACAAATCGGCTTTGCCATCGCTTTTTTTGCCGCCGCTTTAGTGCTCGGCAAGCACCGCCGCTTACAATAAAAGCAAAACACTCGTTATTAAAGTTTTACCCAACAAAAAAGGCTCTACAACAACAATCAGTTACTGTAGAGCTTTCATATTTATGGCGGAGAGAGTGGGATTCGAACCCACGGTGCCTTGCGACACACATGATTTCGAGTCATGCGCCTTCAACCGGACTCGGCCATCTCTCCGTTTTAAACTATTAACTTATTTGCGCCGGCTTCTAAAAAAATGACGCATTAATTCTGATGCTTCATCTGCCAGCACACCGCCGTTTACTTCCAGGCGATGGTTAAGACGTTCGTCAGTCGTTATAGTATAAAGTGAATCTACGGCACCGGCTTTACTATCCGCAGCTCCATATACAATGCGACCAACCCTTGCCTGCACCAGTGCACCGGCACACATGGGGCATGGTTCTATGGTAACATAGAGTGTAGTACCCGGCAAGCGCCAACCACCCAATATTTCACCGGCTTTGCGCATCACCAGAATCTCTGCATGAGCCGTAGGATCGTTTAATTCCTCCCGGCGGTTATGATCACGGGCAATAATTTGCCCGTTTTTCACAATCACAGCGCCAATGGGGATTTCCCCTAAGGTAAAGGCATTTTTTGCTTCGACCAGTGCTTCGTGCATAAATTCCTGATCTCTCAACGGACCCACACCTTATAATTTATAAATGCCAATGCATATGCATTGGCATGACTTACGATGTTAATGGCGCGCCCGCAGGGATTCGAACCCCGGACCTCCTGATTCGTAGTCAGTTACTCTATCCAGCTGAGCTACGGGCGCGTGTTACTTGAATATATTAACACAAACCCATATATAATGCAAGTTTTTTCGCAATGTATTTTCTGCCAGAGTGATTCACAAGTGATAATGTCTCATTAGAAGACAGGGGAAAATGTCCCGTCTTTAGAATTTAACCTCGTGTGATTATTCCAGGACGAGGTGAATCTAATGAGAAAGGTAGAACTAAACATGGCA
>JAAZJT010000030.1 GCA_012800215.1 Bacillota bacterium | reverse complement strand
TGAGGGTCTTTCCCCTGGTTTTGTGCCACTGTACGCATTTCCGCTTCCCAGGCAGAGAAAGTCTTTTCATCCACCGTTTCCCCTGTTAAACTTTTAATTTCTGCCGCGCCAATGGTGCTGCCAGGAGCCATATATAATTTACGACAGGAAAGAGCAATATAAGCACCGGCCGACAACGCGCTATGGCGGACATAAGCATAAACAGGCACCGGACTGCTATAAATAAGTTTTTTAATCTGCATAGCCGTCTCCACTAAACCACCGGGCGTATCTATTTCCAAAATTACTGCCACTGCTCCAGCCTCTTCTGCTTCCTGTAAGGCACGCTGCAGGAATCTATGGAGCCCCGGGTCTACTACCCCTGTCAATTCCACAACAAAAACTGTGGGCAAAGGCTCTTCAGCTTGCACAGTTTCCAGTGGCGCTAACAGGAGCAGTAGGAGCAGAATTACCAGTACCCTTTTTGCCATACCCCTTCCTCCTCAAAAATAAATTTACTATATTATATCTTACGCCACAGATTAAAACAGCAGGCTTATTAATCAAGCCTGCCATTTACATGCTAGCCAAACCGCCTCCTATTATGTTTGCGAGCGGCTTCGGATTTTTTCTTGCGCTTTACACTAGGTTTTTCGTAATGTTCACGCTTCCGGACTTCAGCAATGATGCCCGTCTTGGCACATTGTTTTTTAAAGCGACGAATCGCACTATCAAGTGTCTCATTTTTACCAACCTTGATTTGCGTCAACTGCTTTCCCTCCCCTCACTACCAACCTGCATGGGAAACTGACGAATGAAAGAAAGAATAATAATAACATAATTACTTTTTTGATTATATCGTGTCTAAAAGAGTCTGTCAACGACATAACCGGCAGGGGAAATTTCCCTATGGAATAAACTTCTTACCTGCTAAAAGATGAAAATGTAAATGTGGTACTACCTGACCGGCCTCTTCTCCACAGTTTGTTAACAATTTATAACCACCGGCTACCCCAAGTTTTGCCGCAACCTCAGAAGCAGCCAGCAGTAACTCCCCTGCCAGCATTTTATCATCTTTTTGCAGCTCATCTAAAAACTTAAAATGTTTCTTAGGGATAAGCAGAACATGGGTGGGAGCCTGCGGGTTAATATCACGGAAAGCTAAAAGGTCCGCAGTTTCATAGACGATATCTGCCGGTAGTTCTCCCTTGGCAATCTTACAAAAAATACAGTTGTCCATGTTATCCCTCCTCTATCGCTATTTTTATTATACCACTATCATCCTTTACTAGCAAACATAACCGCCCTGCCTAGTAAATTTTCAGCAGAACTGAGAAATCTACCCAATCTATATGGGCATCTCCAGTCGCTATGTCTTCCATGCCATTAATAGTATGAAAAATAAGTTTTATTTTCAGATACTCATTTTCAGTTATAAATTCCATCTCCTCATTTGCCAAAACATCTTCGCCAATATTTACCCCATGAATTTGCAAAGCTGCCTGACCAACATCCAACTCCAGGATGGTATGCCCGTCCCTGGCAATTTGCAGAATCTGCGCTTGATAAGAGATGCTGAGAGCACCTTGGGAAATTAATGCTCCATCATATAGCCCCGCAGCAGATGATAGTAAATAATCATAATCCTGTACTTCCAATAACGTTTGTATTTCCCGTGGTCGATGAATGAAATGTTTATTTCCGAGCTCACTGTAAGTCAAATCAAAACCAAAAGTTTCAACCATTTTACTAAGGGTAAAGTCGTGGGGGAGGACTTTGAGATCGGCCAAGCTATGGTAGCGATTAAAATATTCAATAATGGAGCAAATACTTTTTTTATCCGCAGGGGAGGTTGTTTCAGAAGGCATAATTTTGCCGGCTATTAACATGTTGTTTCTTGTCAAAATCTTTTCCATTTGCTTGTTCTGACTATAAATAGAAACAGCAAAAGCACTCCAAGGACCCGAAACAACTAAAACAGCAATAAGAACCGCTGTAATAACTATTCTGATATTCACAGCTTTTTCCCTCAGGGCATAGTAAAGCATAGCGCCACTTGTCCATAACCCTCCTGCCAGCACCAAATATCTGTTTTCTGTAACCCCATAAGCTTTAACCCGAACCCCCATGGCAACAAACATCATAACCAGAATAGGTAAAATTAATTTAGGAAAATATTTTATAAAAATTCTGGCCCAGGTATTTTCTTCTCTTAATTGATAGATAAAAAAGATCACTACAGTACTGAGCAGCGAGTACCAAAGTACTAAATGGGAAACCATTACTGTCGGCCAGACACGGGTAACAATAACTTTAATAAAATAAACATAAAGAATTGCTGTGTAAGCTGTTAATAAAGGCACCACAATATATAACAGCAAAATTTGAAGGGATCTAGGGTATTCCTCCTTATTAGGAACAACTCCGGATAACGGAATTGCTGCTAAAAAATAAGCAGGAGCAAAAATACCGGCTACTATTAGCCACAGATCGAAATATAGCTTGCTGGAAATGCCGGCAGAAAATAAAAAGTTAATGGTGGCAATTATCGCCACCAGCCCTAAAAATAGCACCAGAGAATAAAAAAAAGTAAATACAAAATCTGTAAATAATTTAATAACGTAAAGTTCAAAACCTTCATTATGCTCCAGGTAAGGAATAGCTATAAATAGTAAATACAATGCAATACTATAGGCTGCATACCTGGTCATTGTCACTATGTGCAGATTAGGCAACAAGAGGTGATAATAAATAAATAAAAAAATTGCCGTTAAAAGATAAGCTATTGCAATTACCGGTTTAGAAACACTTTTTCTCTCCATTAATACTCTCAAACACAAAGTCAGAGGGATGCCCAGGGCAAGAACCATTGCTAAGCGAAGATTTCTCTCTTCTACCAGACTGCTATGATTGTTAATAATAAGAATCACTACAACAGCACAAGCTAAAATTAAAGGTTCCGGAAACCTTTGCAGGCTTTGCAGCAGCCGCAGCATTATACTTTTGACAGCTCTGAAAAATCTTTTTATCACCTTTTGCACCTCATTTGCACGTTTCTTGTCTTTATTCTATCATATTCTCTTTCAAGCATATACTTTATTTTAAACTCACCCCCGGCAAATCCCAGTAAAAAAACAGATAATTGTTGAAACCAGGGAATGGCATCAGGACAGGCACGACATTCTTTAGTCACCATACAATAAAGTAGCATTTAAAGAAAGGAGGCAGCAATAAATAAATGGAAAATGGCATAGCCACGAAATATTTTGCCGGGGCCAACACCTGCAGAGGTTTTTACTCGCTTTTCCATTACATACCCACTGAAAAAACAAAACGCTTTTTAATTCTTAAAGGGGGGCCTGGCACAGGCAAGTCCACTTTAATGAAGCAAATTGCTACGCAGGCCCTTGCTGCAGGCAAACAAACTGAAATGTTTTACTGTTCTTCTGACCATGATTCACTTGATGCAGTATCTATACCTGCCCTCGGCATAGCCATTGTGGATGGAACAGCGCCGCATATCATAGAGCCCACAATTCCAGGTGCCTATGATGAGATTATTAATCTTGGTGATTTTTGGAATGTGTCTGCGCTACAGCCTGAGAAGGAAATAATTAGTGATTTGATGCGCCAAAACAGCAATTGGTTTAAACAAGCTTACCAATATCTAAAGGAAGCTGCTGTTGTGGCGGAGAAGCTACGTTGGCTTATGGCACAAGCCATGGATTTTAATGGGATTAGAAAGCTAATACACCAATTAGTTACAGAGCTAACAGCTGCTTTACCGCCAGCAGACGGACCTGGTAAAGAACGTCACCTTTTTGGCAGTGCCATCACACCTGCCGGCTTAGTTAACCTTTATCCCTCAATACTGCAGACGGTAAAAAACTTCTATTATCTGACCGGTGATCCGGGCTCAGGAAAATCATACCTGCTCGAACAAATCAGGCAGGCTGTTCTGCGTGCCGGCCATGATGTGCATGTCTACCGCTGTTCTTTTGATCCGGAACGTCTTGACGCTGTAGTTATTCCAGCAATAGACACAGCATTTGTCAAACTAACCTACCCCCATACTTTTTCTCTTAACCCATTACAGCCGGTAGATAAACAAATTACTCTTTCCTTGGGCCGTTACGCGAAACCCTCTTTGCTTAAACATTATGCGGCAGAGCGGTCAGAAAATATGGAGCGTTTTTGGTACCTGCTGGAAAAAGCTGTGGAAATGATTAAAGCAGCAAAAAAAAATCATGATCTTTTAGAGTCGTATTATGTAAAAGCTATGGATTTTGAGAGGCTAACAAAAGTACAGGAAAAAATTATGGCTTCAGTATTAGAGGCCAATTAATAATAGTAGTGTTTTCTAAGAAAAAAGGCATGCCGTTTGCATGCCTGTTATTTTTGCGGTGTTTCCGTGGCTATAGTTTGTTGCGTTTTTTCCACAACAAACTGGTTAAGAACATTTCCTTTTTTATCAACAAATTTCCATGTGGCACTCCCCGATTCCAAGGTTACGTCAGCTACGGGCAATGTGACAACTTGATAAAAATCCCGTTTTGGAATTACACGAACCTCTACCTCTAATTGTCCGTCGCTTAAACTCCTCGTTTGTACATTTTTCACTTCGGCATGCAGGGCAAATAAAGCAACTTCATGTTGAGGCTGGAAGGGATATTCCGGTAAAGTAACATTCCACTCTTCCGCTACCTCTGCCCAGCCTTCTGCATCTACTGCCAGGCGGAAGGTTGGAAGATCTTCCCTTTCGCCTTTATCAGCAGTGATAAAGCTCACTTCATTGCCTTTGGCAACCCCTTCCGGAGCAACAGTAGGGCTGGTCCGATAGGAATCATATACCGAGAGAGATATCAGAAGTACCAGCAGGAATAACAGCGGTAAAACTCTTCGTGCTTCCACCACAAACATTCTACTCTTAGCCATTCTTTCCACCTCATTTCCGCCTGTCTTTTTCCTTTCCATCCTATTCACAAAATAAAAAAAATATGTCCCTTAGTTTTTAAATTATGGGACATACTGCTATTTTTCAGATATTAATTTATTACTCTGTAATTTCACCGGCAAGAACATTGTCAGCTAAAGCAGTTATTTTCACTGGTAAGATTTTGCCCAAAAGATGATCCCCTCCGGTAGCTTTGACACGTAAATAATGTTCTGTTAAACCGGTAATGTGTTTGTCTCCTACTGTTTCTTCAAATAAAACTTCTACAGTTTGACCTAGAAACTGCCGGCCATAACGCGCAGCTAATTTTTCTCCCACTTCTATGAGCCGCTGACTGCGCTGCTGCTTAATTTGCGGTGATACCTGATGAGGATATTTTGCCGCCGGCGTACCATGCCTGGCAGAATATTTAAAAACATGTAAACGGCTGAAAGCTGCTTTTTCCACGGTCTGCAAAGTGTTTTGAAAATGCTCTTCCGTCTCACCCGGAAAACCCACCATCACATCAGTCGTTAAAGCAATATCAGGGATTTCTGACCGCAGCCACTGAACTAAAGATAAAAATTCCTGCGTACTATATTTGCGGTTCATGCGCTGCAAAATGTAATCATCGCCGCTTTGCAAAGGGATGTGCAAATGATTACAGATTTTAATATTTGTACGCATTAATTCAACTAATTCGGCTGACACTTCCGTTGGTTCCAGCGAAGATATACGGATACGGGCTAAACCATCTATTTTCACCAACTGCCGCAGCAAGTCATTTAAGCTAATTTTTTCTTCCAAATCCACCCCATAACTACCCAGGTGCACTCCCGTCAGCACCAACTCGCGAAAACCTTCTGAGACCAGTTTTTCTGCGGCGCGTACAGCATCAGCCAGCGGGCGACTATAAAGTGGTCCCCGGGCATAAGGCACAATGCAATAAGAGCAAAATTGCCGGCAGCCCTCCTGCACTTTTAAAAACGCCCGCGTATGTTCATTTAAAGCAGCCGTTCCTAAAGCATCAAATGCATGTTTTTCCTCCAGCGGAGCCACACAATTTAAACGCTGCGTTTTGGCCTGCTGCAATAACTCCGGCAGCTTGTCCCGGGCATGAGTGCCAACGACCAAGTCTACTTCCGGGATGTTCATCACGTCTTCCGGGGAAACTTGGGCATAACAACCTGTAGCAGCTATTACTGCTTCCCGGTTCTGGCGCCTGGCACGGCGAATCATTTGGCGGGACTTTCTGTCACTAAGATGAGTAACTGTACAGGTATTGATAATATACACATCAGCCTGTTCATGAAAAGGTACAATTTTATAGCCGGCTTGCTCCAGCAACGACTGTAGTGCTGCTGTATCTGTCTGATTTACTTTACAACCAAGGGTATAAAAAGCTGCTTTAGGCATGCTCATCTCCTCATTTCACCTGCTTCATACATTGTCAAAGCGACAGCTGTCATTGCAGCTGTTTCTGCACGCAAAATGCGCGGCCCCAGAGTTACTGTCTTTGCACCTGCAGCGGCAGCTGCTTCAACTTCCTCCCTATCCAGCCCCCCTTCAGGACCGGTAATAAGCAGTATACGTGTTTTCGTGTTCAGGTGGGACAAAACATCTTTTAAAGACTGTTTAGTTTCCTTTTCCCAAAACACAACAACCTGTTCATAGGCAGCAAATTGTTGTATTAACTCCGGCCAATAACTGGGTGTATAAACTTTGGGGATATACGAACGCTTAGCTTGAGCAGCGGCGGCGTCAACAATTTTTTGCCAACGTTGTTGTCGTTTTTCCAGTTTTTTTTCTGGCCTGGCTACAGTGCGTCTACTAATAAAGGGAAACAGTGCATGCACACCCAATTCTGTAGTTTTCTGCAGAATAAAATCTGTTTTTTCTCCCTTCAAGAGGCCAAAAGCAAGATCAATAACAGCCTCAGTTTCATTATTAGGTAAATTCTCACCCAAAATACATAGCACTTCATGCTTAGTAATGGCAGTAATCTCAGCCAGCTGACAAACACCCTGTTCATCACATAGCTCAATCTTATCTCCAACGTCAGCACGTAATACACGTATTAAATGGTGAGCATCTTCACCTTCTAAACGGACAATATTATTTTCGCGCTGAGCACTTCGATAAAAAAAACGATTCATAATGCCCTCTCCATAAGCAGTGCAACCCATTCCCCGGCACTGCGTTCTGCTCCTAGTTTATAACCATGTTCCAACAGCGACTTAATCACTTCCTCCCGGCGGTTTTTAATAATACCAGACATAATGACTCTGCCACTGGGCTTCAATTGCTGTAAGATTTTCTCTTTAAGCCGCAGTAAAATATCTGCTGTTAAATTTGCTGTAATCAAGGCAGCTGCCGGCAGTCTTTGCCAGACATCAGCAGCAAAAAGATTGGCTTGCTGGAAGGAAACAACTGTCAACCCATTTAAGGCGGCATTGTTACGACTGGCTTTAACAGCCATCTCGTCATAATCTACCCCCAGAACAACTCCGGCACCATAAATTTTTGCTGCCAAGGCCAGCACGCCCGAACCACAACCCAAATCAAGGACACTTTCATTGCCCTTGATTTGAGTTTCTAAAAACTCCAATGCCAGACGGGTGCTTTCATGAGTACCCGTTCCAAAAGCAGCTCCAGGGTCCAATGAAAGTACCAACCTGTCTGTTGCCGGTATTTTGCACCATGCAGGCACAATAAGAAGCCTTTGACCCACCGGTGTGGGCTGCCAGTAATCTTTCCAGGCATTTGCCCACTCCTCATCATCCACATGTTGATATTTTATTTTTGCCTGTGGCAGACCAAAGCGAGGTAAATGCTGTATAAATAAATGTAATTCCCTTTCCGCCGCTGAACCTAAAAAAGAAACGGGGAAATACCCCCGTATGATTGACACATCGGCTGGCAAGGAAGGTGCTGCCGGAAATAGGTCACCCAAGCCATCCTTTTGTAATTTTTCATAATCCCATGCTTCCTCAAGAGCCACACCAGCAGTACCCAAGTCATGCAGCTTCTCGGCAATTGCTTCGGTACTGTTTATGTGCGAGCTAATGGTTACTTCCAACCAGCGCAAGTTATCCGCTCCTTATTTGCTGCCAAATGCATCTTTCATTTTATCAAAAAAGCTTTTATCTTCTGTGCCCACATCTTCGCCAGCCAGTTTAGCATATTCACGTAATAATTCCCTTTGTTTAGGTGAGATTTTTTTCGGTATTTTAACTACCACTTTAACATGCTGATCTCCCTGGCCATACCCACGCAAATGCGGAATACCTTTGCCGCGTAAACGGAAGGAGGTGCCTGTTTGTGTGCCCTCAGGAATTTTTATCCGCGCTTTGCCCTTTAAAGTCGGCACTTCTAATTCAGTGCCAAGCGCTGCCTGCACAAAGGAGATGGGTACTTCGACAATAATATCATCCCCTTGGCGAACAAAAATGTTATGCGGCTTCACATGAATTATAACATAAAGATCACCGGGCGGGCCACCACGGATACCGGCTTCACCTTCACCGCTTATGCGCAAGCGGGAGCCTGTTTCCACACCGGCAGGTATCTTAACAGCAATATTGCGTTCACGCTGCACCTGACCGCTGCCCTGACACTGTGAGCAGCGTTCTTTAATAAAGCTCCCGGTTCCGCCGCAGGCATCACAAGTTTTCACACTGACAAAACGTCCAAAGGCTGTATTACGCGCAACTTGCTGCTGACCTGTACCATGGCAGTAGGTACATGTTTCAGGGCTGGTGCCGGGTTTGGCACCACTGCCGCCACAAGTGTTACAAGTTTCAGAGCGGGGGATCTTTACTTTAGTTTCCAGTCCAAAAGCGGCATCCTCAAGCGTTATTTCTAAATCATAACGTAAATCATTTCCGCGTTGAGGCCCCGTAGGACGTCGGGTTCTACCACCCATTCCACCCATTCCGCCCATTCCACCAAAAAATTGATCAAATATATCTTCAAAACCACCGAAACCAGTGAAGTCACCTGGGCCAAATCCGCCTGCACCAAATCCTTCCTCAGCGGCATGGCCAAAACGGTCATACTGTTCGCGGCGGTTTGGATCACTTAAGACATCAAAGGCTTCCTTCACTTCTTTAAATTTCTTTTCGGCATCTTTATCATCACGGTTGACATCGGGATGATATTTTCGTGCCAATTTGCGAAACGCTTTTTTTATCTCTTCCGGAGACGCATCTCTTGACACGCCTAAAACTTCGTAATAATCACGTTTGGCCATGCACTCTCCCGTTCCTTATTTACTTATTATCTTTTTCGTCATCCACCACTTCGTAATCTGCATCAACAGTATTCGCATCCCCTGATGCTGTATTCTCTGTTTCTGCCTGCTGCTGCTGATACATTTGTGTTGATAATTCATGTAAATATTTTGTGAGGCTTTCGATAGCGTTACGAATTACTGACACATCATCCTGTGCAGCAACCTCGCGCAGGCGTTTAATTTCTTTTTCTATTTCTTCCCGCTTTGCTGCCTCAACCTTATCACCTAGATCCTTCAGCATTTTTTCTGTACTATAGGCTAAATTATCTGCTTCATTCCTGGCATCGACCAATTCTTTACGTTTTTTATCTTCATCTGCAAATTTCTCTGCTTCTTTCACCATCTTGTCAATTTCCTCATCACTTAAGCCGGAGGAATTGGTAATGGTAATTTTTTGTTCTTTTTTAGTGGCCAGATCTTTTGCCGATACACTTACAATCCCGTTGCGGTCAATTTCAAAGGTTACTTCAATTTGCGGAACGCCACGCGGAGCAGGCGGAATACCATCTAGAGTAAAGCGGCCAAGAGTCTTGTTGTCTGCAGCCATGGGTCGTTCCCCTTGAAGCACATGAATTTCCACCTGTGTCTGATTATCGGCAGCTGTAGAAAAGATTTGTTTTTTATCAGTGGGTATAGTAGTATTCCTTTCAATAATACGTGTAAATACACCGCCCAGTGTCTCAATACCCAAGGAAAGCGGGGTTACATCCAAAAGCAATACATCTTTGACTTCTCCTGCCAGAACGCCCGCCTGAACAGCAGCACCTAAAGCTACTACTTCGTCTGGGTTAACGCCCTTGTGCGGTTCCTGCCCGGTTAATCTCTTAATTTCTTCCTGTACAGCAGGAATACGTGTGGATCCACCCACCAGAATAACGCGGTCAATATCTTTAGGCTCAAGCCCGGCATCGGAAAGAGCATTGCGTGTTGGTACCATTGTTGCTTCTACCAAATCAGCTGTCAGTTCATTAAATTTAGCACGTGTCAAAGTCATGTCTAAATGCTTCGGACCTTCGGCAGTAGCGGTGATAAACGGTAAGTTAATATTAGTGGTTGTTACACTGGATAATTCTATTTTCGCCTTTTCAGCGGCTTCTTTTAAACGCTGTAAGGCCATTTTATCAGCAGTTAAGTCAATTCCATGTTCTTTCTTAAATTCTTGCGCTAAATAATTAATAATTTTATCATCAAAATCATCTCCACCCAGGCGGTTATTGCCACTGGTAGCCTTAACTTCAAAAACTCCGTCGCCCAGCTCCAGAATAGAAACGTCGAAAGTGCCCCCGCCTAAGTCAAAAACTAAAATTGTCTGGTCCTCGCCTTTATCCATGCCATAAGCTAAAGCAGCAGCTGTCGGTTCATTAATAATCCGCAGCACTTCTAAGCCAGCAATTTTCCCGGCATCTTTTGTAGCCTGCCGTTGGGCATCAGTAAAATAAGCGGGAACAGTAATAACTGCTTGCTCTACTTTTTCTCCCAAATAAGCTTCCGCATCCTGCTTTAATTTTTGCAAAACCATTGCGGAAATCTCTTGCGGGGTAAAATCCTTTCCGTCAATACTTTTTTTGTAATCAGTGCCCATATGGCGCTTTATAGACATAATTGTACGATCGGGGTTGGTAATAGCCTGCCTTTTGGCTACTTGCCCGACTAAACGTTCTCCATCTTTTTTAAAAGCGACTACAGAGGGAGTAATCCTCTCACCTTCAGCATTGGTAATAACTTCCGGTTGGCCGCCTTCCATTACGGCTACACATGAATTTGTTGTGCCAAGGTCAATACCAATTACTTTACCCATTATCAGTTCCTCCTTATACGATTAATTAGCTTTAGCTACTTTTACCATACTGGCACGCACAACCCGGTCTTTAACTTTATAGCCCTTTTGCAATTCTTCTACCACAGTGTTTTCAGGTTGTTCGCTCTCCACCTGCATAATAGCATAATGATAATTGGGGTCAAATTCCTTCCCGCAGGCTTCAATTTTTTCTAAACCATGTTTACCTAAAGCAGTGAGGAGCTGCCGGTAAACCAGCTCTACTCCTTCTTTTAAGGCTTCAAAGGAACCCGAAGCTTCCAGGGCACGCTCAAGATTGTCTATGACGGGCAAAAGCTCCCGCACCACGTCGCAGACAGTTTGTGTAGACCAATCCTTTTTCTCATTTGCCACCCTCTTACGATAATTATCAAAGTCAGCCTGTAAACGATGAAAACGAGCAATAAGTTGCTCTTTTTCTTCCTTTACTTTTGCCAATTCTGCTGCTTCCTGCTCATTTATTACTGCCGCTTCTTCTTTTGCTTCTGTATTTTTTGGTGTTGTATCTTCAGCTTGTTCCGCTGACTGCACTAGCTCCTCTTCTGCAGCAGCAGTGACAGTATCGTCTTCTGTACCTGTAGCAGCAACCTTCTCCTCTTCAAACATTTTGTCACCTCTTTATAACAATTCAACAAGCCGGTTAAGCCGGCCAGCGATTTCTTTAATCACGGTTGTTACCCGTGCATATTCCATTCTTGTCGGACCTAGTACACCAATAGTGCCCACTGGTCTCTCATGTAAATAATAACTTGCCGTAATCAGGCTGCATTCATTCATCTCCGCCAGATTATTCTCTGTGCCAATACGGATGGAAAGGCCGTCAACATTGGTATCTAGCATTAATACCAGTCTTTCGCCTTGTTCAAAAAGAGTTAAAAGGTGTTTTATTTTATTCATATCACGAAATTCAGGTTGATCTAAAATATTTGAAGCCCCTCCGATGAAAACGCGGTTTTCACCTGCAGCGCTGGATTCCTCCAATAAATTTAGTATCTGCTCAAGAATATCAATGCGCGCATAAAGATCATGCCGTAGTTTACGCAGATGTGCTGACGTAAGGCTCGTAATAGTTTTACCAGATAGGTTTTTGTTTAAATAAGCCACAATTTCGTTTAATTCCTTTTCATTGAGAGCTTTAGGCAGCTGAATAACTTTATTTTTAATATAACCAGTATCTGTAATTAAAACCACCAATGCCCGCTCCCCGTCAATGGGAATTAAACGCATCTGTTTAAAAGCACTTTTACGCAGCTGAGGCCCCAGTACTAAAGAAGTATAGCGTGTTAAGGATGAAAGAACTTTAGCTGTATGTTTTATAATCTCGTCAATTTCCTGCATCTTCTGCAATTGAGTAAAAAATTTAGCCAGATATTTTTCTTCTTGCTGCGTTAAACTAGCAGTATCCATTAAAGTATCCACATAAAAACGATAACCCTGCTGCGTCGGAATTCTCCCTGCAGAAGTATGGGGCTGTGTAAGGAACCCTAATTCCTCTAAATCCGCCATTTCATTACGTATTGTTGCTGCAGATAAATCCAATTGATAGTGACGTGATAAAGTACGTGAACCGACCGGTTCTGCCGTTTGAATATAGTCCGTTACGACGGCGTGGAGAATCCTTTGCTTCCTCACGTTTAAACCAGTCATTTTAAATCCTCCTTAGTTTAGCACTCTCTTAAGTTGAGTGCTAAAGCTAATAAAAAAATACCATTATCACTGGTATTTGTCAAGATTAGAAGGGAAGTCATACTTACTAATTAATTTATTAATTAATAAATTCAGCAATAACAGTATTGGCCACTGCTAAACCAGACTCAGTTAAATAAATGCTTTCCTCGTCACATTGGATAACGCCTAAAGCTAATAAATGATGTATTTGTTGTGCGTAAAGCCGGCGCAGATCCTGGCCGAATCTTTCTTGAAAATCAGCGAAATTTATACCTGCCCTGAGGCGAAGCCCCAGCATCATTGTATCTTCAATCTGCCGCTGTTTAGAGAGTAACAGTCGCTCAGCAATGGGTAATTGGCCTGCTGCCAGGGATTGCACATAAGTGTGAAAACAGTTTGTATTTGCTAAGCGTTCATCCTGCCAATAGGAGTGAGCACCTAATCCTATACCTAAATAGGGGCGATTTTGCCAGTAAGTGAGATTATGCAAGCAATGGTAGCCCTTTAGTGCAAAATTTGCGATTTCATAATGTTCGTACCCGCGACTTTGCAGATATTGACGGCCTTGCACAAACATTTCCGCTACTTCATCTTCAGCCGGTAACTGTATGATGCCGGCAGCAACCTGGGCAGCCAGCTCTGTCCCCTCCTCAAGCTGCAGGCCATAAAGAGAGAGATGCTGCGGCTTCCAATCGCAGACAACTGCCAAAGTCTCTAAAAGCTGAGCTGACGTTTGGCCTGGCAAGGCTGACATAATATCCAGCGAAACAACAGGAAAATAATTGCGGCATATTAAGAAGGCCTGCTCTGCCTGTACCGCATTATGCATACGTCGTAATAAAGCCAGCCTTTCATCACAGAGATCCTGCACCCCCAGGCTAATTCTGTTTACTCCTGCCTGCACCAGCAACTTTAATGTGACAGGGTTAATCGTAGAAGGGTTAGCCTCCACAGTCCATTCTACTTCTTCGGCCAGAGGCAAATAACGATGGCAGCTAATCAACATTTGGCTTAATAGTGCCTGGGGCAGGATAGTAGGTGTACCACCGCCGATGTAGAGCGTGGCAACTTGACTGCCTGCCCGCTTCAGCTCCTCTCCGCGCAAAGCTAATTCTTTTTCTAGAGCCTGCAGATAAATACTAGGCGTCACACTACAGGTATCCACAGCAAAGGAGAGAAAGTCGCAGTAACTGCATTTGCTGTGACAATAAGGAATGTGAATATATACGGCTGTAGTCATATTAATCAATCCTTAAAACGGCCATAAAAGCTTCTTGGGGAATCTCCACATTGCCCACTTGTTTCATTCGTTTTTTTCCAGCCTTTTGCTTTTCCAAAAGCTTTCTTTTACGTGTAATGTCGCCGCCATAACATTTATCCAGCACATTTTTCCGCAATGCTTTAACTGTTTCCCGTGCAATGATTTTTTGCCCGACAGCTGCCTGAATTGGTACTTCAAACATTTGACGCGGTATTAGCTCCCTTAATTTACTTGCTAATTCACGCCCGCGCTGATAAGCACGCTCAGTATGTGTAATAAAAGAAAGTGCATCCACCAATTCACCATTAATCAAAAGATCAACCTTCACTAGCTGAGAAATACGATAGCCGAGTAATTCATAATCGAAAGAGGCATAACCCCTTGTACGGGATTTAAGCAAATCAAAAAATTCAAAAACAATTTCACTTAAAGGAATCTCATAAGTTAGTAATACACGTTTTGCATCAAGATACTCCATGTTAATGTAATCTCCACGCTTCTCCTGGCACAGCTCCATAACTGCCCCCACATAGGTGCTGGGCATAATAATACGGGCTGTAACATAAGGTTCGGCAATGGAGGCTATTTCTGTTGTTTTCGGCAAGTGAGCAGGATTATCTATATGCAGTACTTCCCCGTTATGCAGTGTAACTTGATATACTACGTTAGGTGCAGTGGTAATAAGAGACAAATTATATTCCCGCTCCAGGCGCTCTTGAATAATTTCCATATGCAGAAGTCCCAGGAATCCGCAGCGAAAACCGAAACCCAGTGCTTCAGATGTTTCTGGCTCAAAGATTAGAGCAGCATCGTTTAAATTTAATTTTTCTAAAGCATCTCGTAAATCAGTGTAATCTCCGCTGTCAACAGGGTAAAAACCGCAGTACACCATGGGATTCGCCCGACGATAGCCAGGCAATGGTTCCAAAGCAGGGCTTACGGCAGAAGTAATGGTGTCACCTACACGTGTATCTTTAACATTTTTTATACCTGCTACTACATACCCAACCTCTCCGGCTCTTAATACCCCGGTAGGCGTCATTTGCGGCTGGAAAACTCCAATTTCTGTTACTTCGTAAATCCTGCCATGGGACATCATCTTTATTTTTTGGTATTCATGAATTTCTCCCTCTATAACTCGCACATAAGCTATAGCACCACGGTAAGGATCATAGTGAGAATCAAAAATAAGTGCACGCAAAGGTGCTTCTGTATTCCCGGCAGGAGGCGGTATTTTCTGCACAACAGCCTCCAGCACTTCCTCAATACCAATACCCTCCTTGGCAGAGACCAGGACTGCTTCATCTCCAGGCAGCCCAATAATATCTTCCAGTTCCTGTTTTACTTTTTCCACATCTGCACTGGGTAGGTCTATTTTATTGATTACCGGTATAATTTCTAAATTATTTTCCAGTGCCAGATAAACATTGGCCAGTGTTTGAGCTTCAATGCCCTGGGCAGCATCTATTACCAATAAAGCACCTTCACAGGCAGCTAAACTGCGGGACACTTCATAGGTGAAATCAACATGACCAGGTGTATCAATCAGATTTAGAAGGTAGTCTTCTCCGTCTGACGCCCGGTAGAGTAACCGTACTGCCTGCAGCTTAATAGTAATACCTCTTTCACGTTCCAGATCCATTTGATCTAAAACCTGTTCAGTCATTTCTCTTTGTGTCAATGACCCTGTTTTCTCTAAAAGGCGATCAGCTAAAGTAGATTTGCCATGGTCAATATGTGCGATAATGCTAAAATTACGAATATTTCTCTGTTGCATTGTCATCCTCCCACGTCTTCCTGAACATTATAGCAAACGCTTGGTTGACAAGCAACAGCATGCCCCTTCGTTATGGTATGAACGGTAAAACCCGCCACGGAGTGTCCCAATGCCAAGTTCGCCCGGCAAAAGTAACAGTCAGCTTTCCTCCCGTATCACGTGACAGGGCAAAAATGGCACCTTTTGCCTCAACCGTGCCGAGTACTTGCTGCAGAGCCCGTTCTGTTAGTATTAGGCCAGCCGACAATAAAAAGAAAAAGAATATTAAAATAAGTATAACAGTCCAAACCGTATTTCTTTTCATTTATATCCCCTCACCAAATGCCTTCTAATTATTTTTCCAAGGCGCTATCTACTTTATACAAAACTACAGTCACCAAATTAAAACACTGCCCCGCGGGGGCAGTGCTGAATATTTTAAGCATAAGTCAGGAAGCAGCATGATATAGCTTTGCTAAAGCCTGCGCCAGTACGGGTAGTGTACGGCGCGCCTCTTCCAGGGAGTTTTGATAGCCTCCCAGTTCTATTAATAAAGATCCAGTGTGCAGGTTTTGGTTATAAACTAATGGCCGTTCCCGAATACCCCGGGAAATGCCGGGGGCTAATTTTTCCAATTCCTGATGCAAAAATTTTGCTTTCTGCATGTTTTCTTCCCAGTTGGCATGACGTGAGCCTACTACCAATAAAATACGGGCAGACGGCTTTCCATTTAGCTCGGCAGTCGTAACTTCTTTGGCCACTCCGTCGCGGTGTAAATCAACCACTAACGCTGCATCGGGATAGCTCTGGAGGAGTTTTTTAATAGTGGGAAGTGCCCTTTCGTAGGCTCCTGTACGCGGCACATCATGTATTGTCTGCTCATGGACGACAGGTATTTGGTGTTCATTTTGCAGTATATCCGCCAATTCCAGCCCCATTTGTGCCACCGTTTGCGAAGGATCGGTAGAAATGAATGCTTTTCCGGAGGAAGGAACAAATGACTCTGTAGCATGTGTATGGTAGATAATTATTTTTTTGCCCTTATTAAGTTCATGATTGGCTGGAATAGTGATTTTGGGAGGAGCTGCCGTGTTCTCCGGCTTGTTAATTAATGGTTCTGTAGTAATACCTAAATAAGGAATTTGCGCAACGATAATTGCTTTTGGATTTGTTAATGCATTTTTTTCTGTATTTTGCCCAGGTTTAGTTGCAGCCTCACCTTCTTGCTGTGAAGAATTAAAACCGGGAATAACTGTAGAAACAATTCGTAAATATATTTCCCGGCCTAAATTTATCACACCAGTTGTTTCTTGCTCTAAAGATGTATCCATTTTAACTGCTACTTCTACTCTCTGCCGAAAAAAATAGCGTATACCCACCACCAATAATACTGCAGCCAGAATGTACCACAATTTACTTCTTTGCTTGTTTCTAGTTTTAAAACGCCTATTGTAACGCCAAGAAAAATGTATTTTCCTGACCACAGTTATCCCCCCTACAACTTCATCCATATATAACACTATGTTGCAAAGACGAGATTATGACTGCGGAAAAATTTATTATAAATCAAGGAGCCCATAAATACATAAGGGGCAAGCCTTGCGCTTGCCCCTTACCCTTATAAGTATAATTATTTTACTTATATTAATGTAGATATTTACCCGCCTCATCACGCCCAATAGCAGGATGCATAGCAGCATTAATGCCACCGGCAAGTAACCTTGCCACATCTTCCACCAGTGTATCTATTTCCTTTGGTGTAACCATTAAACGACCGCCATAAGGCTCCAGAACCTCTGACATTACTGCCCGGCGGTCCCCTTCAGCAATGCTTTGCACAACTTTATACACAGGCGATTCCGAACCGGCTTCCTGCATAATTGCCTCCAGTAAATGAGCAGTTAAATCATCGGCAATTGTGACAGCATCAACAACGGTTGGTACACCTACAGCTAATACAGGTATACCGATGGTTTCCTGCGAAATGCTTAAACGTTTATTACCTACACCAGATCCGGGTGTAATGCCGGTGTTAGCAATTTGTATTGTCGTATGCAGCCGGCTAAGACTACGAGCCGCCAGTGCATCCACTGCTATTAAGAGATCTGGCTTTACTTTTTGCACGAGTCCCTGAATAATCTCACTGGTTTCCACCCCGGTAATACCTAGTACTCCAGGTGCTATGGCACATACTGGGCGAAATCCTTCCCCCAGTGTTTCTGGCTGTAAAGTGAGAATATGCCGTGTAACTAATAAATCTTTAACCACACGCGGCCCCAAGGCATCTGGTGTTACATTCCAATTGCCGAGTCCTACCACCAGAACTGTAGTTTCCTCAGACAATTCGACCATCCGCAGAAATTCCTTGGTAAACTGCTGCGATACTAATTCCTGCAGTTCTGTATTTTTTTGACGTAAACCCGGCGCCTCTAAGGTAATATATTTACCTTGCTTTTTACCCAACTGTTCCTCGGCCTCTGGCGTAGTTATCTCAACACGGCTTACCTCAATTTCGCCCATGGTTTCTGTTTCTACCATCACACCGGGGATTTCTCGCCGGACCTCACCCACCAGCATCTGATGAGCTTCAATGGCTAAATCAGTACGAATACTACTGCTGCGCTTTTTGTCTGTCACAGGCAAACCTCCCGTAAATACTACCCTATGACGCTAACTAAAACTAGCTTAACGCAATTCAGTGGGCACAAAGGCATCAATGACTCCGATAACCAGAGCGGCCAGCGCAGCTCCAATTATTGTTACCTCCATACCGGAAACTAAAAATTGTGCAAGGTAAATAACGATGGCAGATACAAGAAAACCAACAATGCCGCGATTATGGGGAGAAATGTTTTTACCAAGCACACTTTCCACAATAAATCCCAACAGTGCGATAACTATTGAAGCAATTAAGGCCACTGTAAAACCCATGTTGGCAAAACCCGGCAGTATAAAGCTAACCAACATCAAAACAATGGCAGAAACAATAAAACGAACAATTAAACCAAGCATGCTTCTTTTCACCTCCAATGCTGCAAACTTGACACTAATATTCTAACCAAAGAGTTTTTTGCTATACATTGGCAGATGTGAGTTGCAATTTAAATAAACACATGGTAAAATTGTTGTGTCCTCGCACTGAGTTTGAAGGAGGTGAACGCATTGCCCAACACAAAACAAGCTATAAAGCGCATGAGAATTACTGCCAAACGGACAGCCCGCAACCGTCAGGTTAAAAGTATGGTTAAAACAGCTATCCGTCGCTTTACTGATACACTGGCCCAGGAAAACTTTGATGAAGCTGCTGTAAATTTACGACAAGCTGCTAAAACTCTTGATAAAGCCGTCAGTAAAGGCGTTGTTCATAAAAATGCAGCCGCTCGCAAGAAGTCACGCTTGGCCAAGCGTTTAAACAAAGCACTTGCGCAGCAGGCCGCAGCTGAATAAGCACAAGAGACAGAAGCCCGGATGTCCGGGTTTTTTGTTTTCCTTAAAGATTGCATAAAAACGGAGGTTAACCTCCGTTTTTATTTCTTTTTGTGCACCCCTAGTGCCACAATTAAAGTTTCCAATGCTAAAACAGGCTCAATGCGTCCCCGTTTAATATCTAATTCACACTGAAGCAGCAATTCCAAAGCATATTTAAGCTGAGCATCATTAATGTGCTGTATATGTTTTGCCAAAACTTGTGCTGCGTATGGCTTAAGGGAAAGAGCTGCTGCCAGTTTACGCTCACCTGCAGCCCATAATTCCTTTGCCTCGCTTATTAAGCGAAACTGGCGCACAAGCATACTTAAAATACGCAGGGGAGGTTCGCCTATAGCCAAAAGATCTTTAAGCAGCACCAGTGCCTGTGGTGTTTTGCCATACACTACGGCATCAATTAAAGCAAAAATATTGGCCTCAGTATTCCTACTGCTCACTGCATAAATACTTTCCTCGGTAATTTCCTTCTGGTTGCCTAAAAAGGTAACTAGTTTTTCCAATTCCGTCGCCAGAGTACGCAGATCGGAACCAACTTGGCTAAGAAAAAGCTGTAGTACACTGCCATCAGTTCTTTTGCCGTACTCAGCCACCTTTTCACGCAGCCACGCCATTTTTGCTGTATTGTTTAAAGCATCAAAGCGATAAAGGGCGCCACATGCAGTCAACTCTTTTACTATTTTAAAAGATTGTGAAATTTCCGTTGCGCAAAATATCAAATGTGCGTCTATTTCTTTTTTACTGTTCAAATTAAGCAGCCGTGACATGTTAGCTTTTGATATGCCACTGTTTCTGGCAAAATAAGGTGCATCTGCAACAATGAGCAGGCGTTGATGACTGAAAAGCGAAACTGTATCCGCCATATCCAGCACCTCCTGCAGTGTTATTTCTGTACCCTGCAGGCGGCTGCAGCTTATATCATCTATTCCGTCAGGTAAGATTGATTTAGCAAGAGTAAAAGTTGCCTCTTCTATTAAAAAGTCCTCCTTACCACAAAACAGATAGACGGGCCTTTTGATGCCCGTCTTAATTTCACGCTTGAGCCGGTTGGCATCCAACTCTTGTCTTCTTTTATACAACTTGATCACCTGGTTCTAATTTCTTTCTTCCCTAAATCCTATATAAATAAATTCCACATGATTTGTTAAGTTTCCTGCTTATTTAAAGCAGCGCTGCCTTCTCTCTGAACCATGGCAGTGGGGCCTGCCAGCGGGTCTTCCGTCCAGACCGGCTCGCCATACTGAGGCTGAATAATAGGCTGCTGTAAATTTAAAGGTACGTTCCTACCACATGAACGGTAAACATTAATTAAATGTTTGCGGAAAAGAGCCTCAAAAGGCGCCGCTAAATAATAAGGCATGCTATCTACCCACCAGGTATAATCGCTACCTTCTGCAATCAGCAAATTTTCTTTAGCATTCAGAAGCTGCTCCGGTGTAACTTTTCCTCTTATTTCCTCCAGCATTTCCCGTGCCGCCAACAGCATCTGCCACAACTCATTTTTGCTTTGACTGCCAATCCAGCGCGTCATACTATGGTCAACCCAAGAACCTGAATGGAGATGCTGCAATTGCCGCTCGGGGGGATATTTACGCAGAAATTCACTCACAGTCACTGTCTGCAGTAATTTCTCCTGTGATAAGCGGCTGTATAATTTATGTAAAAATTCATTTTTATCGTTAGGGTACCACTCCCAGGCATTTTCCCCATCTAAGGCCAATGTTACTAAATGCGGGCCCTCGCAGTTGCTGACAGCTTCCCTGATTTTATGGAAACGATGAAGCAAATCATCAACGGCGTGGTCAAGGGGCATTTGATGATAGACAAAACCAATACGATCCGAAAGGTGATGATCGCGGAAAAGGATTGCTATTTCACGGTTGCCCATTTTAACCTTATAAGGGCGATATAGTTCATCTGCATTCAGAACATGACCGAAGCTGTCACGATAAAACTCGATTTGCAAAGAATGTGCCAAAATATCCTCGTCGCTAACTGTCCAGGTAAAACCGTATTCAGCAAACAACAGTAATGTTTCGGGGCTGACGGCTTGTTCAGGTGGCCACACTCCCTGGGGAAAGCTGCCAAAATAGTGGTGAAACTGACTAATAGCCCGCATAAGTTGTTCTGCTGCGTCTTCCGGATAAGAAAAAGTATCCGGCAGCTGCAGTCCAGGGGTAGAACGCAGAGCAATGCGGGTATCAATTATTAAGGGCATAATAGGATGATAATAAGGTGTAGTAATTAATTCTATTTGCCCCTTTGCAGCCAATTCCTTATGTACTGGTATGACCTGGCGTATAATTTCCCATTGTTTTTGTAAAACAAGTTGTTTATCTTCTTCTGTAAAATATCTGCCTTTTTGCTGCAGAGCGCGTAACTGGGGATCATTTTCCCTTACTTCCGGATCAATCCATACCAAATTAAACCATACCTGCAAATCTAAATAATCTTGCGCTGTAAAATGAGAGAGAGCCGCATCAACAGAAGCAGGCTCTTTACGATGCCCTTGTTTGGCAAGCAGTTGGTCATAACGAGGCCAAAGTCTTATCACTCGTTCCCAGTGAATATCAAAATAATGCTGCAGTAAAAATCGCTTATCCGCTTGAGTTAATTCCGCCACCGGCTTCATGACACGCAAATAGTAGTCATCGGCACCCTGCAGGTAATCCTCAAGCTGTTTCAACAGGGAAGGAGTCAAATTGAAAGTCTGGTGTATTTGGGGATAATGACGCAAAATAGCAGCCATTTGATAATAATCTTTTGTAGCATGCAAACGCACCCAGGGCATGATATACTCTTTTTTTACTGTATCCTGATAAAATGGCTGATGTTGATTCCAAATAAAAGCAATATATAGAGGTTTCATTAGCGTTCCTCCCTTATTTTTTCGGAAATAATCTGGGTAAATGTAAGTACCCATGGTGTCTGCGGCAGCAATTTTATTTCCCAGAGAGGCAAAATAGTTGAACCCTGGTAGACCCGCTCCATCCCGGACTCAGACTGTGAAACAGTCTCAATGGGCAAGCGCCAGACAGTAGCCGGTTTGGCAAAACGAAAAGTAGTAGAGAGGCCCAACCACTCGTCGGCTAAACCAAAGCAGGTCACACGAGCTGTACTGCCGCGTGAAGCAAGATGTTTCTCCTGCAGTGTATGACCGGGCACAGTGTAATAACGGTCTGCCGCATGACCGGCTAAAAAATTAATATTAAATTCTACTGCAAAAGCAATTTCCAGGTTTGTCTTTCCTTCATTAATTATTTGATAATCATAACGAATTGCACCCGTTTGTGGTTGATAAGAAAGATCCTTATAAATAGTGACAGGCCAAATCTGTTCGCCTAACTTCACTGTGCCATGGCAAACTAACTTAATGTGCGCATTTTTATTTGCTGCAGTTGAAACAATTTTATATTCACCGTCAACAAAATCACCGGCTTCTTGCTCATAGGGCATCTGTGTAAATTCCAGGCCGCAGGGGTAAAAATGATCCCGTAATGAGGTACGGCGGTAGGGGTCGTATATCAGGAACTGCTCCAATCCAGCTTCCTTGACACTATTAATGTGGTGAATTGTTTTTACTTCTTCTGAGTCACATACTCCCTCAGCCTGCTCAAAAATATTACAATGATACGCTTCCTGCCTACGTGTGAGCACATCAAGTAAGTTAAAGCTCTTAGGTTTATAGTCAAGTTCTAATAAAGACCCGCCTTGAGCCGGAGCTAGAATAAAACCTATATCAGGCCCTGCTACTATTACTTCCGTTCTGCTGTCAAAATCAAAATCTTTTTCTTCTAATTCAACCCATACTTCATTGTCATGAAACAAACGGTCCATCACGCTTTCAGCTTTTAAAAGACGGTTATAGAGGGCTGAACGTAAAAAATTAAGATAAAGTCCGCCAAAAATGCCGTGCCAATATGCACAATTACACTGCCCTGCCCATAAATACTCCCGTGCTTCTTTTTTTTGCGGGCTATCAGGCAAAAGGTTTAATTTTTCCCGCAGGTACAGCATTTTTTTATGAATATGATTACTCTCAGGATAACGAACAAAAAAATTCCGCCAATATCCTCCGGACCATTCCTGCATTTCCCGATATGAACCGGCCGGCAGGTAGATTAGGCCTGCTGGCCTATAATTTTGTATGTACTCTTGAAAAGTAATTATATTAATCCAGTCACTATTTTCCTTGAGAATAGTAAAAAAGTTATGCAGCCATTGCTGCTGATAAACTAACTTGGCAGTACCAGGCCAGGAACCGAATTTTTCTCCATCATCTGCCAGCACCACCACACGGTCACCGTCCACTGTAGCAATCTCCTGCAGATAGGCAATAGTTTCCTTAGGGTCAGCAAATGGTATTAAATAACGCATTTTTTCATTGATAGGGAAAATAAAAAGTCTATTGCCCTCTTCTTCAGTAACATAGCAATGAAATAATTGTTCATCGGCCAAACCATGCTGTTTAAAAAGGGCATCGTCAACCACTGTATACTGCACCCCGGCTTTTACCAGGGGGCGGGCAAAAGCCGGTTCCCAGACACGTTCTGCCAGCCAAACCCCTTGTACATCAACCTGGAAGTTTTCACGCAAAAAACGCCTTTGTTTTTTAATCTGACCAATTTTATCTTCGTCAGGAATCATTGATAAGATGGGCTCATAAAAAGCCCCGCCCAGCATTTCTATCTGGCTATTTGCCGTTAACTTACGTAAACGAACCATAAATTCTGGGCGGTTTTCCTGCAGCCAACGCAACAGTATACCGGAATAATGCTGCACAACCCTAATTGTCGGATGTTTTTCCAGCTCCTCGATAAATGGCAAATAAGCCTGCTCATAATTTAGCTTGAAAACATCTGGGAAATTACCCTCCGGCTGATGGTTATGTAAAGCCAATATAAAATTAACCTTTTGCTTTTTGTGCATCTTGTCTCCTCCAAACTAGTTAAAGAAAAGATTATTTCTCCTATTGACGGACAAAATAAACAAAAGGGTTCTCTAAAAAATGTGTGCATAATGTACGCATAGCTTGCCACAACGGCTTGTTTATATACAAAAGCGCCAGCCTTAGCTATAAACATTTATAAGAGCGCCATAACAGGGTAATACTAGTATATGTTCTTCATTTTCACTTGCAAAAGAATTTATTTTTTATCAATGCTTTTAAGGAGGCAGTTATGCACGCACCGGATAGACATGAGCTAAATGCCGGATGGATGCTCCCACGTAGTTACGGTGTAGATCGTTTGGTCCTAATGCCATGCGATCCGCATAAGCTATTTACTTATTGGGAAATCACACCACAGCTGGAAAAAGAAATGTCCGCATTTTACCCTGGCACATGGGAAATGGGACGTACCATGCTGAAATTATTAAATTTGGATACTGGGAATGAAGAAAAAATTGCTATTGAGGTGTTTGCTACTAGCTGGTATTTGGATGTTACTGATGCTGATCAGAGTTATCAGGCACATTTAGGGCGTGAACTGCCGGATGGCACCTTCGCTACAATGTTAACATCCAATACGGTACGTACCCCACGTGATTCCCTGTCTTCCGTCATTGACCCGCGTTGGCGTATGTTTGCTTTTTGGCAGCATCGTTACAACCGCAAAATAATGTGTGGGTACTCATCCTATGACATTTTCCCTGCTAAACAAGGGGCAAAGGAGGTTCAAAGTGAGTAAAGGCTTTCTTTCCCTCATTTTACATGCCCATTTACCATTTGTCAGACATCCGGAACACTCATTTTCTCTGGAAGAAAAGTGGTATTTCGAGGCTCTCACGGAATGTTACCTGCCACTGCTGGAAGTACTAAACAGATTGGAACAAGACAAGATTGATTATCGTCTTACCATTTCTATTTCCCCCACTTTGGCAGCCATGTGGCAGGATTATTACTTACAAGAAAAATATCGCTCATACTTATTAAGACTACTGGACCTGGCTGACAAAGAAGTAAAAAGGACTGCAGGGGATCCCAATTTTTCCCCTTTGGCACAACACTATCAGCAGCGCTTTCAGTCTGCATATCATAACTATTTTGAACACTACCGCTGCGATTTAATTAACGCTTTTCGCCAACTGGCACAAAAAGGCAAACTAGAACTAATCACGTGTGCTGCTACACATGGCTACCTGCCACTTTTATATCACCAGCCGGAAACTGTTTACGCGCAACTTTATACAGCAGTAGATCAACATACCCGTCTTTTTGGACAGGCACCCAAAGGAATCTGGCTGCCTGAATGTGCTTATGAAAACGGCCTGGATAAGATTTTAGCAGAACTTGGAATTAATTATTTCTTTTTAGACACACATGGCATTCTCTTTGCGAAGCCGAGGCCTGCATATGGTGCCTACAGCCCGCTGCTTACCCCCAGTGGTGTGGCTGCATTTGGTCGGGATGAAGAGTCTAGTAAGCAAGTATGGAGTAAAACAGAAGGATATCCCGGTGATTTTTATTATCGTGATTTTTATCGTGATATTGGTTTTGATATGCCAACCGAATATATAGCTCCTTATATTCACCCTGATGGTATTCAGATACATACAGGTTTTAAATACTATCGTATAACGGGAAAAACTAACCATAAAGAACCGTATGATCTGGTGAAGGCGCAAAAAAAGCTTGCCGAGCATGCCGGTAATTTTATGTTTAATCGTGAACGTCAAATCGAATATTTAGCGGATGTAATGGATCGGCCTCCGATCATAGTTGCACCCTATGATGCTGAACTTTTTGGCCACTGGTGGTATGAAGGCCCCGCCTGGCTGGAAGACTTATTCCGTAAAATTCATTATGACCAAAATATTTTTGAACCTATAACTCCCTCAGAATATTTAAGTTTAGGCCTGCCCTTACAAGAAGCAGAACCGTCTCCTTCCAGCTGGGGGAATGAAGGATATCATGGTGTATGGCTAAATCAGGAAAATGACTGGTTGTATCCCCACCTGCATATGGCAGCAGAAAAGATGGTGCAAATTACCCGTGATTTCCCGCAAGCTGCCGGCATAAAAAAAGAAGCTCTGACACAGTTGGCACGTGAACTTCTCCTGGCACAGGCCAGTGACTGGCCCTTCATTATGTCCACAGGTACTATGGTGCAATATGCAAAAGAACGTGTACACGACCATCTTGTTCGCTTTAACCGTCTTCTGACACAGATCTACCAGCAGCAAATTGATGAAGAATGGCTGCGCAAACTGCAGGCACAGGATAATATCTTTCCCCACTTAGACTATCGGATATATGCACCGCTGGAGCAGACAGAAAAAATAGTTACCCCTTTAAACTAAAGAAATGGGGTTAGACGCTTGTGTTCTAACCCCATTTCTTTTTTTTGCTTAACAAAAAGTTATTTTAAAATTTCTTTTTGATATTTTTTTATTCTTTCAGCATAGAAATCCGTTAACTCCGCTGCTGCTTCTGCATCACTGCCTTCACTATAAATACGGTAGACAGGTTTTTCTGAATCAGGCAAAACCAGCGCCCAGCCATGAGGGTGTCTTACTTTTATGCCATCAAGCAGTTCCACTTCATCTCCCCGTGAATCTTCAATCAAACGTCGCATCACAGTTCCTTTAGCACCCCACGAACAGTCTACCTGCCGCTTGTGAACATGAAATGGAGGTATACTGCTAACTAGCTCTGTCAGTTCCAAATCCTCACTTGCGAGATATTCCAAAATCTTAGTAAAGGCGGCAAGGGCATCAAAAGACAAAACAAATGGATCATATTTGGCATTACCTGTACCTTCAGTATAGAGCGCCTCCATAACAGCCCTTGGTGCTGTTTTGGTGCGTACCACTTTCCCCTGATACATATTTGCCAGTTTTTCAATAATGGAAGGTGCGGTAACAGGTACAACCATTGTACCGCCCTGCTTACTACGGAAAACAATAGCGGAAATTAAAGCTGTCAACAACTCATCTGATATTACACTTCCCTCTTTATCGAAAAGAACAAGTTTCTCGGCGTTGGCATCCATCATGACACCTATATCGGCAGCATTTTGTTTTACAGCCTCTGCCATACTGGAGAACTGTTCCTGCAATGCACTCAATGTTAGCGGTTCTTCCTCAGGTGCAGAAATACTAATAACTTCACAGTTTAGCTGCTGCATTAGCGGCACCAGATATTGATATAACCAGGGTGTAGGATAAGCTAATAGTATTTTTCGCCTTTTAGCGGCAAAAACAGTTAAGTCCAGCTGTGACAGCAGCTCCTCCCAATACAGAGAGGAAGTCTGCGTCATTTTAATTGTTTCTCCCACATCGATACCTTTAATACGCTTAAAGTCTTCCCTGTAATATGTTTGTTCAATTTTTCTTTCCATGGCTTTTGTCAGAGATAAGCCGTTGGTATCAAAAAACTTGATTTGGGCAGCAGTACTATCATGGGGTGAAAGCTGAAAATGCATGCCTCCTTTAACTGCTCATTTCTTAATTGCCTGGCGGC
>JAAZJT010000029.1 GCA_012800215.1 Bacillota bacterium | reverse complement strand
GGGCCTGCCTATGCCCTTTTCTTCCAGCGTTTTTACCAACATGGCTTCACTATAACGCGGCGGTGGCTGAGTAAAGTGCTGCTCCGGTTTAAACTTAAGCAGTTTTAATCTCTGTGCCGGTACTAACTCCGGCAGTACAGAATCTTCTTCTTTTTCTTCTGTATCCTTACCCTCAATATATAGCTTCATAAAACCATCAAACTTAATTTGCGAGCCTGAGGCACGAAATTCAAAACTGCCTGCCTGAATATTCACTGTTACAGTATCATAAACAGCTGCACTCATCTGGCTGGCGACAAAACGCTCCCAGATGAGTTTGTAAAGCCTATATTGGTCTCGTGTCAGGTAAGACTTGATTCCTGCAGGTATACGTTCTACTGCTGTGGGACGAATAGCCTCATGCGCTTCCTGTGCACCTTTTCTGGCTGCATAAACAGGGGGTTTCGTCGGCAAATATTTTTTTCCGTATTCCTGCTCAATGAACTGACGAGCATCACTTTGTGCACTTTGAGAAACTCTTGTGGCATCTGTCCTTATATAGGTAATTAAACCTACTACGCCTTCCCTTCCAAGTTTAATGCCTTCATACAACTCCTGAGCCACGGACATAGTCTTCCGGGTTGTAAACCCTAGTTTGCGCGAAGCTTCCTGCTGCAGACTGCTTGTGGTAAAAGGAGCAGCCGGGTTCTTCTTTCGCTCTCTTTTTTTGACATCACTAACGATAAAGTCCTTTGCTTTTGAAGCGGCCAGAATTTCCTCTACTTCACTTTTGCTGGCTGGAACATGTTTCTTGCCGTTTTTACCGTAATATTTAGCCACAAAAGCAGTATCTTCTGCCTGCAGGTATGCCTGAAGTGTCCAATATTCTTCCGGTTCAAAGCTTGCGATTTCATCTTCTCGCTCCACAATCAAACGCAAAGCCACAGATTGTACACGGCCGGCGGAAAGCCCTTTCTTTACTTTTTTCCAAAGTAAAGGGGATATTTTATAGCCTACCAAGCGATCTAATATACGGCGTGCCTGCTGAGCATCTACTCTGTCTTGATCAATTACACGCGGTTTTTTAAAGGCTTCCTTAATGGCGTTTTTTGTTATTTCATGGAATTCAACACGGCATGGTACGTCAGTATTAATACCCAATGCCCGTGATAAATGCCAACAAATAGCTTCACCTTCACGATCAGGGTCAGCAGCTAAAAATACTTTTTTCGCTTTTTTACTTGCATCTTTTAACTCCTTTAGGACACGCCCTTTACCCCGAATAGTAATATACTTAGGAGTAAAGTTATTTTCGATATCAATACCAATTTGACTTTTAGGCAAATCAATAACATGGCCTAACGAAGCTGCAACATGATATCTTGAACCCAAATATCTTTTAATTGTTTTTGCTTTGGTTGGTGATTCAACAATCACCAAATAATCTGACATATGGCACCCCCACAAAACTCTTGCTTGTTGATTACTATATATACATTTAAAGCTTTCCTATACACGTAAATAATAATTCCCGACCATCTTTTTTAAAAAACCGGCTAATTCCAATTCCAGCAGCAAACCGCTAAGTTCAGCTGCCGGCAGGCCTGACAAGGCTACAAGCTGATCAAAATGAACAGGTTCAAATTCTAAAACAGTTAATACTGCGGCCTGTTTTGGTGTCAGTTCAACAGCTGCCGCTGTCTCTTTCAGAGAATTTTTCCCCAAGGCAAGTAAAACATCTGCTGCTGTCTCACACACTTCTGCACCCTCTTTAAGGAGACGATGGCAGCCGCGGCTCTGAGGGCTATGAATACTTCCAGGAACGGCAAAGACTTCCCTTCCCTGTTCAAGCGCAAAGTCAGTTGTAATTAAAGCTCCGCTTTTTTCTGCTGCTTCCACCACTACAACCCCATATGAAAGCCCACTAATAATGCGGTTACGCATGGGAAAGTGTGCCGGTTTAGGCTGAGTGCCGGGTGGAAATTCACTAATGACTACACCGTTTTGAACTATTTTTTCCATTAAAGCGCGATTTTCAGGCGGATAGCAGATATCTAAACCACTACCCAGCACGGCCGCAGTCTTCCCTGAAGCACTTAAGGCACCACGATGAGCACAAGTATCTATTCCTCGTGCCATACCGCTAACAATAACAACACCCTGTCGCGCCAAATCAGATGCTAATTTTTCCGCTGCAGTGCGACCATAAGTAGTAGTCTTGCGTGAGCCAACTACTGCAACTGTAAATTGTGACAGCACCTGCAAATCACCGCGGTAATACAGAACTGCAGGCGGATCATATATCTCTTTTAACAATACTGGGTAAGACGTGTCGTTAGGTATAACAACACTAATGCCTAGATCCCGGCAGCGCTGCCACTCCTCCTGTGGCTTGATCTGCTCCCGTTCCCTTAAAAATGATGCCAACACTTTTGGTGGCAAGCCAGATTCACTCAGCTGCTTTTCAGTCGCATAGTAAGCACTTTTTGCATCACCGTAGGTTTTAACTAAATGTCGAATACGGCGAGCTCCTAAAGTAGATATACGGTTTAATGCCAGCCAAAATGGTAAATCGCTCATTATTTTTACCCCTTTCGGCGCTTTCCTTATATTCTACAGCGCAGACATGATTCCTGCCTTCCTATTCTACGCCATAAAAAAACTATACCATAAAGCAACTATTCGAACAACTGTTCTAAGCTAAATTTGCAAAAATTTTCAGTTTTTTTATTTAAAATAATACAGAATATACAATATGCTCATTATTTATTCCCATATATTACTACCAGTATTACTATTGACGATATTTCTTTCCTAAGATAGTGTAGTAATTGCAGCAAGTTATGAGGTGAAACATAGATATGCTTACTAAAATTGTCACGGTCTTATTAATTTTTGCACTTTTTCTAAGCGGCTGTCAATCGCCCGCACAGCCTATAGACAAGCAGCCAACTGAAGAAGAATTACAAGAAACACCTGCTGAAAACCCAGGATCCGATGACACAGAAAAAAATACGGACTGGCAAGCCTACCAGCCTAATGAGCTGGGTGAAGTGATGATTTTAATGTATCATGAAATTGGCACCAAGGAAGGAACTTGGTCACGCCAGGTAGACAATTTTCGTGCTGATTTAGAACGGCTTTACCAGGAAAATTACAGACCGGTTAATTTAAATGACTATATCACCGGCAATATTAATCTTCCCGCCGGAACAACCCCCTTTGTCCTGACTTTTGATGATGGCAGCAGCGGGCATCTTCGTTTTATAGAGCAGGACGATGGTAAGTACATACTTGATCCCGATTGTGCAGTGGCTATAATTTTGGAAATGAGTAAGAAATATGACGATTTTACTCCTGCTGGCACTTTTTTCATTTACTATCCGGTACCATTTAGGCAAAGTAAATGGATTGCAGAAAAACTAGCCTTTCTTAAAAAATGGGGCTTTGAAATAGGGAATCATGCCTACAATCATGAAAATCTAGCTAAACTTTCAAGTGCAGAAGTAGTAGAGGCACTGGCAAAAAATGTACGTTCTACACAGGAATATTTGCCGGGCTACCAGGTAACAAGCTTAGCCTTACCTTACGGTGCCAGAGCAAAGGACGAAACTGCTTTAAAATCCGGCGAGTGGGAACAAACCACCTATCAAAATGACGCTATTCTGTTGGTAGGCGCCAACCCCGCGCCCTCTCCTTTTGCCCAAAATTTTGATCCTTTTCGCTTGCCTCGCGTGCGTGCTGACGGTACAGAATTACCACGCTGGCTTAACTACTTTCAAAATCATCCTGAAAAACGCTATATAAGTGATGGCGATAGTGATTATCTAACTATTCCCAAGGATTTAGAGGGAAAAATCAATAAGGATAAAATCAACGGTAAAAAACTGCGTCTGTACTAAATAATGAGATGCTAACTATTCCTCTGCACTAGACTGCCTCCATAATTTTCCACGACCTGACGCACTTCACTCTCGTGTCCTTCTTCATCCGTTACTATTAATAAATATACTCCTCCTTCCTCCGTTCTCACAAAGGAATTTTCTGTGCCAAAAATGCCATGCGCTAAATTTGGCCAATTACCCACCATTAAAGCAGATACACTGACATCCGGGTCTGTTAATTGGGCATCATAACTTTTAACATTAATAATATAGGGCTGCCTTACCAGCTCTGCCTCAGCTCTTTTAGCATCTTTAAAATTATAAAAATAAGCAACTATTGTTTCTGCCGGCATTATATCATCTCCTTGTTTTTATCTATATTGCCAAATTAGCTTGCTTCCTATGCTCGCATCATTTCACAAAGTAAGTTAATTTTGTCTAGGATAAGAATAATAAAGCTGCTTACAATATAATTAAGCAAATTATTTTGGGAGGTGAAATAATGGCAAGGCGTAAAAAACGCCTTATTCCAGGTGTGGAAAAGGCGTTGGAAAACTTTAAACTGGAAATTGCCAGCGAATTAGGTCTCAGTGACGGCAGCGTAAATTCATGGGAATCTAATTTGGAAAAATATAAACATGAAATTGCCAGCGAATTGGGTATTGATACATACATCCGCCAAAAAGGCTGGCAAAGAGTGCCTTCTGCAGTCTGTGGCTCAGTGGGTGGCCGGATTGGTGGTAGAATTGGCGGCAATATGGTAAAAAGAATGATAGAAATGGCGGAAAGAGAATTGGCTGGAAAAAATAATTAAACCATTTTTGCAATTACAGCCTCAGCCATCTCCATACCTTTAGCAGAACCGCCTAAATCATAGGTTACTGACTTCCCTTCTTTAATAACTGCAGCCAGAGCGTTTTCAATGCGGTCTGCCGCTTCCTTTTCTTCCAGATAACGTAACATCATTACTGCAGAAAGAAGCAAGGCAGTAGGATTTGCCTTATCCAGACCGGCATATTTAGGCACACTGCCGTGAACAGCTTCGAAAATAGCATACTTTTCTCCTATATTGGCACTTGGTGCCAATCCTAATCCGCCTACCAAACCGGCACAAAGATCGGAAATAATGTCGCCATAAAGATTAGGCGCAACTAAAACATCATAGTTTTCAGGTTTTTGTACCAATTGCATACACATATTGTCAACAATTCGTTCTTCATATTCCAATTCCGGATAGTCAGCAGCCACTTCGCGTGCTACTTCTAAAAAAAGCCCATCTGTGCATTTCATAATATTTGCTTTATGAACCGCCGTTACTTTATGGCGGTTATTCTTTTTTGCATAATCAAAAGCAAACCGGCAAATTCTTTCACTGCCCTTGCGGGTAATAATTTTAATACTTTCTGCTGCATCATCGCCCACCATATGCTCTACACCTGCATATAGATCTTCTGTATTTTCCCTGATCACAACCAAATCGATATTTTCGTAGCGGGAACGTATACCGGCAAAAGTACGTGCCGGACGAATATTGGCATATAAATCAAATTCTTTGCGTAAGGCAACATTTATGCTGCGGAAACCGGTACCAATCGGTGTAGTTAGGGGTCCCTTGAGAGCTATTTTGTTTTTTTCTACTGACTGTATTAATGCTTCAGGCAGTGGTGTGCCAAAAGCTGCCACTGCACTTTCTCCTGCTGACTGCTCATCCCACTCAATGGGGACTCCTGCGGCCGCAATAATTTTTTTCGTTGCAGCAGTAATATCTGGTCCAATACCATCACCAGGAATTAAAGTAATCTGATACATTGCTAAGTCCTCCCTCTTTAAGCTTGTCTACATTGACTTTCATTATAACAATGAGTAAGCAGCATGTAAATGCTTAGCTTGAAATCGCCTTATGGCATGCAACCCTGTGGTTATCAGTAACTTCTACAAATGGTGGTGGAATCCGTCGGCAGCGCTGATCTGCTGCCGGACAGCGAGGGTGGAAACGACAGCCGGATGGCGGCGAAAGTAAGTCCGCAGCTTCTCCTCTAATGTTAATTTTTTTTCTTTGTTCAGGATCAGGTATAGGATGTGCATCCAAGAGTAACTTTGTATAAAAATGAACAGGACGGGCAAATACAGCTTCTACGTCTCCTATCTCAACTATTTTCCCTGCATACATTACAGCAACACGGCTGCAAATTTGCCGCACCACTGCCAAGTCATGCGAGATAAAAATATAAACTAAATTATGTTTAACTTTTAAATCTTGTAATAAAGATAAGAGACGCATCCCCGTTGTTACATCAAGAGAAGAAACGGGTTCATCAAGAATTATCAAACGGGGATTCAAAATTAATGTTCTGGCTAGTGCTACACGCTGACGCTGACCGCCACTTAACTGATGCGGAAATCGTGATAATAGTGCCGGGTCAACACCGACTGTTTGCAGCATTTCCCTTACTTGCCGGCGTCTTTTCTCTTTATCTGCAGTTTTATGGATAATTAATCCTTCTTCTACTAAAGCTTCAACCTTCATGCGCGGATTTAAAGCAGCAAAACTGTCCTGAAAAACTAGCTGTATTTCTTTGTGCAGCCGCCCATTAATAAGTTTACCTTGATAAAGAATGCGACCTCGCTGAGGTGTTAGCAACCCGGCAATACATCTACCTAGTGTGCTTTTGCCTGAACCAGATTCGCCCACTAACCCCAATGAGTCACTATCACCCAGAGCGAGGGATACACCATCTACAGCAGCTATTCTCCCATAAGTATAAACTATATTTTTCACTTCAAGTAAATTGCCCATACTCAACTGCTCCTGCCTTTAGTTAGAGGAAAATGACAGCATACTTTCCTATTTTCTGTTATTGTTTTTAATGCAGGTTCCTCTAGTAAACAAAATTCCCGACAATATTGGCAGCGGCCGGCAAAAACACAACCAACGCTGCTGGCAGCTGTTCCATTTTTTTCTATATTATGCAGAACATTCCTGTCCAGGCGCGGCAACGAATTCATTAATAGTTGTGTATAGGGATGTAAAGGGTGTTTGAAAAGCTTTATAACCGGAGCTTCTTCCACTATTACTCCCCTGCACATCACCAGCACACGATCTGCTGTTTGGGCAATTACCCCAAGATCATGTGAAATCAATAAGAGAGCAGAATTTTCCTCTCTGACATAAGCAGTTAATAAATTGAGTATCTGTGCCTGCACAGTTACATCTAACGCCGTTGTGGGTTCATCAGCTATCAGTAGACTTGGCTTACAACAAATAGCTGCTGCTAACGCTACTCGCTGTTTGAGTCCACCACTTAACTGATGTGGATATTGCTGTGCTCTGGTAGCTGCTGGCAAAATACCTAAGGAAGTAAAAAGTTTTAAAGCTTTCCGTTTTGCCTCCTCCAGTGGAATTTTTTTATGGTAGCACAAAGCCTCTGCCACAGTTTGACCCACTGGGTACAAAGGATTCAGGGTAGATGTGGGATCCTGAAAAACCATTCCCATCATCACACCGCGCAATTCTTGCCAGGCTTTGTGCTGTGCAAAATCTATTTTTCTGCCTTGAAAATACAGCTGACCACGCACTATGGCATCAGCAGGCCAAAGTCCCATAATTGCCATTGCAGTCATACTTTTGCCGCTGCCGGATTCACCCACAATACCCAGTATCTCTCCGGCACTCACAGAAAAGCTGCTATTCTTTACAGCCCATGTTATTTTCCCAGCTTCTTCAAAACCAACCTGGAGATTTTTAACTTCCAGCACGCCAGCCCCTCCGTGCAGTTTGTGATAACCCTAAAGCCTGCCGCAATCCCTCTCCGGTGAGATGAAAAGCAAAAACTGTGATAAAAACAAAAAAACCTGGAAAAAATGCATACCACCACGCAAAGCGCAAATATAACTGTGCATCTCGCAGCATATTGCCCCAAGTTGGCGTTGGTGGCTGCACCCCTAAGCCGAGATAGCTTAAACTGGCTTCAGTCATTACTGCTGCCGGCACACAAAGAGTTGCTGCCACGAGTACTGGTCCTATTGCATTTGGCAGTAAATGACGCCAGACAACGCGCCTGTTTTTTGCTCCCAACAGCCGCGCTGAAGCTACAAAATCACTTTGTCGTAAGCGTAATACTTCGCTGCGCACAAGACGGGCAATGCTAGGCCAGCCAGTACCGGCAATTACTAAAATTACCAACCATAAAGCCGGCTCAAAAATTGACACCAGAGTTATTGCCAACAGCATGGAGGGAAAGACCAGCACTACATCTGCAAAACGCATGATGATCACATCTACTAAACCACCATAATAACTTGCCAGCAGCCCCAAAAGAGTGCCAATACCTAAGGAAACAAAAGTTGAAAGCATTCCCACAGACAGTGAAACACGTGCACCATACAACACACGGCTAAAAATATCACGCCCTAAGCGATCAGTGCCAAAAAAGTGCTCGCTGCTGGGAGGCTGCAGCCATTTTTCGGCACTGGTTGTGGCAGGATCGTGTGTGGCTATTACAGGTGCCAAGATAGCCAGAGTAACCAGAAAGGCAATTAAAATCAAACCTGTGAATAATGAAATATTACTTCGCATTAAATGTTCCAGCCCCTTATCACCTATCTTAACCTGGGATCAATCAGCAGGTATAGTACATCAGCAATAAAATTAGCAATCGCCACCAGTGATGCAGTATATAAATTTACTGTCATAATCACCGGGTAATCTCTTGCCATGGTTGATGTGATGATGAACCTTCCTAATCCGGGCCAGGCAAAAACATATTCCGCCACCATCGCCCCTGTAAATAACATTGGCAGGGAAAGAGCCGCCACAGTAATAATGGGCATTGCTGCATTGGGCAAAACATGACGGTACAAAATTTCGTTTTCCCCTAAGCCGCGTGCTCTGGCTGCTTTAACATAATCCTGCTGCATCACATCAAGCACTGCGCTACGCACATAGCGTACGTAACGGGCAAAATTGCCGGCCACCATCACAAGCAAAGGCAACAGCATGTGCTGCAATATATCTAAAATACTGCCATCACCCGGTGTACGCATGCCAACGGCTGGCAAAATGGGAAAACGATAAGCAAAGAGCAGCACTAAAACCATTCCTAGCCAAAAATTAGGCACTGAAATACCTGCTAAAGAAATTGTGCAAACAAGTCGATCTAGCCAAGAGTTTTGTTGTGTTGCTATTTTAATCCCGACGGCTACGGCCAAAAACATTGCTAAAGCAAAGGCAGATAAAGTTAGCAAAAGAGTCGACGGCAAACGCTCTCCCATCAACTCCAGCACCGGCCTGTTATAAAGCAGTGATTCGCCAAAATCACCCCTGAAAACTCGGCTTAACCACGCAAGATACTGAAAAATCAGAGGCTGATCAAGCTGACGTAATTGCAGCCAGCGCTCTATGGCTGTTGGATCAAGGCGCAACTCTGGATTTGCCTGCAATGGATGCCCCGGCGCAGCATGCATTACTAAAAATGTCACCACGGAAACGCCAAACAAAACAATAACAGTTTGCAAAAATCTTCGCACTAATGCGGATTTCAAAATTCTTCCCCCTCAGCTGCCAGCGTCCATTCATGAACATTATAAAAAATGCTTTCCGGATGTGGGGTAAAGTTCTGCAGTTTTGCCGTTGCAGCATGGATAGCTTCACGAGCATACAACCAAACAGCAGGTGCATCCTCGACAATTATACTTTCTGCAGCCTGGTAAATTTCTGTTCGCTTACTTCTATCCATTGTTGCCACACCTTGATCAAGTAATTGATCTACTTCACTATTGGCATAAGCTAAGCTGTTACCTCTGCTTTGAGAATGCCAATGGAAAGTTAAATCCGGATCAACTTCTACTCCTCTGCCTAAAATAGCTAAATCATAATCACCTTCATTTAACGCAGCCAAAAAAGCCTCCCACTCTAAAAGGGTAATCTTAATCTCAATGCCAATTTTTGCTGCCTGTTCTTTTAATAATAAGGCAACATTTTCCCGTACTGCATTTCCCACATTATAAATCAAATTTAGCTCTAGTTTATTGTAACCGGCCTCGACTAACAAGCGGCGCGCAGCAGCAAGATCGACTTTATCGGTCTGAAGCGCTTTATTATAAGCAAAATGAAGTGGTAACAAGGGTCCATACAAGGGGGTGCCATAATTAAGTAATAGATTTTTTACAATTTCCTGACGGTTCAGCAGCAAAGAAAATGCTTTCCTTACCTTTTTGTCAGCCAAAGGGGAATTTACTTTTCTTCCATTTAGAGCCAGATAATCATATACTAGACGTGGATTATGGTATATCTTTATTTCTGGATTGTTCTTAAGATTTTTAATATCTTCTACTTTTACAGCAGTAGGAATAAGATCGAGCTTGCCTGCCAGCAGTTCAATTAACTGGGCCTCTAAGTTTGGAATATACCGGTAGTAAATGTTTTCTATAGACGGCTTGCCCAGAAAATAATTAGGATTTGCCCGTACGTGAACATATTCATCGTTCCACTCCGCCAATAAATACGGCCCGGCACTCACCGGCAGCTTATGCGAATATTCATGAGATTCCATTTTTGCCACCTCCACCTGTGACAAAATGTGTGCAGGCAAAGGCGCGAAATTCAACATTGTTAAGAAGGGAGCATAAGTTTCTTTTAAATTAATTTTTAAAGTTTTTTCATCAATAATACTAATACCGGAAATGGCTCCATCTGCAAATGGTGACGAATGTTCTTGTTTATATCCTTCAGCTCCAGTAATGTAACGCAATGGTAGAAACAGCCCTCCTGTATAATCAGGGTGGCAAATAACACGCAGTGTAAATGCTACGTCTTCGGCCGTAATGGGTTTGCCATCAGACCAATAAGCATCATCATGGAGGGAAAAGATATAAGTGAGATTATCTTCGAGCAGCTGCCAGGAAGAAAATAATCGGGCCTTAGGTAATAATGTTTCCGGGTCAGTTACTAGAAGTTGTGGATGTAAAAGTGCTGCCACTTCAGCAGAAGCTGTATCCCTTAAAAAAAGCGGGTTCATAGTTAAAGGTCCTGTTAAGGCTGCTACATGAAGCGACGGCCCCGTTGTAGACTTATTATTTTGACAACCTGTACACATCATAAACAAGACTATGATTACAGTTGCAAGGATTCGTCGCATACGGTTCCCTCCTCCTCAAACATAAGCTTGTCAGGATCCTACAAATAATATATGTCTTAGAGAAAATAAAAAGAACAGAGGCTTTATTTAGTCTCTGTTCACATATTTTATTATTTACTTTTGGCAATGGGGGCAATAATGCGTTCCTCGTCCGGCCACCACAACACGTTCGATGGGAGTACCACACACCAAACACGGTTTGCCGCTCCTTCTGTAACCACGTAAAAGCTGCTGAAACTGGCCATAAGCTCCTGTAGCGTCACGATAATCACTCATGGTAGTGCCGCGATAGTCGATAGCTTCCTGCAAAACATTGCAAATTGCAGTATAAAGAGCTGCTGCTTCTTTATGGGTAATAGAAGCTGCAGCGCGTTGTGGTTGAATCTTGGCACGAAATAATGCTTCATCAGCATAAATATTACCGAGACCGGCCACAAATTCCTGGTTTAACAGCACAGCCTTAATACTGCTTTTCTTCTTTGCCAGTATTTCAGCCATATAGTCAGTACAAAAATCCTCACTAAGTGGTTCTGGCCCAAGGCAGGCCAGGCCTTTAATCTCACACTGCCGCTTGACAGGCAACCAGTAGATAGTACCAAACTTCCTTATATCATTAAAATGTAGAGTTGTTTGATCGGTAAAAGTAAAAATTACATGGGTATGCTTATCCACAGCTAAAGGTTTATGGGAAAAGATCAATTTACCCGTCATTCTTAAATGGATGATCAAGACACTATTATCATCCAAGAAAAATTGCAGGTATTTTCCCCTGCGTCCAAGCTCCAGTATCCGACGTCCAGGTAGTTTAGCCATAAACTCTTTTGCAGTTGGCTTTTTAATAGAGCCGCTGTACCGAACGTCAACATTGGCAATTTCACGGCCCGGTAGTACTTGCTCCAGACCACGTCGTATTGTTTCTACTTCCGGCAGTTCCGGCATGGTGTCACTCCATCTGTCATATTTTTTGCATTTGAGCCCAATTTGAGCCTGCTTTGACATCAACTGTCAGGGGTACAACAAGTTGAAAAGCATTTTCCATTTCTGTACGTACAACCGCTGCTACTTCATTTAATACATCTTTATCAACTTCAAAAATCAAGTCATCATGCACTTGTAAAATCATACGTGCTTTCTCGCCAAAAGGGGATAATTTCTTTTCAATATTTAACATAGCTATTTTAATTATATCTGCTGCAGAACCTTGAATAGGTGTGTTAATGGCTGTCCGCTCAGCAAAAGTACGCTGATTAAAATTGCGGGCATTGATGTCAGGCAAATAGCGCCGCCGGTTTAAAATCGTAGTTACATAGCCCTTTTCCTTTGCTTCAACCACAATTCCTTCCATATAAGCACGCACACCGGGTAAACGCTTAAAATAACGCTCTATATAGGAACGCGCCTCTTGACGCGTAATCCCTAACTGTCGGGAAAGTCCATAATCACTTATACCATAAATAATGCCGAAATTTACTGCTTTCGCCCGCTCCCTTAGCTCTCTTGTCACCTGGGCAGGGGGAACGCCAAATACTTCTGCAGCTGTACGTCGATGAATATCTTCTTCTGCACAAAAAGCATTAATCAGGACCTGATCACCGGAAATATGGGCCATAACACGTAATTCTATCTGTGAGTAATCGGCTGATAAAAGCACTTTGCCGGCATCCCCAGGTACAAAAGCACGCCTTATACGTCGTCCCTCCTCGAGGCGGATAGGGATATTTTGCAGGTTTGGTTCTGCACTGCTCAAACGCCCTGTGGCTGTAACTGTTTGCTTAAAAGTCGTGTGAATACGCTTAGTTACAGGATTAATCAGCTTAGCCAAACCATTTAAATACGTGCTAAGCAGCTTAATCAGAGTGCGGTATTGCAAAACCTTAGCTACAATTTCATGGTTAGGTGCCAATTCTTCCAATACTTGGGCACTGGTGGAATAACCGGTTTTAGTCTTTTTTAGGGCTGGTAAACCTAATTTTTCAAATAAGATTGTACCCAACTGCTTAGGGGAATTTAAATTAAATTTTTCTCCTGCCAGTGTATATATTTCCGTTTCCAAGACAGAAATGCGCTGCTTAAATTCCTCCTGCAGTCTGCCAAGCATTTTTTCATCTACTGCCACCCCGAGCCGTTCCATTCTGGCTAAAACTCTAGCCAATGGCAATTCGAGCTGACAATATAGTTTTTCTAAGCCGAAATCCTGTAATTTTTTCATTAACACATCATGTAAATCATAAAGTGTCCGCACAGCAGCACAAGCATAATTATTTTCGCAAGCAAGATCAGTCTCTTTTTTACCGGGCAGTTCCGGCAAATGGCGTTCTAAATAATTCTCTGCCAGCTTTTGTGGTGGATAACCATTTTCCAACGGGTCCAGCAGATATGCCGCCAAAGCTGCATCAAATAAAGGATTTGTTGGTTCTAGCCCCGTCAAAGACCAACAAATATTGATCCAAGCTTTGCTGTCATAAGTGAGAATAGAAAACGGCACATTAATTAATGCCAGTAAGGCCGCAGAGCGTTCCTGCTCACATGTTAAAGGCAAATAAACAGTTTCCTCAGCTGTAGAGAGTGTAATGCCGCGTATTGGATTCTGCCAAGAGGCCTCGACGGGCAAGGGCAAAATAGCAACAGCAGCATTTTGCTGTTGAGAAGCCAGTAAAGTTAGGAATTCATCCAGTGTAATCTGACGGTAAGCCTCGGTGGCAATTTGCCCTTTTGCCTGAGCCTGGCTGACCGGCAATTTATCCAATAATGATTTAAACTCCAATTGTAAAAAAATTTTTCGTAATATATCAATTTGTGGCTCCCTGCGCTGAAATTGCTGTAATTTAAAAGCAAGGGGTACATTAGTAACAATAGTGGCAAGTTCTCTGGATAGAAAAGCCTGCTGCTGATATTCCTCCAGCCTTTCGCGCAGTTTGCCTTTCAATTGATCTAGGTGAGCATATATTTCTTCTAAAGAACCAAATTGTCGTAGTAACTTCTGGGCAGTTTTCTCACCAACCCCGGGCACACCTGGGATATTATCGGATGTATCACCTTTTAGGCCTTTAAAATCTATAAACTGACGAGCTGTAAGGCCATATTTTTCTCTGAGCGCCTTTTCATTATAACGCTCTACCTGTGTGATGCCCCGCCGTGTAAAAATTACCTCTGCAGGCAGGTCTACTAATTGAAAAACATCGGCATCTCCACTAACAATTATTGGTCTCACTTGCTCTGCCTGCGCTTTTGCTGCCAAAGTGCCAATAAGATCATCCGCTTCATACCCTTCCGCTTCAACTACCGGAATCTGCAAAGCAGCTAAAATTTCGTGCACATGTGAAAATTGCTCCGCTAACTCTTGGGGTGTTTTTTCACGTCTGCCTTTATAATCACTGTAATACTCATGGCGAAAGGTTTTTTTACTTTTGTCAAACGCTACTGCTACATAATCCGGCTGCTCATCTGCTAAAACTTTCATTAACATAGTAGTGAAACCATAAACTGCGTTTGTATATAAACCCTGCTTAGTCTGTAAGAGCGGCAGGGCAAAAAAAGCACGATAAACTAAGCTGCTGCCGTCTATTATTAAAAATTTTTTGTCCTTGTTCATGGCAGTACCTTCCTTCTTTCCCTGCAACCGTGCCAGAGGAAAAAGCCGCCAAAAGGCAATAAAATAACATTAAAAAGGATACGCAATGTGTGATACTTGTTCGTCACAGTCGGTTCCTTTGCTCCCTGCAGGTTGTCAATTTCACTTGTGGCAACAGTTTCTTGACCTCCGCGCACATCTCTAGTTTCGTTTTGAGCATTTATCTTATTTGTGGTTAAATTTTCTTCGTGGTATTCCATTGTTACTGGCCTTCCGAATTCAGGTAAAGCAGCAACATGAAATATGCTTTGTGAAAAAATATTTCCTACCAGCAGCATTATAAAAACAGCTGCAGCTGCTACAAATTGCTTAAAACCGGGGGCAAAATGCTTTTTCTTCTCTTGCTGTAAAGCAGAAATAACAGTAGTGCGAATAGATGCAGGAGGTTCTATGGCGGAATCTGTTTGCTGCAGCCACTGTATAGCGGTGCGCGTTTCTGATACTTCCTCCCGGCATTCCCGGCAATCCTCCAGGTGGGTTTCAAAAGCTGCCCGCTCTTTAGCACTGAGTAAATTATCCAGATATTCACTCATTAACATTTTACACTCAAAACATGTCATAATTCATGCCCCCTTTACTCCTTAGATGCTTAATTTCGGTATTTTGTTCCTCTTTTTGCAAATAAAGTTGACGCAAACGGGAACGCGCCCTGTTTAAGCGTGATTTGAGCGTACCCATATTAATTTGTAAAGATGCAGCAATTTCCTCGTAGCTAAAACCCTGCAAATCACGCATAATAATCACAGCCCGCTGCGTGGGGGGGAGTTTACTAAGCAGAATTTGGATTTCTGTCTGTGCTTCCCTTCGTATTGCTTCTGTTAAGGGATCACTTGCATCAGCCGTCAATTCACGTTGCATTTCCCCTTCTTCAGTAGCTATAGGTTTGTCAAGAGAAATGAGCCCAGCCCTTTTTTTTTGTTTACGCCGCTCATCTAAGCAGGTATTAGTTACAATACGAAACAGCCAAGTAGAAAAGCTGGCTTGTTTTTTAAAAGAAGGCAGTGCCCGAAAAGCTTTTAAAAAAGACTCCTGCGCCAGGTCGGCAGCATCATCCGGGTTTCCTGACATTCGGTAGCAAAGTGCATACACTTTTTTTTCATAACGCTGCATAAGTTTATCGTAGGCTTGCAAGTCTCCAGCCTGACAATGGCTAATAAGTATATTTTCCTTTTCGGACAAAATGCTCACCTACTTTTCTCTTTACGATTATTTTGGCAAAAACATTACCTCATCAATTATAACATTATCATACCCACTCTGCATCATTTAGTATAAAATACAGATTCTCTTTGTAGGAAAGAAAAGTGCTTAAAATTGATATAATTTTTAAATAAAAAAACTT
>JAAZJT010000028.1 GCA_012800215.1 Bacillota bacterium | reverse complement strand
TGAAGAATGTGATTCCATGGATCTCTATTCCAAGCTCCTCTTTGATTTCCCTGACAAGTGCCTCTTTTGGGTTTTCTCCCTCTTCGATATGGCCACCAATTAAATCCCAATATCCGGGGAATGGTATTCTTGGTTTATTGTCCCTTTTGTAAAACAATAGCTCTCCCTTAGTATTTTCGATAATAATAGCGGCTATCTTTTTCATACGAATATGTATACCCATTAAAGGGTTAAATGTAATTTCAAAAGTCCAGATTTTTTAAATCGGATATTAAAATAACCGCACTGCGAATTATATCGCGGCGTATCAGGTTAAGATAGGTTAGTTAGGGTGGTTATTTCTTATATTTTGCGGTTCTTTCATCGTTGATCACACCACTCCAGTTCATACCAAATCCAAAGTCATATCCATTCCCTTCTTCATCAATATAATAATCCATATCAAATGGTACATCTTCATACTGCTCTTCAACTGTTTTCATGTTTTTGGGCATTTGCAGGGGAAGCAGGCCTGATGGTTCAAATTTTCCGCTCAAGATATCCAGAAAGGCTTGATTTTGTATTCCAAAGCCTACCAAAATGGCGTCGGCATATCCCTCTATCTCGGCAAAAACCATCTGTTTAGACAAGCTGACCATTACTATTACGGGTTTATCTCCCATCTTCTTCTTCATGCTGATTACAGCGTCCATATCCGATTTGTTCGAAGTGGTAACAGTTTTATTTTTATAGCTTCTGTTGGTGAAGTCTTCGAAAGGGTCGCCTCCGGCTAAACTGATGGCCCTCGCATTGGTTGCTTTATAATCGTTGTACTGCAAGCTAATTGGAACATATCCGTTTCCCCCCTTATTGGCGTCAGCTACACTGTATCCTGATCCCCCGGAGGGACTTCGAACAAACACAACGCCAAAGTCGGCTTCTTCAGGTGAATCTACAACAGTAAAGTATGTTTTTAAAGTAGCAATGTTTACCGCATATTCATTTCCGGGACCCTGGTTTCCAGTGACCGCTTGTGCCGTTCTTTTCTCGATATATACCTTGGCAGTATTGGCTACAGGCAGGGAGTTGTTTTTGTTCTTCAGCATCACAATGGATTTAACTTGTGCCTCATATCCCTCTTTCATGAAGTCGCTGTTTCCAACAACTGTTTCCGACTCAACAGGGTCAACGTATGGGTTTTCAAAAAGTCCGGTCCGGAAAATATTTTTCAATAATCTAACCGCCGATATTTCAAATCTTTTGCGCATGGTCTCTTCTCCAAATTCATTGACACCCATCTGATATGCTTCAAGAACTGGCACTTTATCGTTGTTTCCGCCAAACTGGTCGACTCCTGCCATTATAACCTGATAATGTCTCTCAGCTACGGTTTTTGTCTCCACACCCCAGCATTTACCGGAGAAAGCATAAACTGATGCTTCGTCGGCTGTGATCATCCAGTCGGTGCATACAACCCCGTCATAACCATATTTTTTCCGCAACAGATCGGTAATAATATATTTGCTGTAACTGTTGCCTACATTGTTTCCTTCGGGATCAATATCATAAGAAATCGTATAATATGGCATTACAGCCGCCGCCATACTTGTTCCGTCTTCCAGTTTCATTGCTCCATCAACGAACGGGATCAAGTGTTGTTCAAAATTGTTTCCGGGGTAGACGGCAAACTTCCCATAACCATAATGTCCGTCCCTGCCTGCTTCACCTGAGCCTCCACCGGGCCAGTGTTTTATCATGGCGTTTACACTTTGATTACCCCATTTGTCTTCAACAATATCTCCTTCGTATGTGGTCTGGAACCCGTCAGTGTATGCTCTGGCCATATCAGCAGATAACTGTGGGGACTCCCCAAACGTTCCAGAAGTTCTACTCCATCGGGGTTCAGTCGCCAAATCTATTTGAGGCGATAGAGCAGTGGAAATACCCAATGCTCTATACTCTATGGAGGCGATCTGTCCAAATCTTTTTACTAATGATGGATCAAAAGTCGCCGCCATACCTAAAGAGCCGGGCCACATTGATATTATTCCCCCATTTCCGGCGTTGTATTCAGCATCAACTGAAGCTCCGTTACGGGGATCGGAACTGTTGTTGGCCGGAATGCCCAGACCCATGCTTTCGACAAGAGTCTGGACCTTATTGTTCCATTCTGCTGCTATTCTGGGCGATTCAACACTTGTTACCAAAACATGACGTACATTGTCTTCTGTTAAAAAGATTTTTTGCTGATCGGTAATATCGGAAGCCGCTGCGCCACTTTCAGCATACTGTTTACCGTTGTATGTTGATCCTCCTCCAAAACCGGAGCTTGAAGATGGAATACTTTGGTGGCTGCTGTAAAGCATTAAACCTGCTATCTGTTCTATAGACATTTTTGAAGCAAGATCTTTTGCGCGTTCATCGACAGATAATCGCCAATCTTCATAAATGTCTAGTTTGCCGTTTCTGTTTAGATCCTTGAATGCGAAACCTTTGTCAGTTATTAATGCTATGCCTGAAGAGGAACTGTAGCCTAGTGTCTTCCCTCCATTTTGAATTACCTTTACATATCCCTCTTTCTCAATTTCCAGCCATTTTGTGCAAGATGTGGAAACAGAAATTAAAAAAGCGGTAATTAGGGGAATGCAAAAAATTTTAATTTTCATTGTTATTGAAATTAATGGTTAAATTGCCTAAGGATGTTAAAATCAGTTTATTGGTATCCTTATTATAAATGAAAAGCAAAGATAAAAAAATTGAAACCCGATTGCCAATTATTCCGTAGAATGTTCACAAAACCGGGGCAATGGTCTATTTGTGGTTTATATTTTAAAAAAAGGAATATATTTGTTGGGTAATTATTTTGGATTCTTACTATAATTAAACTTGTGATATCTTTATATATAACAATAAAAAATAAATCAGGATCTGAAAGAATAACAGATTATTGTTGAATCATTAAAACAAAAATTGTA
>JAAZJT010000027.1 GCA_012800215.1 Bacillota bacterium | reverse complement strand
ACAGGTATACACGCAGGTTTAATACATGCTGCTTACGAGTATACTTTTGTTGTGGCAGGAGATATGCCTTTTTTAAAGCAGCAAGTGGTTAAATACTTATGTTCTCAAAGAGAGGGTTACGATGTGGTAGTGCCTGTCGAGGGAAAGCATTACCAACCATTATGTGCGGTCTATCATAAAAATTGTCTCCCATTTGTAGAGGGGCAGCTTAAAGAAAAGCGTTTTCGTATTGTAGATTTTTTTGCAGATGTACGCGTGCGTACAGTTGATAAATCTGAACTTTTTCCCTGCGATCCTGACAGTTTTTCATTTTTTAATATCAATACACCACAAGATTATCAATTAGCATTGCGGATGGCGAAAAGAATACGCTGGGAAGAACAAAATTAAGATTTTTGTTAGATATTATTTTGTTTAATAAGTTAGGATAATTAAAGGGCAGGAATTGCTGTGCCGGAAAGAGAATCTATGTTAAAGTTAAGTAATAGTTTATTATTGATATATGCAGAGAAGATTCATGCGTTTGTAATCTTGTTGCATAGGATATAATATGTTAGAATTGGAAATCCGAAAAATCAGAGCCTTTGGAGAGAGGAGGCATCTTTTTGAATCGATTTATGCGGCAGATGATGTTTTATCTCGTTATTCTGCTGATCGCAGTCGCCATCATTAATTACTTTAATAAGCCTTTAGAGACACCCAAATCCTTACCGTATAATGAATTTGTGGCGTTAGTAGAGGACGGTCGGGTTAAAGAAGTATTAATTGTTCAAAATAATATTTCTGGAACACTTAAAGATGGAACAAATTTCGAAACATATAATACCGAAAGCAGAGAAGCCCTTACTCAGCGCCTGATAGATAATAATGTTACTATCAACGGTGAAGACCCTCCGGAGCCGCAATGGTGGGCCAGTCTTGCTTCCATTGTTCTCCCCTTCATTATTTTAATGGTTATTTTCTTTTTCTTTATGCAGCAAACACAAGGTGGCGGCAATCGCGTGATGAACTTTGGCAAATCACGTGCCCGTCTTCATGATAGCTCACGCAAGCGTGTTTCTTTTGATGATGTGGCTGGTGCAGATGAAGAGAAGTACGAATTAGTGGAAATAGTTGAGTTTTTAAAGGATCCGCGGAAGTTTGTGGAGTTGGGAGCCCGTATTCCCAAAGGCGTGCTCCTGGTAGGACGCCCAGGAACCGGTAAAACTCTTTTGGCACGTGCAGTAGCAGGTGAGGCTGGTGTTCCTTTTTTTAGCATTTCCGGTTCTGATTTTGTTGAAATGTTTGTAGGTGTGGGCGCTTCACGCGTACGTGATTTATTTGAGACAGCCAAAAAGAACTCTCCCTGTATTGTTTTTATTGATGAAATTGATGCTGTGGGTCGCCAACGTGGCGCAGGCCTTGGTGGCGGGCATGATGAACGCGAACAGACGTTAAACCAGCTATTGGTGGAAATGGATGGCTTTGATTCCCATGAAGGGATTATTATTATTGCTGCAACAAACCGTCCTGATATCTTAGATCCGGCATTGTTGCGTCCCGGGAGATTTGACCGCCAAATCACTGTGAACTTGCCTGATGTGAAAGAACGTGAAGCAATTTTAAAAGTGCATGCGCGCAATAAACCTTTAACTAAAGATGTGGACTTAAGCGTTATAGCTCGCAGGACTCCCGGGTTTAGTGGTGCTGACCTGGAAAATATTATTAATGAAGGAGCACTGCTATCCGGTCGCCGAAATAAAAAGCTTATCAGTATGCAAGAGCTGGAGGACGCCATTGAGCGCGTCATTGGCGGTACGGAAAAAAGAAGTAGGGTCATTAGTGAATTTGAGAAAAAAATAGTGGCTTTTCATGAGGCCGGTCATGCAATGGTCGGGTACCTCTTGCCGAACACAGACCCTGTGCATAAAGTGTCTATTATCCCCCGGGGCCGTGCCGGCGGCTATACATTAATGCTGCCGGAGCAGGATCGTTACTATATGACTAAATCCGAATTGCTGGCACGCGTAACGACATTACTTGCAGGCAGAGTGGCAGAAGAAATTGTGCTTAATGAAATTTCGACGGGGGCACAAAATGATTTAGAGCGTGCTACTGCCATTGTGCGTCAAATGATTATGGAATATGGTATGAGTGAACGTTTGGGGCCCGTTACTCTGGGACGCAAACAATATGAGCAAGTTTTTTTGGGTCGGGATATAACACGTGACCGCGACTATTCTGAAGAAGTAGCACATTCCATAGATATGGAAATACGTAGAATCATTGATGAGCAGTATAAGCAGGCTGCAGATCTAATTCAACAGAACCGGGAAAAATTAGATGCCCTGGCTCATGCCTTGCTAGAGTTAGAATCGCTCGATGCTGATGAGATAACTGCTATAATGGAAGGTACAACTCTTGCAGAAATTAAAAATAAGAGGGAGCTTACGGCCAAAAGCAGAGAAGCGTCCGATAATATAGATAGGCGCCCTGCAGATTCAGCGCAGGGGGCAAGGGATTCCCTATTCAATAAAAATACACTCCAGGTTTTAATTAACGAGGAAAAAATTGATTTGGAATAATAGAAAAAAATGCGGATGATTTTAGTCATCCGCATTTTTTTAGCTTGTAACGCATTTTTGCTTTTTTGCTGAATAGTTTAATCTGTTTAGTCTGATAATAACAGGGAAAAAGCTAAAAAATAGAGCATCAGAATAGATGTTCCGTTGGCAGTTTCATGAAAAAGTGTTGTATCTAGGCAGGAATAACTAAATGTGTGTCGAATTGATACAAATGGCACAAGGTATTTAGCTAAAATCATAGTAGGGAGGGAATTTTTAATGGTACTTGACCCCACAAAACATGCTGACTGGGAAATTGCCGAAGCGGCAGAAAAAAATATGAAGACAGTTTATCAGCTCGGAGAAGAGTTGGGACTGGAAAATGAAGAACTTCTGCCTTACGGCCACTATGTAGCAAAAGTTGATTTTGCAAAAGTATTGGAACGTCTCAAAGACCGTCCTGATGGCAAATACATTGATGTTACTGCCATCACGCCAACTCCGCTTGGTGAGGGTAAATCAACCTCTACCATGGGCTTAACACAAGGACTGGGCAAACGTGGTAAAAAAGCAATTGCTACGATTCGCCAACCTTCTGGTGGTCCGACCATGAACGTTAAAGGATCTGCGGCTGGTGGCGGCTTAGCGCAATGTATTCCTCTTACACCATTTTCTTTAGGTTTAACTGGTGATATTAATGCCATTATGAATGCTCACAACCTGGCAATGGTGGCTCTGACCTCTCGCATTCAGCATGAATTTAACTCCAGTGATGCTTTTCTGGAAAGAAGAGGGCTTAAACGTTTAAACATTGACCCACGCAATGTGGAAATGAAGTGGATAATTGATTTCTGTGCGCAGGCTCTGCGTAACATTATTATTGGCTTGGGTGGCAAAAGAGATGGCTTTATGATGAGCTCAGGTTTTGCCATTGCCGTTTCCTCTGAAGTAATGGCCATTTTGGCTGTTGCCAAAGACCTGAAAGATATGCGTGAACGCATGGGACGTATTGTGGTAGCTTATGATAAGAAAGGTAATCCCGTTACCACGGAAGATTTGGGCGTAGCTGGTGCTATGACTGCTTGGATGGTTGACGCCTTAAAACCCAACCTCCTGCAAACCCTCGAAGGACAGCCTGTCTTTGTTCATGCCGGTCCCTTTGCGAACATTGCTATTGGTCAATCCTCTATCATCGCTGACCGTGTTGCACTGAAATTAGGGGATTATGTTATAACTGAATCCGGCTTTGCTGCTGACATTGGCTTTGAGAAGTTCTGGAACCTCAAGTGCCGCATGTCCGGCTTAAAACCAAATGCTGCTGTCGTTGTAGCAACAATTCGCGCTTTAAAAGCTCATGGCGGTGCTCCTCTACCACTACCCGGCAAGCCGCTTGATCCGGCATACACCGAAGAGCATCTGGAATGGGTAGAAAAAGGCTGCGAAAACCTCGTCCACCATATTAATACTGTTAAGAAAGCCGGTATTAACCCAGTTGTTTGTATTAATGCTTTCCATACAGACACTGACAATGAAATTAAGCTTGTCCGTCGCATTACTGAAGAGGCCGGCGCCCGTGTTGCTGTGTCCAGACATTGGCAATATGGCGGTGAAGGCGCCCTGGAATTTGCCGATGCAGTTATCGATGCATGTAACGAACCCAACGACTTCAAATTCCTCTATGACTTAGATACACCCTTACGTGAACGTATCCACCTGATTGCAACGGAAGTTTACGGTGCAGACGGTGTAGAGTATACTGCTGAAGCTCAGGAAAAACTTGATCGTATGGAAAAAGATCCTGAAATGAAAGCTTTAGGTACCTGCATGGTTAAAACACACCTGTCCTTATCAGATAACCCCATGCTCAAAGGTGTGCCTAAAGGGTGGAAATTACATGTTCGTGACATTTTAACCTATAAAGGTGCCGGTTTCTTAGTTCCGGTGGCAGGTACCATTTCATTGATGCCTGGAACAGCAGCTACACCTGCCTTCATGCGTGTAGATGTTAACACCGAGACCGGTAAAGTAGAAGGGTTATTCTAAAAAATTAGGCTGTTTTTTTTCAGCTGTTTATGCTAAACTAAACGAGAAATAAAAAATTTGCGGTTTTACTTCATGAAAATTGGTGCGAGGTTGTCTGCACTCGCTACCAATACTGCAGAGTAGGTGACATGCGTCAAGTGCTATGGGATGGGAAGTTGCCTGTAGACGAAAGGTCTGGCCTGCGATATGTCACCGCATCCGCTGCCGCACTAAAAGAGCTAAGAAAACCTCTTTCCTCTTGGGTGTGGCGCCCTCTGCCATCCTAAGGGAAGGAGGTGTTTTTCTTGAAGCTCAGAACTAGGGATTTAACTAATGCAGGTTTATTTGTGGCCATGAGCATAGCCCTCAGCCGTTTTGCAGCCGTTCAGGTGATGTCAAACACAATCCGTCTTTCTTTCGGTAACATCCCTATTTATGTCGCCGGCTTATTATTTGGTCCGGCAATCGGGGGATTGGTGGGCGGAGTAGCTGATTTGGCAGGCTATCTTGTTAACCCGTTCGGTGCAGCCTTTATTCCACAAATTACGCTTGCTGCTATCTTACGCGGAGTTATCCCGCCGTTGGTAGTGCGCCTGTTCGGTGCAAAAGATAGTTTCTGGCAGCTAAAGATTTTTTTGGCAATTATTGCCACAGAAATCGTAAGCGGTGCATTTTTGACTACCTGGGGTTTGTCCTGGCTGAATCAAACTCCATTTATGGCTGTTTTAACACCGAGGCTGGTAGCGCTGGCTTTACAGATACCTGTTTATACCATTGCAACATATGTTTTAATAGTACCGTTGCGTGCTTTTCGTGCCCAACGATCTGCAGGCAAATAGAATGTAATGAAAGAAGCCCGGAATTTCCGGGCTTCTTGACATAGTGT
>JAAZJT010000026.1 GCA_012800215.1 Bacillota bacterium | reverse complement strand
GGCTTTTTGGTCAGAAGCCTTTATCTCTACCCAATCTCCGGAGGTTAGCTTTACAGCTGTCTTTTCTTTTACCGGCTCACCTCCGATATATACGTCCTCCAAAAGGGTAAACAACATAACAGAGCTATCTCTTTCTGTTTGTATAATAACCGATGAATTAGGGTCAAGATGTAAATCGTAATAATTAAGCGGAAGATATTTGCTCATAAATCCTTTTTTTCCTTTGAATTCGCCCGCCAAAAGCCTTAGCTTGCCCCAATCTGACTCTATTTCCTCAATTTCCGAGTTTTTGATGCTTCGATAAGCAGGGGGGGCCATTTTATCCTTTGCAGGAATATTCAGCCAAAGCTGTACCCCAAGCAACCGTTCGGAAGCCGGCAGTCTTTCTTCGTGCATAATACCGGAACCTGCTGTCATCCATTGAACTTCTCCATTACCAATTGTATCCTCATTTCCAAAACTGTCCTTATGAGTCATAAATCCATGATACACATAACTAATTGTCTCAATACCCCTGTGGGGATGCATGGGAAATCCCGCCGTATAATCATCTGGATTTGTACTGTCAAAGGAATCGAGCATTAAAATCGGATCATAGTCCTGCACAGTTTCATTTCCCAAAACCCTGACCAGACTCACCCCGGCTCCGTCCTTTGTCCTGTATCCTCTAACCTGTTTACTGATTTTTCTTTCCATTAATAAACCTCCAGCCCCGATGGCAGATAAATACTGTTTTTTCTATATGTACCACAACAAGGGGGCCTTAATCATTAAAAGGTAATATCAAGAATTTCGATTATATTCTGCCATTAATATTTGCAAATTCAATCATTTCTATCACCAGTTACCTGGTAAATAATTTAATTTGAATAATGAATAGCATTTTTAGGGCACACCTGTTGACAAATAGCACATTGCTAACATATTGAACTAAATATAACCACGGCACTTGCTTAAAGAATCGGGGTACAGCGCACCTCTTTATCCCGGGAGTTGGCGAAAATGAGAAAAGATGGGTTAATTATTTTTGACAGAAACTCTATTACTTTATTAAAAAGTAAAACTTTTTGTTGATAAACGGAGGATAATTCCAGTACTAAATGGTCTATTATGTCATGCAGCATCAATCAATAATGTTGTCCATTAATTAGCCAGTTCAATGTCTTCGGCCTCATCAAAGAACTCTTCTTTTAAGCGGTATATTATAAACTTTTCTTTTATATCACTTCCCCCAGGCACCCTGATTTTATTAATAATTGTAAAAGGTGTGCTGGTATTAAGAAAATCTTTATATTCGCATATCGGGTAATATAGAATTAAATCTACAGTTCTTCTGTATTCTTCTACAGAACGCATAATATTATAAACAACTTTTTTAAATATTTGTACTGAGAATGGATTAAAAAAGTAAAAACAGTTATCTCTCTTGTCAATTTTATAATGCTGCGCAAGACCATACTTAAATTTGATAGGTGCAATAATATGCTTTGCCTTTAATCTGTATATTGCCTTGTTTTCAAGCGCTTCTTCATAGGTTTTATCGTTGGCTTCAATCCCTGTTACCGGCAGATGAAAGCGATTATGTAAATAGAATGCCACTCTGCCCCGGCCACAGCCAAAATCTACAACTCTGTCAGTGTCCCTAAATTTATAGTTTTCAGCAAGTACCTTTAAAGCTTTATATGGTGTCGCCTCATAACGGTTATAGTGAATTATATTGTTTGTCCATTCTCTAATTCCTACAGTTCTGATACCTAGTACTTTATCTTGTTTTCTTTCGCCCATTGAAATGCCCCTTAGTTTTATAGTCCGATTACTATTATATCTGCCAAGTGGCCAACAAGCAAATCAGCGACTGTGTTAAGCCTCATCCACGGTTTCAGCCCGACTGAATGCTGCCACGTTACTTATTAAACAACACAAGAGTCACATCAAGGGTGTGGTCTTTAAAAAAATCTTCAATTGCCGAAGTAGCCACATCAAGCGCCACGTCTTTCGGGTAACCATAGATACCGCTTGAAATCAAAGGAAATGCTATGCTTTTACATTTGTTTAGATGGTGTAAAGTCGGAATCCATAAAATATCTCCGTTCCCATCACTTATCTTATCACGCATGGTGTCAAATATTAACCACTTGCCTTTCTTCTCCTGCTGTACGGGCTCAAATCTATAAACAGCTCTTTTAGCTTGTCGCAATCCTCAATTGTATTGAAAATATACTCCAACAATTCTTCTTGTCTAGCTTGCCCCAGCGTTAACCGGTATAAAGAAAGTATTTTTATTAACCTCTCATATTTTACAACATCCCTGCTCATAGGATACATAGGTACAATTCTTTCAATTTTGTATTTATAGCTTTCACCAAGGCACCAGAAAGGAACTAAATCTGAACTCCCTTCTTTTTTCTCTTGTTGAACTGCTTCATCAAACAATTCCTTCCATACATCCTCTTTATAATTTATATTTCCATACTTATCAGCCACGCTCTGTCTTATAGCAAGACATTTAAACCGGTTGATCCTTCCCTCCCGTTGTTCCAAGTCAACTGGATTGGCAGGCAGATTCCAGTGCATGATTTTTCTGCAATAGTTGTGAAAATCCAACCCCTCCTGCCCAATAGATGTGGTGGCCAGGATAAAAGGGCGCAAGGGTGAGTTAAAAGCATTTCTTATACTCTCTTTACGGTTAATCTTTTTTGTATCATCTCCTTCACCTTTAGTAAATCCTACTGCAAAATGGGACCGAAGTTTTGCATTTTTTCTTTTCTTCCCGTTTATTCTAGCTTTAAAGCTGTTTAATGTATCCACATCATAGGAAGCGCTATGAATTTGAAGAGCATCAATCATAGTATTAAAAATAACTTCTTCTTTGTCCTTTTCATCGATGAAACCAACAGATTCCGAAATCAAATGACGATATTCATCTACCATTGCCTGGAAATTACCATCCTTACAATACCTGAGAACATTTTTCCAGTGAGACATATCATCCTTATATCTGCCATAAGCTAGATCAACGATTGCAGTTGCCTCGGTTGTATTAAACCAATTAATGAATATTCTTGCCAGAGCCGTTGCCCTGGACACATTTCCACCATTAGCACGGTATATGCAGATTGCAGGAGATGCAACAGCCATATTGATCAATGTGGGAATTAAATCATTGGGCCTTCTTCCCAACGAAAGATTTTCCCTGTTTGAATACAGTTCTTCCAGTCGATTTAAATGCACCCTGATACCTTTATTCCCTCTGTCATCTCCTCTGCCGGCTGCACCTGTATCCTGATCAATTTCACTTTTCAATGCGTCTATCCATTCACCGACGAACTCAGGTCCGTCTAAAAGCATTGGTGCCAGGTAATACCACCTATCGTCCTGCCGGTTAGATATACCCTGATATTTCTCTAAAAAGGCCAGTGCTGCTTCGATGTCATTCTTAAGCTTTTTCTCTATCTCCTTTAACGTCAATCCCTCATTCATACATTGAATAGGCCGGTATAAGTCAGCAAGATATTTCGAAGGATAAAGAAGATTGAACATGCTCATTCCTCTGGGCTCTCCATTATGTACATTGAAACGCAACCTTGATGTTGGAAACCTTTTGGAAGCATCAGCAAAATAATGTGCATTTTTTCTATCTTCGTTTTTTATCTGCTGTGACAGTCTCCCTACAGCCCTTCGCTCGGCCTCGTAAGAAACAAGGGTGCCTATCATCCTGGGTACCATTTCCCACGAAGAAAAAACAAGAATTTTTGAAAAACCCGTGCTTCGTTTATATACTCCTTGAAATTCATAGTAAGGCTTGGAAGGTGGAACCCAGAGATACAGCTCTGATCTATTATAAAATGAATTTTTCATCAGGCATTCCAGCCTTGCATTTGTTTTCGGCAATTCTTCATACTTATCTATTTTTGATGTATTCAGCCAGAGCAGTTTCCGGTTAGCAAGAATCGCTTTTTCCGGGTGGCTTACAAAATATTTCTCGATCCTCTCTTTCAGTTTATAGTTTCTCATGAAGGTAAGTAAATATGGACAGCTCTTTACATAGTCAACAGGCAGTGTAAAATCCGCATCTATATCTTTTAGTAGTTTTCCGGCTTCTAAATAAGATTTGATATCAAACTCCCGTATTTCCAGGTGTTCTTTTACCGATGAATCATCTATATAATCATTGGTTTCGGCAGCAGCAATCCTCTCGGTTCTGCATACTCCCTGATACATGGCATCCTCTGCTTGATTTTTAACCTGAAGAATTGCAGTGTCTCCCTCTTTCAATTCATTGAGCATAACTGAATAGTTTGACCAAATTTTCTTGAAACCTAAGAACTTTTTATAACTAAATAAAAATTTCATAACATCAAAAAATTCGCAATAATGCTCATCCAGCTGAGTTTCATTGATTTCATCCAAAGTGGAGTAAAGTTTATATGGAGTTGCAGATAAAAGCAATATACGAGTGTCTTTATTGTTTAAAAACTTTCTGGATAATATACCTATATCGCTATCCTCATCTGATGAAATCAAATACTTAAACCGCTGGAATTCATCCATTATAACTAAGTCAGGCTGTAACATGGATACACTAATTTTCGCAAACATGACCCTAAGTTTATTAATAATGAATCTGTCAGAATGCTTCTTTACAGCATTGTTCCTAATACTTCTCAAATGAGCTGCTAACATATTCTTCAGATCTTTTTCTCTTGAAAAATAATCGATTATGCTATCTAACACATTGGCAGGGTATATTTTATTGGATTTTATTTCACATTTATTAACCCTGTCCTGGTAATGGTTCTTTGCCCAGTCCCAAGCCTTTATTGCTCCGTGTATCAACAGTGTTTCCAGCTCATCCTGGTATTCTTCCAAAAAATCAATTTTAGCAAGTATGGCATACATTAATGCTCTTTCCCACACACTTCCTCCCCCGTTTGTCATTCGGAATGAAGTATCTGGAGTAAGTGGTATCAACTGTATATACCCTTTACGAATGTTTTCGTCTCTCTCCTGCTCTGTTATATTTAGGTGCTGCATAGAAAGTCGTGTCTCGGATACATTACCTATGCTGGTACCAGAATGCACCTTCAATTTTCTTATATTCTGATTAGCGATATTTTGATTAGAACAGATGTAAACGACTTTGAATAAGTCATCACCTTCTTCTAATCTCATCCTTGCAGTTTTTACAACAGTGCCTCTGGCTATCAAAGTCTTCCCCAACCCGACCTCATCAGCTACAAGCACACGACTCTGTCCATTTCGAAACAAATATTCAATTCGATTAACTGTTTCTCTTTGGAAGTCTTTTAATACCTGCAACGTAGACTTTTCTATTTCTTTTAAAGCAGTAATGTTCATGGTGCCCTCTCTTACTTTATCCTAAGTGTTTTTTGAAACATTTCGTACATTTTACGAAACTCATCCGGAATTATTTTATTATCAGTAATCAAATTCATTATATATGTAATATCATTCAGCCTTTCCGGTTCATTTAAAGAAGTCATTAGCATCTTCTCATATATCGCCAGACCAACACCTTCACTTTTTTGGAACATTCCGCTCTCATATATCTTTTTCTTATGTAAAAATGAAAGCAGGTGATGGTCTCCAAGTACAAATGCAATATATTCTAAAAAAGATTTTCTGTCATTTATTATACTATTTACTACTGCACTTTCACGGTTGTTGGGTAGTCCTTTAGTTGGAATCATAAAAATACGTTCTACTTTTTCTTTCTGGTCGAAAGCAATAATAGAATAAAACTCTGACAATTGCAGTATATCTAATTCATTGATCTTTATCTCTTTGGAAAAAGGAGCCTCCTTTTTACTTCTAAGCGGTGATATTACAATATTTACAGGCCAATTTTCCTCTTCTTCAAAATTTATAACCAAATCATATTTATCTTCTTTTTTTATTACAGTTGCTTCCTTCTTCATCCTGCATATTTGCTTAATCACCTGTTCTTTTTGGTCTGCTTCGTCATCATCCATATTTATTTCATCGCTGCTTACTTCAGTTTTTTCAAAAGGATTTTGGGGGTTATCAGCGTTTCCACCGAATATATCATTTAAGAAAATAGATCCATTTAGATACCTGTTCTTGGCAGCGAGCCGGACCATCATCTCTGCATTATCGTTCAGTGCAGCGTATGTAGCATTCATGGAACCCATATAAAGGTCAGTATTGGAATTCTTTCTCTTTAAATAGATCTTTGCATGAATATCCTGCTTCTGCTTTTCTGTATCTTGGTCTGATACAGCGTCCTCACCGTCAATAATTACGTCCTTCAATGTATATATATCGAAATTGCTTACATGTTCCTGCTTTAATTTTCCAAGTTCAGTCTTTCTCGTTATTAAAGTACGACTACAACCTGTCAATCCCCTGCTGTTACTATTCAAATCTTCTATGACACTTGAAGATAGAAACGGTGACATTACCACTAATTCGTGAAATGTGTCTTTAAATAAATCATCATCGTTCATATTATATTGGTTCTTACCTATTCCAAGAGGCAGCACCTCAAAATCATAAAACTCCCTGCTACCTGTATCAAAAGAAACACTTTTTAACTCATTGGATAACCTGGTAATCAGATTCCTCTTATGATTATCTGATGAAAAATTACCGCTAATCTGTTTTCTTAAAAATTTCAAAAAATCTATTATGGGCTGTGTCTTTTCAGGCTGCTTTGCCTGTTCATTGCTGTCCAATACCAGACTTACATCCCAACTCCTGTCAAAAGTAAGGTTGCGGCTAAGTACAATAAATCTGTACTTTCTCTCCTTTTTATCATTGCAATACTGCAATAGCCATGTCTTAGGATGGAACGAAGGATACCTGCCTTTTCTCGTCTTTCTGGACAGGGCAACCGGAACTACCATTTTCTCAAGTAGAATGCATAGGGCACTGGGAGACTGTGGTAGTTTAATCTGGCCTGCTTCGCAAAACATAAGAATTTTATCTGATGCCTTTTCTATGGCATTCAATAAACAAATAGGATTATTATCCAGTACTGTATCCATTTCTTCATTTAACCCAAGTGTTATAACTGCAGCCGTTAATGCCTCTAAATCCAATGAGTAAGTTGTTCCTACTGCTTTTTCCAGTTTATATCCCGTAGGAGGCATTAGAATATTACCATAGTTAAGTCTGTCTTTATCTGTTTTGAACATCTATTACCTGCTCTCCCTCGTAAATATCATTGATAATCTGCCTGGAATTGCTAAAACGATAATCCAAATATTCCATGCCCACCCACGCATTTTCATCGAATTCTCCCACTCGGTTTACCTTTGCACGGGCTTTACCCTTAAGGTTATTTTCCCTGTTTATTATTATTTGTCTGATTTTATCAATATCATCTGCTAGTGCAGCCGATCTTAAGCTATTTAAAAATGTTCTTAAGGCATAGTTTGCAATTTTAAACCGAAAATAAATTACATCCAAATCTAGCATAGCATACTCCTTAAGATTTACTTTTATTTTATTCCACTTATCCAATGCTCTTATATTTCTTTCAGCTGATACAATGAGATTGAACTGGGTAAAAGCGATCTGGATAAATGCATCAAATTGGCATGCCATCAACATGTCATTTTTTAGATCTTCTGAAACATCATCCTTTATATCTTCATACAATGCAGTAAATGAATCATATTTATTAACGTCTATATGGTTCTTAAGTAAAAATGCCAAAAGGCTTTCCGGATGTTCTTTTATAATCTGCCTTTTTAAAAATGATGCTTCTTCAGGTAAAAGTTGTATTCGTAAATTTTCTCTCCAATTAGTATTATGGGGGCTTGGTAAATGCCAAAAATTAAATCCATCTACATCTCCGGCATCTTTATCGTCCTTATCATTTTCATCTGCATCATCGTTACGTTTGCCTAATTTGGCAGCATTTTTTTGCTCCCTAAGAATACAAACCAGTTTTACATACTCTGGAATTGATAAAGTGTCATCAGTAAAGATTTTAAATGTACGAATGCCATTCCAATATATATTTGAAGGTTTTCTGGCTACCCATTTGTGAGGAAGAACCCTCGCGCCTATAACACCCTCTTTGTCATTCTCCAAAAGTTTAAGAGCACATTTGCGTTCTTCTTCATCTATTCTCTTCAAAATAGTTTCAGGATTGCTCCCATATTTGCCTTCCTCGGCTTCCTTTAATATATAGGGAACTATTAAAAAATATTTTGCTCGGGTTTGGATAGTTGATGTACCTGGAAAGAAAAGATTAGCAAAACTATCCCTTATAATTCCGATTCCCAGCTCATCTACCGCACCTTCTTCTGTTAGAAGATTTATAACATCCAGTACCTTATCGCGTTCTTCCTTTGAAAAATCAATCCAGCCTAGTTGCATAATATACTCCTTTGCAAATTACGTAGTCAAAGCTCTAAATACGGTAAGAAACTACCCGGTAGTTATTCTGCTTTTATGGCAATAGCTGTGTATCAAAAACTTGCTGCACAAATAACCCCACGCCTCAATTACCAGAGTTCCAGGCGTTTCATAAATGTTTTTTAAAGTAATCAGGAATCTGCCTAAAAAGGTTTCTATCATAATATGATAACAGAAAACCAAAATAATGAAAAAAATTATGGAAGAAATCTGCACAAATGCAATTATTAATAACTGTCATTTATTTCTTGATTCAACAGTTGCCCTTCATATGCTGATCTACTAATTCCATTGGATAAATTCAAGAAATAATATAAATGCCCTATCCCAAGTAGATTTATATTTCTCGGGACAGGGCATAAAAGCAATTCAGATTTTGTGTATAATTTATGTTTAGCTAAGGATGGATTTAATCCTTAATCCCCTATTTGGGCAGCAACAAATGCAAGATCTGAAATATTGATTATGTTATCTCCATTCATATCTGCAATCTTTGCTTTGTCCCAATCCGGACTCTCAGGCTTCTTGCCGTAGTGATAGGCTACAATCGCAAGGTCACCCACATTTATTACTCCGTCATTATTGATATCTGCAG
>JAAZJT010000025.1 GCA_012800215.1 Bacillota bacterium | reverse complement strand
GTCAGGCAGGCAGGTATTGTTTCTAAAGTTTATTTGCCTAAAGCTATTTTCCCCTTAGGGACAGCTGTTTCACAGCTCATAAATTTCTTTTTCGGATTAATAGTTATTGTTATTTATTTAATTGCCTCCCATACCATTCCAGGGGCAAATCTTCTGTGGTTACCTTTGATAATGCTAGTGCAGTTTCTTTTTCTTCTGTCCATTGGCATGATCGTGGCTTATCTATGTGTTTTTATCCGTGATATTGATAATATTATCAGTCATATAATGCGTTTATGGTTTTATGCCTCTCCCGTAATTTGGGAAGGGAGTCGTTTAGCGGGGACAAGGTATGCCTGGCTTGTTAAAATTAATCCCATGTCTCCCATTTTATCTAGTTACAGAAATATTTTGCTTAATAATGTTGCGCCGGAGCTAAAGAAAGTTGCCTTTATCGGGCTGTTTTCTATCGTTCTGATAGTTTTTCTGCTTTATTATTATCACCGTAATGAACATAAAATTATCAAGGCTTTGTAAAGGTGAGATTAAATGGATGGTTTAAATAAACAGCAACAGTTGCCTTTAATACAAGCAGACGATGTTGGTGTTAAATTCAGAGCTGGACGCAAGCGTGAAGACTTTAAATCTATTTTCCTTAATAACAGGGGAAATTTAGGCGATTTTTGGGCGCTACGCGAGGTGAATTTTGCTGCCGTTGCTGCCGATATAGTCGGCATTATTGGCTCAAACGGTGCAGGTAAAACTACTTTGTGTCGCGTCATTTCACGTCTATTGCGGCCTGATGAGGGGAGTATGTCTGTAAATGGCGAAGTTTCTGCTCTTCTTTCTCTCGGCGCAGGTTTTAATAAGGAATTAACAGGTCGTGAGAATATATTTCTTAATGGCATGATGTTGGGTTTTTCCCGCCAACATATGGAACAAATTTATGATGATATTGTGGAGTTTGCCGGCCTTCAGGCCTTTATTGATCAGCCGATTAAAAATTATTCCTCAGGCATGCGTGCGCGATTAGGTTTTAGTATTGCCACTATGTTAGAACCGGAGATTTTAGTTCTAGATGAAGCCCTTAGCACCGGCGATGCCGAATTTAATCAACGAGCCATAAGTAGAACGAAGGAATTGGTAGCTAAAGCGAAAGTGGTTATTATTGTTTCCCATGATATTAATTTTATTGAGAAAAACTGCAGTAAGGCAATTTGGCTTGATCGGGGCCGTGTAATGGCAGAAGGAGACCCAGCTGAGGTCTGCGCTCAATACCGCCAGATGGTGCAAGCCGGCGGCCTGAAAAAAACATCAAAGAAGCGCAAGCTTCAGTTGAAAAAAACAGATAGTAAAATAGGTGAAGAAACAGTTATTGCGGCCCATGATTTGGGCTTGTGTTATAATTTTAGGGGAAAAGATTTTTGGGCGCTACGCCATTGTAGTTTTACAGTTAAGCAGGGAGAGATTGTCGGTATTATCGGTCCCAATGGTGCCGGGAAAAGCACTCTCTGCAGCATTTTAAGCGGAATTCTTAAACCGGATGAAGGGAAACTGCAAACCAAAGGTGAAATTTCAGCATTATTGAGTTTCGGTTCCGGTTTCAATAAACAGTTATCAGGACATGACAACATTTATTTAAATGCCCTGATGCTGGGCATGTCTAAGCACAGAGTAGATGAAGTTTATCAGGATATTGTTGATTTTTCCGGCTTAGGCCAATTCATTGAGAACCCTATCAAAACATATTCAAGCGGCATGGTGGCGCGGTTAGGTTTTAGTATTGCTACCATGTTAGAACCCGATATTTTTATTATTGATGAAGCATTGGCGACCGGTGACTTGACTTTTTATGAAAAGGCTAGTGCCAGAATTCAAGAAATGATTAATACTGCTAAGGCAGTAATGATAGTAACGCACAGTATGAGTTTTGTGCAGAAAGTATGTAATAAAGCCATCTGGCTGCAAAAGGGACAAATTAGGTATATTGGCAGCCCCGAGGAAGCCATTGCTTTATATCAGGCTGATATACAGCGGCAAGTGGCGGCTCGTTCCGCACAACAAAGTTAACAGGTTATTTAATTAAGCCGAGATAAAGTTTGGAGGAAGGATGAGTCTGGTGGCTACTTATTATAATCCGGTGCAAATTTATTATGGTGTAGGTACTTTAGCTTCATTGGCAGAAATTGTTCAGACCAGCGGAAATCAAGTATTAATGTTAACAGGTGCCCGTTCTTTAAAAGCTTCAGGATACCTGGATAAAATACTTCAGCAGTTGCAAAGCTTTGAAGTGTTTGTGCAGGATAATATTCCTTCTAATCCCGATGTGGCTGATATTTTGCACCTAAAAAAAGCTACCGGTAATTTGGCTTATGATGTCATTTTGGCCGTAGGCGGTGGGAGTGTAATTGATGCTGCCAAAGCACTGGCAGCGTTTCGTAATCTTAATTTTCAGGATGTAAATGAAGTGAGAGCAGTAATTCAGAATAAAAGTTATGCTGTAAATCCCAGCATTTGCCCTGTTATAGCAGTGCCCACCACTGCCGGTACAGGCTCGGAAGTTACACCATGGGCAACGATTTGGGACCAGGAAGCCGAGCAAAAATATTCTTTTGAAGCTCCGGCAATTTTTCCTAAAGCAGCTATAGTTGATCCTGTTTTAACACAAAAGCTGTCATCCACCATGACAGCATCATCAGCTCTCGATGCTTTAGGACATGCTGTAGAAGCTTACTGGTCAAAAAATTCTAATGAGATTGTGCGTCTTTATGCCTGTGAAGCTATCAGCAAAATTACCCGGAATCTTAATTTGCTTTTAGAGAATCCGAGCGATCTTAGCTTGCGTACGGAAATTACTTATGGCAGCCTTTATGCCGGGCTGGCTTTCAGTAATACTAAAACTACAGCTTGTCATTCTATCTCCTATCCTTTAACCTTACAATTTGGCATTAGTCATGGCGTGGCTGTGAGTATGACATTAGGTGCGATGCTGGTAAAAAATGAAGCTGCGCTGATAGAAAAGGAAAAGTTGCTGGCGGCATTAGGCATTAAGCATACTTCTGAATTAACGGCTTGGATTCATGCTGTTTATGATCAGGCCGGTTTGCCCAAAAGGCTTAGGGATTATGGTGTTACTGAAACTGATTTGCCTGTAATTGCAGATAAATCATATACGCCGGGACGTATGGATAATAACCCGGTGGAGGTAGACAAATCATTTTTAGTAAGTCTTTTGGAGGCAATTTACTAATCCTATAAAAAGAAATCGGGGGAAGAACATGAAAAAAGTATATTTGGCGATGAGTGCAGACATTATTCACCATGGTCATATTAATGTCATCAAAGAGGCATCTAAGTTGGGTGATGTAACTGTTGGCATTCTTACAGATGCTGTCATTGCCGGCTATAAGCGCTTTCCGCTTTTGTCATTTGCAGAAAGAAAAGCAATTATTGAAAATATTAAAGGTGTAAGCCGTGTAGTACCCCAGGAAACGCTGGATTACGTGCCCAATTTATTAGCCCTGCGCCCAGATTATGTAGTGCACGGCGACGATTGGCGTACCGGTGTGCAAAAAACTATCCGTCAGCGAGTTATAGATACATTAAAACAATGGGGCGGTCAACTAGTGGAGGTAAAATATACAGAAGGTGTTTCTATTACTCAGCTTGATGAAGCAATTCATAAAATCGGCACTACGCCCAGCACGCGTTTGCACCGTTTGCGCCGGCTATTGGAAATTAAGCCTCAGATACGTGTGTTGGAAGCGCATAACGGTCTGACTGCGCTTATTGTGGAAAAAACTAAAGTACAGCAAAATGGTAAGGTTAAGGAATTTGATGCTCTTTGGCTGAGCAGCCTTTGCGATTCTACAGCCAAAGGTAAGCCCGATATTGAATTAGTAGATTTAACCTCTCGCCTGAATACTATTAATGAAATTTTGGAAGTTACCACAAAGCCTATCATTCTCGATGGTGATACCGGCGGACAGATAGAACATTTTATTTTCACAGTGAAAACATTGGAACGCCTGGGCGTCTCTGCTGTTATTATTGAAGATAAAATAGGTTTGAAAAAGAATTCTCTTTTCGGCACCGATGTAAAGCAAACACAAGATTCAATTGAAAATTTTGCTCAGAAAATTAGAGCTGGGAAAAAGGCGCAAGTAACAGAAGATTTTATGGTTATCGCCCGCATTGAAAGTTTAATTTTAAAAGCTGGTTTAGAAGATGCTTTGGCAAGGGCTAAAGCATATATTGCTGCAGGCGCCGATGCCATTATGATTCACAGCAAAGAAAAAGATCCTGACGAAATTTATGCCTTTTGTGGGGAATATGCCAAATTTCCTTACAGAGTACCTTTAGTAGCAGTTCCCACATCCTATAACCATGTTACAGAGCAGGAATTACAAGCAGCCGGAGTCAATATAGTAATTTATGCGAACCATCTTATTCGCAGTGCCTATCCTGCCATGCAAAAAACGGCACGTACCATTTTAGAGCATGAACGTTCTCTGGAATGTGATGCCGACTTAATGCCCATTAATGAAATTTTAACACTCATTCCCGGGGGGAAATAAGATGCTGCAACCGGCTGATTTTTATCACCTTTTAGCCAAGCACAATATTCGTTTTTTTACCGGCGTCCCCGATTCACTTTTAAAAGATTTTTGTGCCTATGTAACGGATCATACCGCTCAGCAGAATAATATAATTGCTGCCAATGAAGGTAATGCTGTTGCCATTGCTGCAGGCCGGTATTTAGCGCTGCAGGAGATAAGCCTTGTTTATATGCAAAATTCCGGCTTAGGTAATATTGTTAACCCCGTTACTTCTCTTATTGATCCTTTAGTTTACTGCATTCCAGTGCTCTTTTTAGTGGGATGGCGCGGCCAGCCCGGTATTAAGGATGAACCGCAGCATGCCAAGCAGGGGCAAGTTACTTTGGCCCAATTAGAAGTGCTCGGAATAAAGTATGCTATCCTGCCTGATTCATTAGCAGAAGCACAAACTGTTATGCAGGAAGCGCTTACCTACATGCAAACACATCTTGCTTCCTTTGCTTTGGTAGTACCTAAAGGGACTTTTGCCCCCTATAGTTTACAAAATAATCAGCAGACACCTTATCCGCTGACAAGGGAAGAGGCACTGCAATGTTTAGTTTCACAACTTGCTGCTACTGATATTGTAGTTGCTACTACGGGCAAAACTTCCCGGGAACTTTATGAGTATCGTACAGCCTTAGGTCAATCACATGAATGTGATTTTTTGACTGTCGGTTCCATGGGACATGCATCACAGATTGCGCTTGGCATTGCTCTTGCTAAACCGCATTGCAATGTATATTGTTTTGATGGTGACGGAGCCCTGTTGATGCATTTAGGTGGCATGGCCATTATTGGCAGCCAGATGCCGCCCAATTATAAACATATTGTATTTAACAATGGGGCACATGATTCGGTAGGCGGCCAGCCTACTGTCGGTCATTTGATAGACATTCCTGCCATTGCAAAAGCTTGCGGATATCAGACTGTACTGCAGGCACATAGCAAAGATGAAATTTGTACGCAAGCACAAGTACTAAAAGAAAGCCCCGGCCCGGCACTATTAGAGATTAAAATTAAAAAAGGGGCACGTAAAGATTTAGGCCGTCCCCAAACAACACCGGTGCAAAATAAAGAAGCCTTTATGCAGTTTTTAGCTAAGCTTTAAATCAGTATGAAAGTGGGTGCTGCAGTGAAAGCAGTAATTTTAAACTCCGGCCTTGGTAAACGCATGGGAGAAGAGACTAAAAATAAACCGAAATGTATGGTGGAAATTGCACCGCAGCAAACCATAGTTTCACGGCAAATTAAGCAATTAATTAAGTATGGTATAGATGAATTTATTATTACTACCGGTCCTTTTGCTAATGAGCTGCAAAATTATGTGGGTACAGTTTTTCCTCACTTAAAAGTTACTTATGTGCCCAATCCGCGTTATGCTTCTACCAATTATATTTATTCACTCTTCTTAGCAAAGGAGTATTTAACCGGTGAGTTTCTGCTTTTACATGGTGACTTAGTTTTTGCTGATGATGTGTTGGCAAAAACTTTACAATCATCTCACCCTAATACTGTACTGGTAAATCGCGAGGCTGCTTTACCGGAAAAAGACTTTAAAGCAAGATTAACTAACGGACAAGTGCAGGAAATCTCTATTCACATTTTTGGGGATGATTGTGCTTTTTTGATACCTTTATATAAACTTAGCCCTACCCTTTCTCAGGATTGGCTTGTAGAAATAGAAAAGTTTGTTCAACGGGGAGAACTGAATGTTTACGCGGAGAACGCGCTGAATAACATTTTATTCAGACATAGTCTGCTGCCGGTTTTCTTTGCTCAGGAACTATGCACAGAAATAGACAATCCGGCAGACTTGCAAAAAGTAAAAACTGCTTTGGCTGCGGAGGGTCAAGCATGACCATTAGCGAGTATCGACAAATTTGCCAGAAAAATGAGCAGGAAAACTATTTTCTCGACAAATATATAATGAGGAAAATTTCCATTTACTTTACTATTCTCTTTATCAAATTGCGTTTTAGTGCCAATCAAGCTACTTTCCTAAGCTTACTGGCATCACTGGGCAGTTGTTATTTTCTCATGCAAAATACACCTACTGCTATGGTGCTTGGTCCTGCACTTATTTTCACTTATTATATGCTGGACCATGTAGACGGAGAATTGGCACGTTTTTATCTCAAGCAGGGATTGCAGCAGCCATCATTACAGGGACAATATTTTGATGTGTTAATTCACAAATATTCTACGAACCTAATGTTGTTTTTCCTGGGTGTAAGCGTTTATAACCTTTTTAACTATCGCTTTGCTGTTATTTTGGGTTTTGCAGCTTGCATAGGTATGAGTGCTTTCCCCAACCTTTTAGCTGCACAGGTTATCGTGCAGAAGATAGCCAGGCAAAAAGAGGCGGTAAAAAATGAAACTGTAAAGGATATTCTCAATTTACTAGAGAAAAAGCAAGAACAAATAAAAAAAATAAACAGTTCTAACTCTATGCAAAAGTTAAAAAAAGTTATTACTGAGCTGCTTTTTTTTCCAGGTGCTCTGCTTAGTATTATGCTGGTCACTTTGGCTGATATTATGTTTCCTCCCTTTATATTTTTTAACTATACAGTTAATGTACGTTTGTTATTTTTGTTAGCTGCAACTCCCATTTATCTGGGTAATGCCCTCCGCCAGACATTAAAATGGCTGAGAAAGTTTCAGCAGATAGCTTAAAAAATTAAAGGCAGGAGGAGCGTTATGTCTATTCAAACTTACCGTCAACTGTGTCAAAAAAATGATGCTGAAAACTACTTGCTGGATAAGTTAATTTTTCGTAAAATATCTATCTTTATTACAATACTTTTTATTAAAGTAGGAATCACTGCTAACCAGACTACATTTTTAAGTCTTGTGGCTTCTTTAGCCAGCCTTTACTTTCTTACTTTCAATACCCGTACTGCGCTAATAATTGCAGCCGGTCTCATTTTTTCTTACTATATACTCGATCACGTGGATGGTGAGCTGGCTCGTTATGCCGTCCAAACCGGTAAAAGCAAACCCAACGTCAAAGGACACTATTTTGATGTATTAGTACACCGCTATTCTTCCAACCTAATGGTCTTTTTCATGAGCCTTGGTATCTATAACCAATATGGCTACAAATGGGCAGTTTTACTTGGCTTTTTAGGCTGCATTGGCATTAGTTCATTCCCTAATGTAGTAGCGGCTCAAGTTATAGCCGGCAAAATTGCACGGCAAAAAGAGGCTGTTTTTACTGATCCGGCTTTAATAAAAATACTGGCTGAATTGGAGAAAAAGCAACTGCAAATACAGGCTGTTCACCATGGCAGTCTTTTCGATAAATCATTAAAATTACTTATTGAATCTTTGTTTTTTCCCGGGCATATTATCCTACTAATCTTAACTCTTCTCATTGATGCTTTTTGGCCCGGTTTCCCAACTTTTAATCTTCGCTGTGTCTTTCTTGTTAGTTTCACTCTGTTGTACACAGTAAAAACTCTTATGCAAAGTATTCTCTGGCTGATTAAACTAAAACAGATTTCCTAACCCTAGACAGGAAGTGGCTTTAATGAACAGACAGTTGCAAGATGTACTAGCTCTTTTTCATCAGCATAAAATTAACTATTGGTTGGACAGTGGCACTTTACTGGGTCTAATGCGCGAAGGTGAGCTTTTAGAAAGCGACAAAGACCTGGACATTAGTGTTTGGGATACGGAGCTGGAGAAACTGCAAAAAATATTACCTTGTTTTCACCAAGCAGGATATCAAGTTTATGCAGCTTACTATCAGGGACAAGTGTTTAAATATAATCTCACTCCTGCTAACCTTAGGAAACTGCGCACAGTAGATATTAATATCTACCGCAAAGCAGTTGATTATGCTTGGTGTCCCATGAATTACTTTAAATTTAGTGCCAGCACTAAAAAAAAGGACACGCAGTCAAAAAGAAGTTTTGCCAAAAAAGTGCGTGCTTTAATCCGAAGCGCCTGGAAAAAACTGAATACAAAAATTGCACTAAATGTGCATATAGACCGTCTGCCTTGGCGTCCTTTCCTTGTGCTCGGCACTTGGTGGATACCTGCAGAATTTTACCGGCAACGCCAGTTTGATCCTGACATTCAGGCTTGGCGTCCACTCCGGTGGGAAGACTACCTTGCCTATCGTTATGGCAACTGGCAGCAACCACAAATAAATTGGGTTTTTTACAGGGATGATCATGGCATAAAAGCAAAAATTCCGGTAGACTTAATTGGTTTAGACTGAAACATGTTCTGTTTTAGGAACCTAAGTTTGCATCCAGCGTCTATAAATTAAATAGAGAAAAAATATTAAGGGGATGGGTTGAATGGTTACAGATGTACCAAAAACCTGGATCAATTATGTGCAAATGTTAGGGGATGTGTTGATTTTAAATGCTTCTGTAGCTCTTGCGCTAACTATTCGCCAAGATTGGATTTACTTTATGGCTAATAACGAACTGCATATTGCAGCGCTTATCTTATTTTCTGTAATCACGCTTTACTTTTTTAACTTCTACGGACTCTATAATACAGCTAATAAAGACTGGACGGATATCCTTTCAGCAGTTTTTGCTTCGCTTATTTTTTTAAGCCTGACTGTTGCCGTCATTAGTTACATCATTCCAAGCTATATTTTCCCGCGCCGGGTTTTGTTTACTTTTGTTTGTCTATATGGACCGACTGTGGCTCTTTGGCGCTGGGTTCTGCTACTTATTGAACGTCGCATTACCCCAGCTAAGAAAGTTATAATAGTAGCTAATGAAGAAGATATTGCCCCCTTAGTTAACAAGCTAAATGGCAACTACATTTTTTTAGGCGTCATTAGTGAACAACGGAAACATGAAGCTGCTTATCCTAATTTAGGAACTTTTGATGAAGCAGCTGAAGTTTTTAAATCATATTTACCTGATGTAGTATTAATTTCCGGCAATGTTAGGGAAGAAGTAAAAAGTAATATAGTTTTGCTGGGGCTAACTTTCCGTTGCGTATTTTATGTAGTACCTAACCTCTATGAAATAATGATAGGGCGATCAGCGTTAGACCAATTTCAAGATACACCTGTTTTACAGGTTCAATTTAATCGCAATCGAGGAGCAGAGCTGTTAAAACGCATAATAGACTGTATAGTTGCCATTTTTATTCTTATCATTACTCTGCCTATCACTCTGCTTGCTACTTTGGCCATTAAACTTACTTCTCCCGGTCCCATTTTTTATACTCAGGAGCGAGTTGGCCGCCGCAATAAACGTTTTATGCTTTATAAATTCCGTACCATGATTAAAAATGCAGAAGCTACTACTGGTCCTGTTCTTTCCAATCGTCACGATTCCCGTGTAACAAAAGTGGGACGCATCTTGCGTGCCACTAGAATTGATGAATTGCCGCAGTTGATAAATGTACTTAAAGGTGATATGAGCATTGTCGGCCCCCGCCCGGAACGTCCCGTCTTTGTAGAACGCTATAAAAAAGAAATCCCCGGCTACACCTACCGCCATGTTATTAACGCCGGCATCACAGGCTTAGCGCAAGTCTCCGGCAAGTACAGCACTTCACCCCAAGATAAACTACGCTACGATCTCCTATATGCCAAAGGCGCTTCTCCGCTCTTTGACCTGCGCATTATGCTGCAAACAATTAAAGTAATGTTATTAAAAGATAAGGCATCTTAAAAGACTTACAAGCATAAAAATAAATAATCACCATTATCATGAATTGATTGCCTAGTGTGCACTTAATAGTAATTCCTATAATTTGTCATTGTTAGAGGATACAATTTTTAGTATAATGATAAGGACATATTTCGCATAAAATAAGTTTTGCTGTCGAATAGTTAGCGGGGGAAGAGCTATTATGCCTCAGTATATATTACCTTTTTGTATTGCTTTTATAGTTAGTCTTGTTGCCACGCCATTTATTGCCCGTCTTGCTTTTCTTATTGGTGCGGTGGACAAGCCAAATGCCCGTAAGGTCCACGATTCGTACATGCCGCGATTGGGAGGCCTAGCTATTTTTGCCGGATTCTGTGCCGCCACAGCCACACTGGTTGGCCAAGACCCTAAAATAGCAGGTCTTTTGTTTGGCAGTACAGTTATTTTACTGTTTGGTATAGTGGATGATATCCGCGGGATATCGCCGCGTATGAAATTATTTGGACAATTAATGGCAGCACTTACTGTTATTTATTTCGGCATCAAAATTGATTACATTAATAATCCCCTAAATGGTTTCTTTCAATTGGGGGCATTAGGTATACCATTAACAATTTTTTGGATTATGGGGATCACTAATGCGGTGAATTTAATTGATGGTTTAGATGGACTAGCTTCCGGTATTTCAGCAATCGCCCTACTAACTTTTGCCGTTATCGCCCATCAAAGTAATCTAAATACCGTGGCACTACTTTCGCTTATTTTAGTAGGTGCCATTTTCGGATTTTTGCGCTATAATTTTTATCCGGCTAAAATATTTCTCGGTGATTCCGGCAGTATGCTTTTAGGGTTTATTACCTCAGGCTTATCTGCCTATGGAATTATTAATGGCGCATCACCATATGTGCTTTTTATCCCAATCCTGGTATTAGGTGTTCCAATCCTTGATACTTTTTATGCCATTATTCGCCGCTATCTTGAAAGAAAGCCAATTTTTCAGGCAGATAAAAAACATATTCACCACCGCCTTTTAAATAAGGGGCTTTCACATCGGCAAGCAGTATTGGTGATTTATGGTATTTCCCTTTTTTTAAGCGCCAGTGCATTATGGGTATGGAGCATATTGTAGTTGTCTGAGCTAAATGCAAAAATGGCAGGATTTAGTCGTTTTTGCTAGAAATATGTATATGGTTGTAATGTGAACAAGGAAGTGATCCGAAAGTGAAAGCAATGATTTTGGCTGCAGGACTGGGTACCAGACTGCGACCTTTAACTAATGTAGTTTCCAAACCTATGGTACAAATGGCAGGCCGCCCCTGCATGGAGTATGCTGTACGCCTGTTAGCCCGCCATGGTATAAAAGACGTTATTGTCAACCTTCACTATATGCCTGAGTTAATTCAACAACACTTTGGCAATGGTGAAGATTTTGGTATTAACATCACCTATTCCTACGAAAAGGAGCTCCTGGGCACTGCCGGCGGATTTAAACGTGTACAAGATTTTTTCGGCACTGAACAAGCTTTAATTATTAGTGGAGATGCATTAACAGATATTAATCTCGAGGCATTTCTAAACTTCCATAATGAAAATAACGGCATTGCCACATTAGCCTTAAAAAGAGTGGCTGACCCAACTCAATACGGCGTTGTCCTTCTTGATGGAAGCCGTATTATACGTTTTCAGGAGAAACCGAAGCGTGAAGAGGCGGTAAGCAACCTGGCCAATACCGGCATCTACCTCTTCAATCCTGCAATTTTTGACCATATTCCAGCAGAAACTTTTTATGATTTTGGTAAACAGGTCTTCCCTGAACTTTTGGCAAAAAACGAATCCATCTATGGCTATGTAATGCGCGATTATTGGTGTGATGTGGGAAGCCTTAACGTCTACAAGGAAGCCCATTATGATATGCTGACAGGTGTTGTGCGGGTAGACTTACCTGGGAAACGCTTTGAAGGCAATATCTGGCTAGGACAAAGATCTTCTATCAGTCCCAAGACAAAAATTGTTGGTCCTGTTCTCATTGGCAACAATACTACCATTGAGGATGGTGCCTGTATCTACGGCCCTGCTATTATCGGTGATAACACTGTAATTGGCAGCAATGCCATTATCAAGCGGGGTATCCTCTGGGATAATGTTGTAATCTCAAGTAACGTGGAGTTAGCAGATTGCGTTATCGCTTGCGACTGCACAATCCCTCCCAATATTCTTTTAAGAAATGAAGTCTTTGAAAAGAGTATGGTCCGGTTAGTCTGTGAAGTGGCAGCATCACGGGCGTAGGCAATATTGTGCATAAAGTTATTTAATTTAATTGTTATGATTATCAACGGTTCGAATTGGAGGAAAATTAAAATGGCAAAAAAAAAGAAAAAAGGTAAACGAATACTTAC
>JAAZJT010000024.1 GCA_012800215.1 Bacillota bacterium | reverse complement strand
GTTTTTAAATAATTTATCGTATTAGCTACAAGAATATATTTTTTGCATCTCAATGGGCTCGGTCAAAAAAGTTTTAAGTAACTTCACAGCGCTTTCCACATCATCTAAATCCACCATTTCACCCGGTGTGTGCACGTAGCGGCAGGGAACCGAAATAACGCCGGAAGGAATGCCTTCACGTGTCAGATGAATGGCACCGGCATCTGTGCCGCCTGCTGTCAGCACCTCAAACTGGTAGGGAATTTGATGTTTTTCTGCCAATTCGGCTAATAGTTCTTTTACCCGCGGATGGCAAATTACCGAATTATCTTTTACTTTTATTGCAGCTCCTTTACCAAGTTCAACACTCATGGTAGGTGCTTCAGGTGTATCACCCACCAGCGTTACATCCACTGCCAAGCCAATTTCAGGATTAATCCGGTAACTAGAGGTACGGGCACCCCTTAGCCCCACTTCTTCCTGTACGGTGAAAACAGCATACACTTCATTGGGCGATTCACTAAGTTCACGCATAGCCTGAATTAGTACCGCACAGCCAACCCGGTTGTCCATGGCTTTGCCAATTACTCTATTACCGGCTACTACGAGTTCGCGCTCTGATGTAGCAATATCACCTATTTTAACCAGTTTTGCAGCCTCTGCACGATTTTTTGCCCCTATATCAAGATAGAGTTTATCTAAAGTCAATTTTTTAATGTCATCTAATTTTTCCATGCCAATGGTGCCAATAGTACCATTGGCAAAAACAACTCGCTGCCCTAACATGATATATGGTGAAACCCCGCCAATATTGCTAAAACGCAGAAAGCCATTTTCATCAATATAGGTAACTATTACGCCTATTTCATCCATATGGGCGGCTACCATCACTTTAGTTCCTGAACCTTTTTTAATGGCATACAAATTACCCATCCTATCGGTAAACATTTCATCTACATAGTCTTGCAGCTCTTCCTGAATGACAGCGGCTATTTTTTCTTCGCGCCCTGATGGTCCATATGTTTCACTTAACCTTTTAAGCAATTCCTTCACTCTGCAGGCCTCCTTCAGCTATGGCTTTTAAAATTCCTTTTGCCAAGCGGATTGTATTATAATAGTCTTCCAAATTAATTAACGAAGCCGGGGAATGAATATAACGGCAGGGAACAGAGATGACAATACTGGGTATGCCTTCATGCGTCTGAGATATTTTTCCGGCATCTGTGCCGGCAGTGGTCAGACGTCTGAATTGATAAGGAATACCTAATTTTTCTGCTGTTGTAACTGCCAAATCTATCATGTACTGTGGTGTAATAAAAGAAGAATCCATAAAGGTGATGGCCGGTCCTTTGCCTAACTGAGTAACATGCCCTGCTTCTTTGGTACCAGCCACATCCGAAGCTGAGGTAGTTTCAAAAACCAATGCCACTTCAGGGTGAACATTAAAAGCGGCAACACCGGCTCCGCGCAGTCCCACTTCCTCCTGCACAGTAAAAACACCCGTTAACTCGAGATTAAAATCTTCCTTCATTAATTCACATACCACGGCACAGCCAGCGCGATCATCAAAGGCTTTACCTAACAGACAGTTATCTCCTATTTCACGTGTTTTACTGTTAAAAGCTACATAATCACCAATTTTAACAAGCTTTTCTGCCTCTTCTTGACTGTGTACGCCAATATCAATATACAAATTATTTATTTCAATGGGCTTTTTGCGTTCTGTGGGCTTTTGTAAATGAATTGCTTTAGCCCCAATCACTCCCGGCACATGATCATTTCCCACGACAACCGGTTTTGATACTAAAACACGGTCATCAATACCGCCAACCTTAGTTATTTTTAGAAGGCCGCTTTTTTCATACCCCACAACCATTAATCCTACTTCATCCATATGTGCTGCCAGCATGACACGGGGTTTTTTGCCTATACCTTTTTTTACGTATAAATTACCAATGGTGTCTGTGGTGATTTCCTCAACATGATTTTCTAAATCAGCACGTAAAATATGGCGCACATTAGATTCATCGCCGGATACACCAAATGCCTCTGTTAGTTTTTTTAACAACATACTAATCCCTCCACGAATGCCCGATCAACAGTGCTGATAAAATACGCCAGCAAACGTCCCGAGAGTTTTACATCCTCCATATCCAGCAACTCCACCGAAGTGTGCATATAACGCAAAGGGATGGAAACCAGACCGGCAGGAATGCCGCCACGTGTCACCTGGATTGCGCGGGCATCTGTCCCCGTTGGCCCGGCTGCAGTTTCAATTTGATAAGGAATCCCATATTCCTTGGCTATATTAATCAGTTCTTCTCCCATCCGAGGATGAATATTAGGGCCAATGGTAATAGCTGGCCCCTTGCTTAAACGGCAGGTTTCATGTTCCGGAACGCCGGGCATTTCACCATGTGTTACATCCACCGCAATCCCTAAATCAGGAACAATACCATAGGTTGCTGTGGTGGCACCACGTACTCCTACTTCTTCCTGTACTGTAGCAACGGCATAAACATCTGCTCTGTGATGCAGCTTTTGTAATTCTTTTAAACAAACCAACAGTACTGCTACACCTGCTCTGTCATCCATAGCTTTTCCGCTGAGGGATGATCCTGCTAAGTCAAGCACTTCGCGGCGTATAATGGCTATATCACCAACAGAAACTAATTTTCTTACGCGTTCCTCCGGTAATGCCAAATCAATGAAAAGGTCTTCCATTTCATATGCTTTTCCACGCTCTTCTTCATTAATGATATGTGGCGGTTTAGCACCAATAACACCCGGCAATATTTCTTTGCCATATAAAATTATTTCCTGGCCTATTATAGTACGTGGGTCAATACCTCCCACGGCTGAAAAACGTAAAAATCCGTTTTTTTCAATTTTGGTAATCATAAACCCAATTTCATCCATATGGGCAGCCAAAAGGATTCGCGGCCTATCCTCTCCGCTTCCCTTTTTTAAAAAAATTAAATTGCCCAAGCGGTCCTGGCGTGTTTCATCTGCATAGCTTGACATGTATTCTTTGATTAACTGCGCTACCGGCTGTTCATAGCCAGAAACGCCAGGAGCCTCGCAAATTTCTCTTAAAAACTCCTTAACGTTATCCATCACGACCCCCCTAAAAAGTGATACTTGTTTTTAATTCCACACTGGCCAGCATTTCCCTCTATTAACCTTGCCTAAAAGAAAGAATTTCCCTCCTGTGGGGAAATCATACACTAAGTATATGCCTTTATGGTTGGTATTCTTCCTTGATCTGCTGAAGCAGCCTGTATACGGCTGTTGTTTGTTCCAGCGTTAAAGTGCCGGTACCACAGCTAGGTGTAAAAAGCAATTGCTTGCGCAGTGCATTGTAATTAACACCCCTTGCAGCAAGTCTTTCTTGCCCGGTATTTAGACGTGTTAAAAGAGAGGATACAGTTTCCTTTTCTACTTCTGCAGATGTGGGGACTAACCCCCACGCTAAATATCCTCCTCTGTTCAAAAACTCATTACACTCCTCCACATAAGGTAATAGAGAAGTAAAGTAATTATACATATCAATATTAATAATATCAAATGGCAGCTCAAAAAGTAGTGACCAATCTACTCCGGCACAGGCATGAATTCCTATAATAATACCCTCTTCATGAGCAATCTCTATTAGAGTTTGTAAACTATGCTGGATCGCCTGTTTTGACAGTCCGATAAATGAAGCCTGCCCGTAACCATAAAGGCCCGGTTCATCCAAAAATAAGATAACAGGCAAACCAAATTGCTGCAGAGTTCGTGCTTGCCAGCGAATTTGCATACCCAGGCTGCGCACAATAATCTCACGTAAATGATTGTGATAAAAAGAAGGCTGCATTTTTTCATCTGTTACTACAATACCTGTCGTCAGCGGTCCTGTGATTTGTCCTTTAAGGCAGCGCACAGATCTATAGTCAAACTCCTGTAAATACTTTAAAAATGCATAAAAACCACTGGCCACATCCTGAGGGAAACCAAAACTTTCAATTGCTTCCAAACTATTGTTCTCTAGTACTGTGCTGAAAAAAGCCGTCAGGAGCTCCAGCCATTCATCTGCTTCGGTAACAAAAAAAGGTGCCCGCCTCGAGCCTTCTGCTACTAAACCGTATTCTAAAAGCGGATTTAGATATTGCCGTACTAAACCCTCTTTGCTACCTTTAGCCGGTAATTGCGGCCAATGTGGTATTTCGGGCACATGACTAAAAATTAGCTCCAGTGCCGTTTCAGCTGTGTGGGTAGGAAAACTGCCGATGCCTGTGGCTAACCCTGCTATTTTTTTCATCATTTTTTGACTCATCCATTCTTAAACTGTTTTATTGTAAAACAGCTTTGCATTTATTTTTTGGTTATTAATTTGGCGGAAAATAATAGCAATATTATACTATACTACTGCCGCCGTGTCCATAAAAGGCGACAGTACCTTCATTTCTGCATCTAGTACCATACTTACAGGCAGCATGGCGGCGATATTTAATATTTTTTATTAAGTAGTAACATTATTATAGTTTGCTCATACACTATGCAGAACAGCCTTGTCACTGTTTCATTTAAAATGTATAGTAAGACTAAGGAGTGATCTTTCATGATCCGCTGCATCATGGCCATAGTATACAGCTGGCAAAACGATGAACCAGAATATTTATTATTAAAGCGCAACGCTGCTCTAGGGGGCTATTGGCAGCCGGTAACTGGTTTTATTGAAGGGCCGGAAACAAACCTTGAAGCCGCTTTGCGAGAGTTTCACGAGGAAACAGGTATTAAAGATTACGAAAAAGTATTTGATCCTGCACACCATTACTTTTTTGATATGAATGGAAAAAAATGTACCATCTCTGTTTTAGCAATTGAAGTTAAGAATAAGCCAGAAGTTATACTTTCTTATGAGCATACCACCTTTAAGTGGGTAAACTTTCAAGAAGCTTCTGAAATGCTCTACTGGAAGAACAATGTAGAAGCTCTGACTATTTTACATCAGCAAATAACAGCATCATCTATGTAATAGTACTGCTTAAAAATAATCGCAACTCAACCGGGTTGCGATTTCTTCATTTTAACCATACCAAAAATTTTAGATTCTTACCTCATTCATTTTTCTAAATTATTTGTAGCTGCTTTAATTATTTTTTATTAACCTGAATTGCAATAACAAGTTGAACTATTCTCCGTACCTTGACCAATCTCTGTTGTTAAAGAGCATAGATTAAATCGAGTTCCTCTTCGAAGAGCTCCTCCGGGGT
>JAAZJT010000023.1 GCA_012800215.1 Bacillota bacterium | reverse complement strand
TTTTAATTTATCTCCTGTGCGTCCACCAGCTCTATCAATATGTAGTGTGCCCTGCACAGGTAATTAATACAGTATAACCAATTGTCCATGCATAGTAGCAAATAGAGGCTGACATTAAAAGCCTTCCCGTTTTTGCAAACATCATTCAATATATCTGCAAAAATTCTGCCAGCATGAGTTTCCCTGGCTATACATGTACTAAGACCCTAAACACAATATAACATTCGTGGTGCAAACTGTCAATAAAACCAAACTATTTTACTTTGATTATATTCTTCCCAGAATAACTGTTTTCCTGCGCAAAAAATTAGCCCTAAAAATTCTCCAGCTGCTCATTCATGCTGCCTGTTCTGTAGCCCTGTAAATCCAAAGTTACATAAAGAAATCCAAGCTTTTTAAAATAAGCATTTATCTCTGCGGCGGCAGCCAAAATTTTGCTATGCTCAGCAGGAATCACTTCAACCCTGGCAAGATTGCCATGGCAACGTACCCGCAATTGTTTTAGTGATAATGTACGCAGAAATAATTCGGCTTGTTCAACTCTTGCCAGCTTCTCTGCAGTAATCTGCTCACCATACGGAATACGGGAAGCCAAGCAGGCAAAAGATGGTTTATCCCAAGTAGGTAAGTTATATTGCTTGGATAAAGACCTAATTTCCGCCTTAGTTAACTTTACTTGGGCCAAAGGACTTTTAATTCCCAATTCCTTAGCAGCTTGCATACCAGGACGAAAATCAGTCAGGTCGTCATAATTTGTACCATCAAAAACATCGGTAAAACCCTTTTCAGCTGCAATCTTTTTTAATGTGGAGAAAAATGCTTTCTTGCAATAATAGCAACGCTGAGGTGGATTAGCAATAAACAACTTATCTTCCAACTCATTAGTCCTTATTACCTGCTGGGGAAAACAAAACTGTTTTGCCAATTCAATTGAAAATTCTTGTTCGCTACGGGGATGTAAAGGGGAAATTGCCGTTACCATTAGCACTTTGTCCCGCAGAATACGATGTGCTACCCAAGCCAAAAAGGTGCTGTCCACACCGCCGGAATACGCAACTACTGCCCCTTTTGAAGCTGCTATATTTTTTTGTAATTGTGTCAATTTATTCTGCACCCATTTCTACTCCTCTCTGCTGCTGCCGCGTTTAACTTCTGCAGCAGACAAATTATCAGCTAAAACCAACGCTGCCAGCTTCAGGGCATCATCAGCGCTATTGGCAAAATAATCTGCAGCTACATAATACATATCATTTTCATCTAGCTGATTGCCACCAATCAATATTTTAGTCTCAATACCTGTCTGACGAATGGCCGTCACTACCTCTTTTAGTGGTTCTAAGCAGCAAGTCAAAAGAACACTAATAGCTATCAAGGGAGCTTTAGTTTTGTACAGTGCCGCAATAAATTTTTCTTTTGCCACATTTACACCCAAATCCACAACCTCGTAACCTGCACAGCGAAGGAGCATACTAATAAAATTTTTTCCTAAGTTATGAAAATCACCTTTAATTGTACCAATAATAATAGGTCCTCTTTTTTTACCACCATTAACTTCCAAATAAGGTTTCAACATAGCAATAACTACTGAGATCTTCTCACTAAATAACAATATTTCATTGTAAAAATATTCACCGTTTTGAAAACGTTTACCTGCTTCTTCCATTCCGGCTTTTATATCTGCCATAATTGCTAGAGGGTGAATTCCTTCAGAAAGCTGTTCCTGCACAAATTTAAAAACCCGCTCCCCCCGCAAATCAGCAACTGCCTTTGCTAAAGGGTTCGTCAGCATTCATGTTCACTTCCTTCCCCTCCAGAAATGTTCTCACTTTTGAAAATATTCAACAGCTTTCCCGTAAATACCTTTTGCGCAGATTTAATCATTTTGCTGTTACTTTACACAAAACCACAATAAAAAATGGATGGCTGTCAAAATGGGCCATCCTTATCTTTTTTAGCAGTAAAGGCCGCCGGCAGGATTTGTGAAAGATGCAAAAGTCGCTTTTGCCCCTTTAAGTTAGCACAGATGATCCACATATCCGGTGCAAATTCATGCAGCACCTGCCGACAAGCGCCACATGGTGTTGGCGGCTCAACAGTATCAGCCACCAGTGCTATTCCTTTAAATTGTTTCTTGCCAGCTGCCAAAGCAGCAAAGACTGCAGCCCTTTCGGCGCAAATAGTTAAACCAAATGAAGCATTCTCAACGTTGCAGCCGGTGAAAATTTCTCCCTCAGCAGTAAGCAGTGCTGCCCCTACCGGAAAATGCGAATATGGGGCGTAAGCTCGCTCTCGCACTTTTTTTGCCCTCTGCAGTAAATCATTATAAATTTCCATTTTGGTATCACCTCATAGCAGAAAATGCCGGCAGAATTAAATTATCTGTTTTTTCGATTTCCAGGGTTAACTCCCGGGAAACCTGAAGCGTTATACGAATAATATCTAATCCGCTGGCTAAAACATCTGGATCACCGATGGCCTGGATCACTACAGGGTTTACTGCAATCCTTTCATCATTGACAAGAATAGAAGGGCCAACACAACGAATGGCAGAAGTCACTGTTAAACGCTGATTGCCAACGGCAACACCGCGTGCCCCTGCAGCAAATAATTCATTTACTATGTCACGCACATCTGTTTCATGAATAATGGCATCATTAGTATAACCATCTGTTTTATCATAAATTTTCACAATGATGCCTGCGCCTGTCATTGGCGCAAATCCCGCCTGTGTACGCAAATCATGCACCGTAACCCTCAAGGAATCAATTTCCTTTGTTAAACTGCGAATTTGGTCAACCGTATTCAAAGGCACCAATAATTTGGCTAAACCGTTTTCCACTTCAATATTCACAGTTAAGTCCTGGTAATGTTCACCCAAGCTTATATTATCTTTAATCTTTTGTATTGTTTCTGTTGTTAACAAGTTGATTGGCTCAACTTGTACACCCTCTTGCCGGTTAAGCCGAATTGTCAGCGCATGCTTGCCTTCCAGTTCAAGCACCTGTGGGTCCTGATTGACTATCATTAGTACAGTATCACGCAACTTTGCCTCGTACTCCTGCAAAATCCTCTCCTGAATACGAGTCCCATGCATAATAATAGCACCATTAAGATCTTCCATATCAGTAGCAAGGTCAATTTCATAATTAAAACGCGAAAGTGCTTCCCGCACCTGGGCCCGTGAATCCACACCCAGATTCTTAGCCAACCTGCGGTTATAGTCAACTAAATCTTTAGCCATTTTCTGCTTGACAGCAAATTCTTCAGCCTCAGGTGTCAGGCGGTTATTAATAAAATAAAATCCCGCTGCTAAAAGAACAATATTTAAAATAACCAGTACAATAATAATAATAAAATAATTTCTATTTGTCTTCGTTGCTGTTTCTGTGTTTTGCACCGACCATAACCCCCTGTATGGAAGTATTTAGTAAAACTACACCTTAAGCTTAACAAATATTGATTAAAAAGTTTTTATAAATCTATTAAAAAACATTAAAGGCTGACACCAGTCTTGGCAATATTACCAGCATACCAACAATAACAGCATAAATAGCAGCTAAAAGGGCTGCACCTGCAGCAGCATTCTTCGCCAGCCTGGCTAAAGGGTGATATTCCCGTGTAAAAAGATCAACCACCCGTTCTAAAGAAGTGTTCATCATTTCCATGGTCATGACTAAAAACACAGCAGAAAACAAAAAAAGCCACTCTATGCGATTTAGCTGCAGCCAAGCACCCAAGACTATCGCCAAAAACGCCATGACGGCATGAAAACGCATATTTCTCTCACTGCTCCACGCATCAGCTAAACCTGCAAGCGCACTACGAAAGCTATCTTTAATGTTTTTATGTTTATAACTCATCGCGCTTCGCTCCTACCAGCTGTAAAAGCTCTTCTTCAACTCTGCGCATTTCTTGCTGTTCGTCTGCTTTTTGATGATCATAGCCAAGTAAATGTAAAAGCCCGTGGGTAAACAAATATAATAGTTCACGCTCCAAACTGTGACCGTAATCCATAGCCTGCTCTTGGGCACATTCCAAAGAGATAACAATATCACCCAGCAGTAGTTCGCCCCCGTCGCCGGCTTCAATTTCCGTTAAAAGCGGAAAAGAAAGCACATCTGTGGGAGCATCAACACTGCGCCATTCTTTATTTAGGGCATGAATTGTCTTATTATCGCAGATTGTCAGACTAATTTCTGTCTCAGGCGGCAAATTATGATCGCAAAGCGCCCGCTCTCCAATGACTGCCATTGCCGCCAGCACAGAGTCACTAATGGACAGTCCTTCATGATTCAAGACTACTGCCATTTTTCCGGCCCCTTTCAATTTCCGCTTTTAGTTCTTTTTCAGGATACTCAATTCTTGTATGGTACATACCTGATAACATTTTAACAAATGTCGCAGCCATGATATCTAATTCTTTTAAAGTAATATTACTTTGATCAAACTGACCGTCATTAAGTTTTTCCTTAATAATTTTGCGTACAATAGCCTCTAAACGTCCAGCCACCGGTTTCGCTAAAGAACGTACTGCTGCCTCCACTGAATCAGCAACCATAATAATAACCGCCTCTTTAGTTTGAGGTAGTGGAGCATCATAGCGGAAATTTTCCTCGCGAATAATATCCTTACTATCAGTGTTTTTTTCTGCTTGCTGGTAAAAGTAAGATACCAGGCTATTGCCGTGGTGCTGAAAAATAATGTCCTGAATAACTTTTGGTAAGTTGGCTTTCTTCGCCATCTCCAAGCCATCTTTAATATGGGAAGTAATAATAAGGGTGCTTAAATTAGGAGAAATTTTATCATGTGGATTAGGTCCGCCCAGTTGGTTCTCAATAAAAAAGTAAGGACGTTTTAACTTGCCAATATCATGATAGAAGGAACCGACCCGGGTTAACAAAGGATCAGCACCCACTGCTTCCGCAACAGCTTCGCCTAAATTTGCCACCATGAGACTATGATGATATGTTCCCGGGGCCTCCATTAGTAACTGCTTAAGTAAGGGATGATTAGGATTAGCTAATTCCAGCAAAGTTACAGACGTTGTTAGGTCAAAGCCGCTTTCTAAATAGGGCAGTAAGCCAATAGCCATAATAGCCGAAAAAAGGCCATTGCCTATGGCTGCAAAAAAGCTAATGCCAAATTCACGCAAAAGATCATAGCCAAAATGTAAGTTGCCGGAATATAAATATAGACCGATTACACTTGCCACATTAGCAGCAGCCACATACAGTCCGGCTCTTGTTAGGTCCGAACGCCTATTTAATTTGCCAACACTAAAGCTGGCAATCAGGCCGCCTACTAAAGCTACCAACATATAACGGTAATCATTACCGGTGACAAGTACTACAAGCACGGAAAAAAACATACTCATAAGCACTGCAAGGCTGACATTGAGTAATATGGCAATTAAAAAAACACCCATGGCAACCGGTACTAAATAACCGGAAAAATAATTGGCAGCAATAGTAAATGTCAGCGTAATCAAGACAATTAAACCTAGCAGCAGAAGTCGTGCAATATCATTATAAATGGGCTGTTGATAAATAAAAAGATAGAGACTGACAATGACAAAAAGAATAAGGAGGACAATAGCTAAACCAATAAAGACAGCATAACCTGAGCTATCGCGCAAAAGCCCCAGCGCTTCCAGTTGCTCTAAATGCCGCTCAGTAACTATTTCACGTTCCTTGATTATTTCGGTTCCTTCTAGTATTCGCACCTGCTCCACAGCATCACGGGCTGCCTGGCGGGCCTGATTAGTGGTGATAGGATTATAAATCATATTAGGCTCAATCACATGCTGCGCCAGCCTGGCCATAACCCGCTTATGATCTTGTTCGAAAATAAGAAAATTAATTTCCTGTGCAGCCTGGCGCTGCGCCGTTTCCAGACCAGCCGGCTTAACACCTTGTTGTAATATAATCTCTAATACTTCAATAGTTTGCATCTGCATATCCACAAGATCCTGCGGACGCGCAGTAATGAGCGCCAGAGCCAAAGGTTCTGTTAATTCAATTTCTACCTCATCAATTAATAATGCCGCCTTTTCTTCTACTTCCAGCTCTTTTTGTCGGGCCTCATTAACCTGGGTAAAAAAGTCAATCACCCGCTCTGTGGCACGATTTAAAACAGTAGGATCGTAATCAAAGGACTCAGCAACCGACTGAGCTGCCTGTTCGCGTAAACTTTCCGTTTCATAAACGTCAATGGCCTCCCACTCTGCAACTATACGCCGTGGGCTTGGTTTACCTAATTCTAAATCAATCTGCGCCGCTTTAAGGGTAAAAAAGAGCATCAGAAGGATAATTGAGTATAACGAAACAACCAGTACAAGCCGCTGCCGACGAGGACTGCTAAAAAAGTTGTTATCTAACAATTCTTTTATTTGAGCTAAAAAACTCATTATCAATCACTCCCGCTGTGCTGCTGGTCGTACAATTCATAGGCTTGGATAATTTTTTGTACTAGTGGGTGACGCACAACATCTTTATCTGTTAAATACACAAAGTCAATTCCAGGAACATCTTTTAATATAGTTTGTACTTGTACCAACCCAGAAAAACGCCCACGCGGCAAGTCAACCTGCGTTGTATCACCGGTAATAACCGCCCGTGAGCCAAACCCCAGACGGGTTAAAAACATTTTCATCTGCTGTGCAGTTGTATTCTGCGCTTCATCAAGAATTATAAAAGAATCATCAAGCGTCCTGCCACGCATATAAGCCAGCGGCGCCACCTCAATCATTCCTTTTTCTAAATAGTTGCGATAAATTTCTATGCCCAGTAAGTCATACAAAGCATCATAAAGAGGGCGCAGGTAAGGTTCAACTTTATCCTCTAAATCACCCGGCAAAAAACCCAGGTTCTCGCCCGCTTCTACAGCAGGGCGGGTCAAAATTAAACGCTGCACTTTTTTTTCTTTTAAAGCTTTTACTGCCATTGTCATGGCCAAGTAAGTTTTTCCCGTCCCCGCAGGGCCTATGCCGAAAACAATATCGTTTTTACGCATGGCATCCAGATATTTTTTTTGTCCCACAGTTTGTGGTTTAATTTTTTTCCCCCGTGGTGTTAAGAAAACCAAATCAGTAAAGAGCTCCCTAATTTGCCCGGCTTGTCCCTCAAAAAGAAGTTTTATGGCATATTCCACATCGGCAGCGTGCAGCACCTGCTTCTGATGTAAAAGCCACAATAACTCCTGAAAAAGCAGAGCAACTTTCTCTGTATCATCACTACTGCCGGTAATAGTAATATTATCACCTTGTGGAGTAACTTTCACCTTAAAATAACGATCTATGATATTAATATGCTGATCGAAGCGGCCTAACAGCTGTTGTAAGTGTTCATTATTATCCACTTTAATAGCTATGCTGCTTTCTCTAGTCTTCAAGTTGTTATTCGCCTCCGCTAACTGTTTCTTCCACTGCTATATTTTCCGATGTCTCCAAAACATAGCGCACTGCAACAATTCCTTCTTCAGTTAAAGGTATTTCTTCAATAGTAACATCTTCTACCTTCTCCCCATCCGGCAGCTGCAGCTCAGCCAATACTTTGGCACGTTCAGTGGCAATTTTTAAAGCCTCAGCCTTTGATATTTTTTTCTCCTGCAGATCAACCTCATGGTAAGTCTCTGTTATGATTTCGACAGGGAAGCGTATTATCCTTTCAGAAAAACCACGACGAGCAGTTTCCGTATCGTACACATGATAAGGAATTTGGGTGCGTCCAATACGCAGAACAGGCTGCTCATTAACTAATAATGTCCAGTTTACGATGCGTTTGCCTGTGCGCTGACGTACTGCCTCAGTTAAAGCTGCCTCTCCGTATCCTTCGTACCATACACGCGCCTGCACTTCACCACGTGCCTTAACCGGTACCGGCGGTAGTTGCGCTTCTTCTTCAGACAAATACGGGGATTGAGGACGCAGGATACCTTCAATCAACAGTTGTCCCCGCCTAACCGTATCCCCTTCTTTAACCTTAGCTTCACCCGTTACCACAAGTACATCTGTTACTAAGCCATCTTTAGCCGCCACAAGATGAGATTGTGTATCCGACTCTACAGGCAGTTTAATTTTTTCTACCACCTCAATCAGCAAACGCGTCCCTTGAATATGTAATCCTACCCATTCTAATTTTGGTTCTTTAATTAACATTTGCTGCGCTATCTCATTTTGATTTAGCTTCCCTTTAAAAAGCCACGGGCTAGCACCGGACTCCTCCGCCAGCTGTAAAATATACTCGGCTTCCAGATTTTCATTGCCTTTCACATCAATGAAAAGAATCATAGAAGAAAGAAAATATAAAACGCTAATAAAAAAACAAAGTCCTATTACCAAACCCCGTCTTTTTATAAGACGCCGGTAAAGAAAAGGCAGCCCCACTTTCTGCAAAATTTGCAGTCGGCAAGCTGTTTGTCGCGCTAAATGGCGCATTTCAAAAAAGCTATCTATATCTATTTTCAGGCAGGTATAATCAGTTCTATGCTGCAAATCCCAAATGGGAATGCGGCGCCTAATTGCCAGATTAACTAATTTTTCCGTATTTCTCCCTTGTACTGCAATAATTAAATAACCTGTAAAATAGTAACGTAATTTATGAATAAACACGCCTCATCCCCCTCTGCGGCGCTAAGTTTCAAAACGGATTGCAGAGATATTACCATCAACCGCAATTTCTTCGTCGGCAAGATAACGAATGACTAAATCCTGACCATCAATAACCAGTTCGCCGCTATCAATGGCAACACGGACACGCTCACCTGTGTATTCAATAACACCACGGTGATTTTCCAAATAACATTGCAAAGTGCCAATAACCGTCACCCGCGGCAGATTTAAAATAATCTCACGCGGCAGTTCTAAGGCATCTGCCAGGCGAGTACGCCATTTGGAAACCTTTTTGTCATTCACCTTCTTCCCTCCTATCCTCCTTTCATTTCTATGCATACAGTGAATGTCTTATGCAGTGTTAAATGGCTAGCGGACGTCAAGATTGAAGTCCGCTAGCCGGGGGATAATTTTCCAGTGCCAGTTAAAAGAAGTTTAAAGGATTAATGGGTGTACCATTCTTTCTGATTTCAAAATGAACATGGCTGCCTGTACTGTTGCCAGTGCTGCCCATTAAAGCAATTGTTTGTCCTTGCACCACCCGCTCACCGACACTAACTAATAAGCGTGAATTATGGGCGTAATAAGTGCTATAACCGTTGCCATGATCAATCACCACGAGATTGCCATAGCTGCCTTTATAGGCAGAAGTTTTGACAACACCACCGTCTGCTGCCCTGATAGGCGTACCGGCAGCCGCCGCAATATCAACGGCATAATGCATTTTTCCCCAGCGCGGACCAAAGTGGGAAGTAATGGTACCACCGCTGGCCAAAGGCCAGATAAAATGACCTGTGCCTGTTTTGGGAGCAGGCTTTGTTCCTTTAGCTACTATTTTGTTGACCGGCTCACGAATAATATTTTCTCCCGCTTTTACACGAGCAGTTTCAACACCATTTTCCTTTGTTACATGATAAATAACTTCCTTCTCACCAGTCCTGCCTGCCGTTTTAACTTTGGTTTGTGCAGTATACATACTGTTGTCATTAACATAAATTGTCCTAAAGGGAATTCTTTCTGTAACTTTAACTTCTTCCACCGTCAAAACATCAACCAAGGGCTCTGTTTTTACCAGTTTCAATTCATCATTGGGCTTAATTTGCCTGTTTTTAATTTGTGGATTAGCAGCTTCCAGTTCTTCCACAGTCATATTATTTGCCTGGGAAATTGACCAAAGAGATTCTCCACGTGCTACCAGATGCGTCTGCTGCCTGGGTAAACCGGCAAGAAGTATATTAGCAGCGTCCTCTACTGATACTATTTCATCTGGTGCCACCGGGCGTCGGATAAAATCAATCTCAGCTTGGATAGTAAAATCCCGCAGCGTTGTATCTTCTTTATCTTTCAGATAAGTATCTTTCATAATCTGCATTACTTCTGTATAGTCTTCTTCGCTGTGTAAAGCAACTGTTTCTGTGCCATTAACAGTGAGAATATAGCCATAAGTACTATAGGAAAGTCTTTGGCGCAGTTCGTCTTTAATGGTGTCTAATGCCTGCTTTTTCTCTAGGCGCCTGCAAGCAGTAAACTCCAACTGCTCATTAAAGACAACCTCCATCTGGAAAGCTTCCTGTGCGTTATCTTTCATGTCAGCAATAAATTCCGTTAACTCCTGCAAACTGCTTTTAGGCAAAAAGCCTATTTCTTCGCCATCTACAGCCAGCACATAACCAAAACTATAAACATAAAGATAGCCTACTATCATTAGTACTAAAGCCAAACTTGCCATAATAAACTTTTTTGCCGAAATTTTTGCAATACCCATTCCTCTCCCCCCCATGACGGTTAACTTAGCTTAACAATGTTAAGGTTTTTTAATATTTAAACTACTGTATTATTCGCTCTTTTTCCTAAAACACCTTTAAAAATGTTAATAAATTTTAAGTTTCTTTAACATATTTCCCATCAAAAAGCTCCGGCTGCTTACAAAAAGCAGCCGGAGCTTTAAAATTGGAGAAGATTAACGGTATTTCCGTAATGCTTTTGGTTTGCCCAGTATTTCAGCCAGAACAATTCCTCTTCTTACTTCATCTAAATTATGAAATAAAGAGTTTTGCTGTAGCTGTATTTTACTAGCAGCAGGCTCTATCTTTACCTGCAGTGGCACAGATGCAGTCAGCGTATTTTCCTGCTCATGAAGTTCAGGTTCGCGCCTGGATAAAACCGGTCGGCTGACAATTTCAGCCGTTTTATCCTGCTGCAGGTTAGGCGTTCCTACCATCGCCGGCCGAGCTTTTCTACCTGCAGGTGCCCCTTCTGTTAACCAGCGTGGAAGGCCAGGCATTGGGACCGGTCGTTCTGTCCTCGTTGTGCCTGGAGTCTTTTTCGTTTGCTTACTTTGCTGCTCTGCCGCTGTGCGCAAAACAGAAATAACCGCAAAGACAAGAAAAATAATTAGGGACTCCACATACTCACCCCTTACTAATCTTTACCCTCGTTCTTCCCAGCACCCAAATCTGCTATGGACCCACGCATTTTAGTATCAGCCTGGATATTTTGTAAATTATAGTAATCCATTACACCAATTTTTCCTTCGCGTAATGCCTGGGCAAAAGCACGTGGCACTTCAGCTTCCGCTTCCACCACTTTTGCACGCATTTCCTGGACAGTAGCACGCATCTCTTGTTCATAGGCAACCGCCATGGCTCTTCTTTCTTCAGCTTTAGCCTGCGCAATACGCTTATCTGCTTCTGCCTGGTCTGTTTGCAATTGCGCTCCAATGTTTTTACCTACGTCCACATCGGCAATATCAATAGAAAGAATCTCAAAAGCTGTACCGGCGTCAAGCCCTTTATTTAGGACAGTTTCGGAAATAGAATCAGGATTTTCTAAAACACTTTTATGGCTTTCAGCTGAACCAATGGTAGTAACAATACCTTCCCCAACGCGGGCAATAATAGTCTCTTCACCGGCACCGCCCACTAAGCGCTCAATATTGGCGCGTACAGTTACGCGTGCCTTGGCCTTTACTTCAATACCGTCTTTGGCCACCGCCGCCACGATGGGCGTTTCAATCACACTCGGATTAACACTGACCTGCACTGCCTGCAGAACATCCCTACCAGCTAAATCAATGGCAGCAGCACGCTCAAAGCCAAGGTCGATACCGGCACGCTGGGCGGCAATTAAAGCGTTAGTTACACGATCCACATTACCGCCGGCCAGAAAGTGGCTCTCTAGTTGGTCTGCTTTCAGGTCTAAACCTGCTTTAATTGAACGAATTAAAGGGTTAATAATTTTAGCCGGAGGTACACGGCGCAAACGCATAGCCACCAGGGTAAAAATACCAATACGCACACCGGCAGCCAGCGCCGAAATCCACAATCCCAGGGGAATAAAACTTAAAAACAGTGCTAGACCTAAAACAATCAAACCAATCATAATTAAAAACTCAGGCATTTCAATCCCTCCTAAAATTTTAATTTGCGCGAACAATAATCCGGACACCTTCCACTTTTACCACTTTGACAGGAGTGCCCTGGGCAATAAAGCCACCTTCACTTACCACATCCAAACGCTGTCCGTTAATCTCAACTGTGCCTGCAGGACGAAGCGTCGTCAGGGTTTCACCCACTTGGCCAATTAAATGTGAATAATCGCTGGTACCAACATAGCCCCTATCCTTAGTTTCTGCATATTGTAAAATTATTTGCGACCAAACCGGAGAACGTTTTAAACGGCGGAATAAAATAGCAACAATAATTGACGTCAAGAGCAATGCCACTATAAGCATTTGTATGCCCGCAGCAGCAGTAGGAGCTGAAAGAATAATGGATGCACAAAGGCTAACAATTCCTGCAATCCCGATAACGCCAAAACCAGGGATTACCACCTCTGCCAGTAAAAGAACTATTCCCAGGATAAAAAGAATAATAACTTCATTGCCGGCCAGTCCAGCGATTACATGGCCGCCAAAATAAAGAACAAAGGCTAAAATGCTGATAACACCGGCAGCACCAAAGCCGGCCATAATAATTTCAATAATCATGGCAGCAAGGCCAATGACCAGCAACAATGTAGCGATAGTGGGATTAGTAATAAAACGTGCCAGCTTTTCTGCCGGGCTGAGTGCAATTTCAGTAAGTTCCGCTCCGGTAAGATTCAATGCCGACAACAGCTCTTCCCGGGTAGCAAACACGCCATCTGTAAAGTTAAGTTCCTCTGCTTCCTTCGATGTTAGTGTTAGTAACTGCTGTCCATTAACCAAACCCTCAATGGCAATTTCGCG
>JAAZJT010000022.1 GCA_012800215.1 Bacillota bacterium | reverse complement strand
ACGCGCCTTAGGATATCGTGCGGGTGATTTTTTAGGTGTAACCGGCATGGAAGAAGTTTTTGAAGAAGAATTGGCAGGCACCATCGGCTTTAACATTAGTATTTATGATGAAAACAATAAATTTGTAAGCGAAGTGGCAAAAAAAGAGGCAATTGCCGGTAAAGACATTAAGACAACATTAGATAGTTCACTGCAGCAAATTGCAGATAAGGCGCTGACAGAAAAAACCGGCGCGGTTGTTTTGCTTCAGGCATCAACGGGTGAGGTGCTTAGCCTTAGTAGTAAACCTGGCTTTGACAGTAATTTGTTTGCATTGGGGATTACAGCTGCACAATATGAGCGGCTGGGGCAACTAAACAGCCCTTTTCTTAACCGTTCCTTAGCAGCATTGCTGCCCCCGGGTTCAACATTTAAACCATTCACAGCTTTAATGGCTTTAGCTGCAGAAGCAGTAGATCCTGCTGAAAGTTGGAACACACCTAAACAATGGCAAGCGAATCCGAGCTGGGGTGGATATTATGTTACAAGGGTGGACAGACCGGGCGGTGCTGTTGACTTAGAGAAAGCCATGATTTATTCAGATAATGTTTATTTTGCTGATTTAAGCTTAAAAATTGGCTCCAAACGTTTTATTCAATATGCTGAACAGTTAGGTTTTAATCAACAGCTTCCCTTTGTGTTAAAGACGCACAGTTCAGAGATAGGTGGAGACAATTTAAGCGATATCATGCTGGCTGATTCCGGCTACGGGCAAGGTCAGGTGCAGCTGACACCGCTGCATTTGGCATTGATGTTTTCAATTTTCCCCAGAGAAGATGGCACTATCCCTGCTCCACAAATTCTTGCAGGGCAAGAGCCGACAGTATGGCTGGAAAGTGGTTTTACAGCACCACAAATTGCACAGGTGGCTGCAACCTTAGGAGCTGCTGTACAGTCACCAGATGCTGTGGCTGCTGCCGGCAATTTGCCAGGGCTAAATATTAAGGGGAAAACCGGCACCGCAGAGATTTCTGACTCCCGGCAGATTCGCTGGTATGCTTGTTATTTTGAAGATTATGTATTAGTAGTGGCTCTTGAAGGTGATCGCACCATGACAAGTAATCAGGCTATAGAAGTAGCAAACAAGATTATTCAGGCAGGAATTTTTTAACTGTATGACAAATGGGGGTTTTAACACTGGAAAATATTATTCTTATAGTTTCAATCTTAAATTTAATTATTGTACTGCTGGTATTTCTAAAAGCGGCTAAATTTGTTTCAAACTCTTCACAATTAGAACAATTGGAAAGGAAAGTCGAAATTGCGGAGCGCATGCTGCGGGAAGAACTGCAGTTCTGCCGGAATGAAATCGGCAGCAGTGCCAGGCAAAATCGTGAAGAATTGGCAGTTACCCTCAAGTCTTTTCGTGATTCTTTATCTAAACAAATAATGGATATGACTTTATTGCAAAAGACGCAGTTGGATACTTTGACAAACAGTAATGAACAAAAAGCAGATAAAATGCGAAATAGTATGGAGGAAAAGTTAGAAAAACTACTGCAGTCTAGTGAGAAACAATTAACACAGATGCGTGAGACATTGGAAATAAAATTGAAAGAACTGCAGACTGACAATACGGAAAAATTGGAAAAAATCAGGGTAACAGTGGAGGAAAAGCTGCATGACACTTTAGAACGCAGACTGGGGGAATCATTTAAGCAAGTTAGTGAACGCTTGGAGCAAGTACACAAGGGCTTGGGCGAAATGCAAAATTTAGCTGCAGGAGTCGGAGACTTAAAAAAAGCTTTGACAAATGTAAAAGTACGCGGGACACTGGGCGAAATACAGCTTGGCAATATCTTGCAGGAGATTTTCACTCCAGAACAATATGCTGAAAATGTTGCAGTTAAACCGGGAAACAGAGTAGAATTTGCTGTAAAAATGCCAGGCAAAAACGAAAAAGATATCTGGCTGCCAATTGACTCTAAATTTCCCCTGGAGGATTATCAGCGTTTGCTTGATGCATATGATGCTGCAGATAAGGAGCAGGCGGAAGCATATGCAAAGCAGTTACAGAATAGTATTAAAAAGTGTGCCAAGGATATTTATAATAAATATATAGATCCACCGGCAACAACTGATTTTGCCATTATGTTTTTGCCGTTTGAAGGTCTATATGCGGAAGTTCTCCGGCGAAATGGTTTGTTTGAGTCGCTAATGCGTGATTTTAAAGTAGCTGTAACCGGGCCAACTACACTGGCTGCATTTTTAAACAGTTTACAAATGGGCTTTCGTACATTGACCATTGAAAAACGTACGAGCGAAGTTTGGTCGCTTTTAGGAAAAATAAAAACCGAATTTGGCAGGTTTGGTTTATTGCTGGAAAAAACAAAAAAGAAACTTCAGGAGGCTAGTAATACCATCGAAACTGCTTCTCGCAAGTCGCGTACCATTGAGAATAAACTGGATAAAGTACAGGAACTCCCGGACCTTAAGGGGGAAAGAACACTTTTACCTGCTAAAGGAAAGGAAAATATATCCTAATTTAAGCAGGGAAATTTTTCCCCCTTGTCGAAATATGCAGAAGGAGATACTTGGGGGGAATAGTTATGCTGCTATCTGGGGCAGATCAGGATAAGGAGGAGCAGCTTAATCTTCTTGCTCAATTGTTAGAAGAAGAAAGGGAGAGGCTTGCCCTTATCATTAAGGAGTATGGCATAGCAAGTAAAGAAGCTTTTTTGCAGAGCCATGTGGTAGATAGGCTTGTTATTCATTTCCTACAAAAAGCAGCTGACATGGATTACTACAATGAAATATTTTTTGTAGGCAAACAATGGTAATTTATGCCGGCAAAGATTTTAAAAAGGAGCTGGATAATGGTTAGTAAAGAGTTAATTCAACTACTGTTTGATGCGGCCAGCATCCAGCGCTGGAACGATCATAACCGACCTCATAAAGGTTTTACAGAGTTGGATAAACAGGCACAAAAAATGATTTATGCTTATTTACTGGCTAAATTTGAGGAGTCTGATCATTATGCGCAAATTAATTGGCTGCAGCTGATTGAGGGAGGTTTTTTTGAATTTTTACATCGGATAATTCTTACGGATATTAAACCACCAATTTTCCATAAATTAATGGCGCGCAAAGGGGAGCTTTTAAACAACTGGGTAATCACACAACTTGCCTCTAAGCTGGAAGGGGTAAAGAATAATTTTGCCGAGAAATTTGCTGCCTACCTGTTCCAGCCAGAGTATAGCGCCCAGGAAAAAAGTATTTTACAGGCTTCTCATTATCTGGCCACTAACTGGGAATTTAAATTAATTTATCATTTAAATACTAATCTCTATGGTTTAGAAGAAACTAAAGCGATTATTGAGGATGAGATTGAGGAGCATTATCATTTAGCCGGTGTGCAAAAGCTGCAATTAGGCAAAAAGACCAGCCATTTTATGGATTTAGTTGGCCAGTTGCGTTTTCAGCAGCGGTGGGCGCAAACGTATAGATTGCCGGAAACTTCTGTACTGGGTCACATGCTGATCGTGGCTATGCTGTCCTACCTTGCCAGTACAGAGATAGAAGCCTGCCCGCAGCGTTTAATTAATAATTATTTAGGCGGCCTGTTTCATGATTTACCTGAAGTATTAACCAGGGATATTGTTTCGCCTGTTAAAAGATCGGTGGCAGGTTTAGATGAATTAATCAGGGATATTGAAAAGCAGCAAGTGGAGGAAAAGTTACTGCCTCTGCTGCCTTCAGCCTGGCATCAACAGTTGCGCTATTTTACTGAAGATGAATTTGCCAATAAAATTATACAGGATGGACAAATAAAAATAGTGCCTTCCGGAAGTATCAGCGCAAAATATAATGAGGATCAATACTTTCCCCTTGATGGTGAATTAATCCGGGCTTGCGATCATTTTGCTGCTTATATGGAAGCGTATCTTTCCATTTCCCATGGGGTGAAGTCACATTATCTCGAAGAAGGCTATCAGCAGTT
>JAAZJT010000021.1 GCA_012800215.1 Bacillota bacterium | reverse complement strand
CCCGCCTGTAAAAAAGGTAGTCTCGCGTCCTTTAGTAAAGTCTAAAAATTGATGCAGCAAAACCATGGTTCCCGGAGGCATTGTTTCATTTAAAGAGCCGACTGCCGCTGTAGCTATAACCCTTGTTACACCAAGTTTAACTAAGGCTGCTATATTGGCTCGGTAGTTAACCATATGCGGTGGCGTACTATGCTCAACTCCGTGGCGTGCCAAAAAAACAACTTTTTCTCCTTGATAGCGCCCTTGTGTTAAAAGGGCTGTACCATACCGAGTCACCACTTCCAGTTGTTCCATTTCAGTTAGCAGCTGCGGGTCATAGACACCTGTTCCGCCGATAATAGCTAATTTATTCTTCATTTCTTCCTCCTTACTGCCAACTTTGCAAATATTTTTTTTGTTTTGGTGTAAGTGTATCAATTGAAATATTCAAGGCAGCAAGTTTCCTGCACGCCACCTTTTCATCCACCTGTTGAGGCAGTGTTAAAACGTCAGCCGGTAAAGAACCCCGGTTTATATGAAGATAATGCAGCGCCTCAACCTGCAGAGCAAAACTCATATCCATAATTTCTGCAGGATGGCCGTCTGCAGCAGCCAAGTTAACAAGCCGCCCTTCCGCTAAAAGGTATATTCTCTTACCGTTAAACTCATAAGCTTCCACATTGCGACGAACGAGACTTGGTTTTCCCGCCAAACTCTGTAAAGCATTTTTGTCAATTTCTACGTCAAAATGACCGGCATTACAGAGAATGGCACCATTTTTCAGATTTAAAAAATGTTGTGTTGTAATTACTTCACAGCATCCTGTTACAGTAATAAAAATATCTCCTATTTTAGCCGCTTCCGTTAAGGGCATCACAGTGTGCCCATCCATTACTGCTTCACAAGCTTTAATTGGATCTACCTCACAAACCACTACTTTGGCACCTAATCCTTTGGCCCGCATGGCTACGCCCTTACCACACCAACCATAACCTACCACAACGACAAATTTACCTGCAACAACCAGGTTTGTCGAGCGCATAATGCCATCCCAAACAGATTGCCCAGTCCCATAGCGATTATCAAACAAATATTTGCAATAAGCATCATTAACTGCCATCATCGGGATTTTTAAAGCACCGGCAGCAGCCATTGCCCGGAGCCGGATCACACCTGTTGTTGTTTCCTCCGCTCCTCCCACCACCTGCGGTAACATATGAGGGTAGTGGTTATGCAGCATCGCAACCAAATCGCCACCGTCATCAATTATCAGGTGCGGTTGGCACTGCAAAGTTTTATGCAAATGTTCATTATACTCTGCTTCAGTTGCACCGTGCCAGGCATGAACAGTAATTCCATCTTCCACCAGAGCTGCAGCAATATCATCCTGCGTGGAAAGCGGGTTACTACCGGTTATGGTAACCTCAGCACCACTCTCCTGCAGCACTTTAGCCATATATGCCGTTTTAGCCTCTAAATGTAAACAAATAGCTATTTTTACTCCGCTAAAAGGCTTAGTTTGGCTATACTCACGCGCCACTTCATTAAGTACAGGCATATGTTCTTTAACCCAATTAATTTTTAAATGCCCCTCTGGTGCTAAGGATAAATCACGAATAGTACTCACTGACGGCTCCTCCTTACACTCCATATCGTCAATACATTTCTGCATCAGGGTGATTTTTCCTGCCCAACATATTTCCTATTTTTACTCTTCTCTCTCCTGTTCTTGAAAGAGTTTACGTGCCCTGTAATAATTTTCTAATGCGCGACGCGTTTCTCCAAGATTATCGTATAGCAACCCTAGTTCAAAAGCTACATAAGGTTCCTGCGGTGCCAGATAAGCAGCTTTTAGCAAATTGATCAGCGCCTGCTCATCGTCATTTAGTTTTCTGTATGCTATCCCTAAATAAAAATAGATCTCCCAATCTTTAGGAAACTCTTCTTTAACAATTTCAAATTCACGCACGCACTCTTCATATCTTTTTAAATTATAATAAACAGCCCCCAGATTGAAATGAGCTATAGCAAAATCAGGATCAAGCTCAATTACTTTTTCAAACTCTATTAAGGCAAGCTCATATTCTTCTTTATCTGCATAGACATTACCCATAGCATTATGAACAATGGCGCCTGTTTGTTTATCTTCTGTCAGTGCTTGTACTAAACGCAACTCGCGCATAGCTTCATCGGCCATTCCTCGCTCCGCATACGCAACACCCAAACATAAATGTGCAAGCAATAAATCAGGCTCCTGGTGAATAACCTGTTTAAATTCCTGAATTGCCTCATCCATCATTGCCAATTCTAAAAAACCAAGTCCCCTCTTGAAAGAACGGATACACGTCTCATTGTTTTCTTGCAGTAACACTGTTCTAACCCCTCTCCGATCCAAGTCACTTTTTACTTCTGTTAATTCTGTCTGTATCTCAGTTTCCTCCTCCGGAAAAACAGTACCAAATGCCTGAAGAAAGGATTCCGGCATTTCATCAGGAAGTAAAAAATCATATTTTTCCTGCATTTCATTAATTTTTTCTTCAAAGCGCAGCCAAAATTCGACATATCTATCCATTCGGCGGCGTAATTCCAATAGTCTGTCATAACATTTCTGCCGCTGTTCTTTGTCATTGCCGACTTTGCGCAGCTCACGCTCCACTCGTTCAAGATCATTAAAAATTTTTACAAATTCATTATCCTGCATATAAAATAAAGACCTCCTTCAACCAATCTCCTATCCTAGGTTTCCACATTTAACAGGAAAAACATACATCTAGAAATTTCAACAAGATAGGTTGACTTGTAAAAAAAAATATGTTAGTATATGTATTGTCGCTAACAAAGATGCCGGCGTAGCTCAACTGGCAGAGCAGCTGACTTGTAATCAGCAGGTTGCGGGTTCGAGTCCCATCGCCGGCTCCAATAAAATAATAAATTGTGGAGAGGTACCCAAGTTGGCCAAAGGGTACCTCTCCACAATTTATTATTTTAAATCTGTTGTCTCAGACTTCACTGGTTCGAATCCAGTCCTCTCCACCATTTTGGGGCGTAGCCAAGTCGGTAAGGCACGGGACTTTG
>JAAZJT010000020.1 GCA_012800215.1 Bacillota bacterium | reverse complement strand
TTGCAGCAGATATGCCCTTTTGCCTTTAGTGCAGACTAATAAAAGCTTTTCATCTTTATCAAATTGAGGCAATTCTCCATGAACTTTTGCTAAATCTACAAAAGGCACACCTGCTATACTTGGACTAAGAGATGCATCGATTATTTGATATCCGTCAGCTTTACCTTCTAAATATTCTTTAGGTGTAAGGGAATGAATTTCTCCATTAATTTTATTCAGTAACACATTAACAGTATGTGAAAAAGGATGAATTGCCGTTGAGAATGGCGGTGCATATGAAAAATCTAAGTCCTTAATGTCATCTAAAGTTGCATTTAATGCAATGGCCATCACGGCTATGTCTACTACCTTATCTACTGCACCTTCGCCAACTACCTGCAGTCCTAATAGTTTTTTCGTACTTCTGTCAGCTATTATCTTCACAACAAAATTTGCAGCTCCAGGATAATAATGAGCCTTATCGTCAACAACTGTGACAGCTGTTACTACATCATAGCCTTCAGCTTTAGCAGAATCTTCCGTTAAGCCGGTTTTTGCGGCATTTAATTTAGGAAGCTTAACGACAGCAGTGCCAAGAACGCCTTTATAGCTTAGACATTTGCCATTTAAATTCTGAGCTAAAATTCTTCCCTCAATATTTGCAGAAGACCCCATAGGAGAGTAAGCCTCTTTTCTTGTTAGCATATTGCTTACAAGAGCACAGTCGCCTGCAGCATATATGTCCTCAATATTAGTTTCCAGATGTTCATTTACCACAATAGCTTTATTTTGGGATAGTTGGATGCCTGTCTCGGCTAAGAAAGCAGTATTAGGTCTTATGCCTATTGCAAGGATAACGGCATCTGCTTTCATAGCGCGTCTATTTGTTTTTACCTTTTCAACTGTTTCTTCTCCCAGAATAGCCTCTAATTTAGTTCCGGTAAAAACCATAATGCCATGTTCAGCCAAATGGTTTTCAACATAATTTGCTATCTCTGGGTCAAAGCCTGGAAGTATTTGCTCAGCCATATCAATAACAAAAACTCTAATTCCTTGGGCGGCCAAATTATCAGCTACTTCTAAACCTATAAACCCTCCACCAACTACAGCTGCACGTTTTATTTCCCCAGCTGCAATGGATTCGCGCAATTTTGTAGCGTCCTCCGGAGTCCTCATAAAATAAACTCCTTTTAAGTCAACTCCTTCAATTGGAGGCTTAATAGGATCTGCACCGGTAGCTATGACCAGTTTGTCATATTTATAAGTCTGAGTTTTATTAGTGTTTAAATCACAAGCTTCTACTTCTTTTTTATCTGGATTCACTCTTATAACTTCAACTTCAGTTAATACTTTTACACCGGTTAATTTGGAAAAGCTTTCCGGAGTATTAACTATTAAATCTTTGCGCTCCTCAATTACATTGCCAACATAATAGGGTAGCCCACATCCTGCATAAGAAATATCTTTACTTTTTGTTAATATAGTCACTTGTGCATTGTAGTTATCCCTTTTTAGTTTTGCAGCTACTTTAGTTCCTGCAGCTACACCACCAATGATTAATACATTCATTTATCACACTCTCCCTGCTGATAGACAACAATCCTCTCATTAACAATATATCAATTGATTAAAAACTGGTAAAATGATAAAATCTGATCATTATTATAGGTAAAACCTATAATAATAAGAATGAAAGCAAGAAAATTTTGCTATAGATGGAGGGTAAATGTGACAATTAGGCATTTGAGGATTTTTATAGAGGTGGTAAAAAGCGGAAGCATGAGTGCTGCAGCCGCTAAACTTTACATTTCCCAACCTACTGTAAGCCAGGCCATTAGGGAGTTGGAAGAACACTACGGAGTCCTGTTATTTAATCGTTTAAATAGAAGATTATATATAACTGATGCAGGGAAAAAACTATTTTCCTATGCTCAAACTGTGGTAAAGCAATTTGATGATTTAGAAGAAAAAATGTTTAGTCTAAATAAAAAAGAGAAAATAAAAATAGGTTCAACCATCACAGTAGGTGAGTCTATTTTAAGTGATATAATAAATAGATTTACAAAAAAAGAGCCCACTATTGAAGTTTACTCCTATATGAATAATACCCAGGTTATAGAGAATAAGCTTTTAAAATCTGAAATAGATATCGGCATTGTAGAAGGTAAAATCAAAAGCCCTGATTTAATCAGCATGCCGGAAGTTGAAGACTATTTAGTTCTCATCTGCAGCACCAAACATCCTTTTGCCAAAAGAAAGATTATTAAGCTGCCTGAGCTTGCCAATGAAAGCTTTGCCATGAGAGAAAAGGGCAGTGGAACAAGGGAACTT
>JAAZJT010000185.1 GCA_012800215.1 Bacillota bacterium | reverse complement strand
TTCTATTTGATCGTAATGCCAATACATATCTGCATACCGAAGATTTTGCCCATCTCGCCAGTATGACAGTCTATGCCCTCATTAAAACTTTAAAAAAGTAACCGTCATACTCCAAAAGGATCAGACAAGTATCGCAGCATTGCCAGTTATCTAATCATAAAAAAACTGCCTATTTGGCAGTTTTTTGCTTTTCCACAAATGATTCTGTCTAAAACATACCGGCAGATTTCTTGGGACTTCGCACTTTCCCTGCTTTACAATATTAGGGAAAGTGAGGAAGACAAATGTTAAAGTGGCATGATAATGAAGAACCGCTCCGTCTGCCCAATTTACCATATTGGGTACTGGGGGCATTATTGGTGCTGGCACTTCTTTTAAGCTTCCTGCCCTGGCTGACCATTTTTAAATTTCTCACCCAGTACCGTCAGACCCTTTTTCTCTGGGGGTCATAATAGTGAAAAGCTTTAAATTTTTCAAGCAGAAGCTGCTTGTAATTTTAATGCTGCTTATGTGGTTAATTATTTTCATCCAGGGTGGCCTGGCTCTGCGCAATTTTTGTGCACGCTACCGGCTTTTTCGTGTCGCCAGCGGCAGTATGGAACCCACACTACCCACCGGCACCATTATTGCGGTAGAAAAATGTACAGATACACTCTTTGCACCCGGCGATATTATTACTTTTAAGCAAAATGATTTGCTTATTACCCATCGTGTAATTGATTTTGGTTATAAAGAAGGTTTTTATTATCTCACCCAAGGTGACGCTAACCAAACGCCCGATACAGAGCCTGTAAAACATCAGGCAGTAATCGGTAAGGTAGTCTTTGTCGCGCCTGCCATGCTGGCACGTTTACTTAGCCTGCTGACTGTCCGCCGCCTTGTTTTGTTTCACGCCCTGCTCTTTCTTTTCCTGGCTTATAAAAAAAGACGTAAAACACGTCTTTTTACCCATAGTAACCTCCGCACCTAACAGATAATTCCCGCTCTTCCACCCTGAAAAGGGTGGTTTTTTTTATAAAAAATCCCGGCACTGCCGGGAATCTTTTATTTTAATTTTGCCTTGGGAATATCTTCGCCCTTTAATACTTTATACGACTGCTGCAGAAGCTGTACCACTAAAGTGGGATTATGGATGCCGAGGCTGCCGTCATTACTTACAAGTAAATAGTTATATGCTGCCTGGTACAATTCATCGGGTACTTCAGACAACTCCGTGCCCTCTGCATCTTTAAAGATTACTGTGCCGTGGCTGCTGGTAAAGGAGCCGCCATTTAATTCATCCACTATAGCTTCCTGCACCAGTGCGAGTATTCCTTCCACTTCCGTCTGAAAGCCTTCAGTTTCACCATCACCGTCATAATCTCCGCCTGCTTTCAGATTAACATCGGCAATCTCCTGATGACACTGGCCGCATGCATTTTCTACATTTTCTACCTGGAAACTATGCGCTGCATAGCCCCCATCTGCCTCTGTCATGTGGCAGCCTACACAGCTGTTATCAATATCAACATGGGCAGCAGTATTACCATATTCAAAGTCTTCGCGGCGGATACCACCTGTACCGCTGGCAATATCAGCCTGACTGCTGTAGTGAGGTGCCACGCGATCTTTATCATCCATCTGGGGAGCAGTACGGGAATTATGGCAGTACATGCAAAGGGCGCCGCTGCCGCCTTTCACATTTTCCGCCGTTGGAATCTCTACACTGCCTGCTTCCATTAGCTCCACACCCTGCCCGGTATGGCACGCACGGCAATCTACACTGATAAAGAAATCCCTTTCTATACTGGCAAGTTCCGTTTGCTTCATGGCAAAAGCACCGCCATCATGACAAACCACACAGCCGTCCCGCTGTGCCGGTGCTAAAAGAATGTTACTGTGAGCAGATTCAGCCCATTCTGCCGTTAAGGCGTTAATATCTACTGCCGCTTCTCCACCTTTATTGTCACCCGGCATCTTATTCCTATTCTCCTTATCGCCGCCACAGCCGTACAGAAAAATGAGCAAAAATAACATTACAAAGGCTAAAGCAACCGCTTTCTTGCTCTGCATCGCTTCAACTCCTTTCACCTATATTTCATATCTTTACCATTTAAATAAGCTTTATGTATAGCTGTAAAAACAAACAAGGGGCGAACATTGTCCGCCCTCTACATTAACCTTTGAAGCGCTGTCGCACCAAACTGAGTGCCTCTTCCAATTCCTCAACTTTTAATACGTAAACCAGCAGAAAATAAACAGCAGCACCGATCACAATTAAAGTACCCACTTCCAGCGCCTGCCGCAACATACTGCCACCGGTTAAAAAGCGTAAGCCATACCAGACTACTCCCCCCATGACAAAAGAAGCAACCCCGCACTTCCAGAAGGTAGCAAAAAGTTGGTAACCGCCAAAAGAGCCAATCTTTTTCCAGAGGAGATAGCCCAGGCAGAAGGCTCCAATATACATGGAAATGGCTGTACCCAAAGCAATGCCGCCATGCTGCAGCGGTCCCATCAGAGTCCAGTTGAGAAAAGTGTTGGTGCCCATGGTCAGCAAAGTAACAAGCATGGGTGTAACTGTATCCTTAGCAGCATAAAATGCCCTGTTAAAGAGAACCAAAATGCCCACCGGAAGTAATCCCCAACTGTAAAAAGCCAGTGCAAATGCCGTTTTGGCTGTGGAGACAGCATCAAAGGCGCCGCGCTCAAATAATAATCTCACCACCGGCACGCGCAGCACAACCAGCCCAACCATCATAGGAAAAACCAGTAGGATAATCAGACCAATACCATGGCGTAAAGTATTTTTAAACTCCGCCATCTTTTCTTCCATAAACAACTCCACCAAAGTAGGGTAAAGTACTGTCAGTAAAGCTAAAATGATAATACCATTAGGTAATAAATAAATACGGCTGGCAAAATTAAGCGCAGAAATACTTCCTTCAGGCAGCAGAGAACCGAATATACGATCGATAACGCTTTTAAGTTCTGTAGAAGCACTGCCAATAATCACAGGCGGCAATAAAACGGCCATCCGCTTTAAACCAGGATGGTGCCACATTAATCTTCTCTCTCGCAAAAGGCCAAATTGAGCCAAAGCCGGCACCTGAATAAAAAACTGGCTGGCAAAACCCAGAAGCGTTCCCCAGGATAGCCCCACCACTCCAAAGCGTGCGCCAAATAGCAGTGCCGTAAAAATAATAATCAGATTGCTGGGATAAGCTGTAATGGCAGGAATGAAAAAATTCTTTTTTAAATGCAAAATAGCACTGGCCAAGCCCGTCAAACCCATAAAGATTAATCCCGGCAGCATAATGCGCGTCATCTGCACAGTAATTTCATATTGGTGCCCTGTAAAACGGGGTGCCAGCAAGCGTGCTACAAGAGGTGCTGCCAGCACTAAAGCGAAGCTGCAGAAAATTAGAATAGCGGCCATAATAACAAAAACTGTCACAGCAAAGGCATTACCATCTTCTCTGCGGTGATATTCGCCGTAGACAGGGATAAAAGCAGTTTTAACGGCATCATTAAAAGCCATAAACAAAATAGTCGGCACAGTGGCGGCAACAAAATAAGCATCTGTTTCTGCCGTAGTACCGAAACTATAAGCAATGGCCGATTCTCGCAGGAAACCTAATACTCGTGAAAAGACCAATAAAATGGTCACCATACCCGCTGATTTAATTAAAGAACGTCCTGACATCGCACTCTTCCTTCTCTAACAATATTAATACAATACCCTTTTTTTACTTAATTAATCACATCTACAAGTAGGTAAGAATTAAACAAAACAAAAAGTCCTGCTGCCAGAACGCCTAAGGCAATGGCACCAAAAGCTTCCCTGGTGGGAATACGGAAAAAACGGGCAGCAATACAAGCTGTCCATGCCCCGGTAGTAGGCAGTGGTACCGCCACAAACAAAAACAAGCCATACTTACCATATTTAATAAATAAATCTTTCTTTTTGCTTACTTTTTTAATCATCATCCGGTAGAGAGGAGCCGTCACTTTATTTTGCGCGAGAAATACTTCTAAACGTTCTAAAAGCTTTAGCACAGGGTAAATAATCATTACATTACCCAAAAAGCTAAACAAAAAAGCTTCCCAAAGCGATAATCCCAAATATATGCCCAGCGGCAGACCTCCCCGCAATTCCAAAACCGGTAGTGCTGATGTGAGCAGTACTTTTAAATAAGCCACATTATCTTTCTCCTCTAAATTGCTTAGCTTAATTACTTCTCTCTTTATGCCTAAATTCCTGCACTGCTGTCTCTTACCATGCAGCATGCTGCCTGTTAAATAATCACAGGCATGAACCCAAATAAAAAAATGGCTCTTACGAGCCATTACCGTACAACTTGAATCCAGGTATTGCCTAAACTTAAATCCAAAATTGTACCATCATTTAAGTAGTACACCGTTTCACCATTTTTCTCCCAGGTTAAATCATACTTTTGCCCACCGGCATAAAGCACTGCAGTTCCGGACCCATGTACTTCAATATCCACTAAAGGTGTACCCGGTACATTATGATGTACATTTTGGCGCACTATGACCCGTGTGGCACCATACTGCAGGCCTGTTTCCCGATCTACATGCGCCTCGCCGTTTTGGAAACGCAGATACATATCTTTTTCAGGACTATATTTATAACTTACCACATTATCCCTGCTGTAAACTACTTCTATCTCCAAAGCTTCTTCCCCCGCCGGCAGTTCCTGCGGCAGCACCCTTATTTCTTTAGCTTGTGACTCACCGCGTGCTTCATACAGCTTTGCCAAGTCTGTATATAAATTATGAGGTGCCTGGCGGCTGTCATCACGCCAGAAATACTTTCCTGCAGTTATTTTCTGCAGCGGCAAATGTGCAATCATCTCATCAGTACGACCTGATGTGCCGGAAAAAGCCACCGCGCCGCCATGCTCTACTGCCATCTCTGCAAAATAGGGGCGCAAGCTGCGTACGGGACCAATCTCAAAGTTTTCTTTTAGCGGCCGGTCAAATACTGCCATTAAGCGGGAAATGCCGCCCTCCACCAAAAACTCATACACCAGATGTGCTTCCTGCAGTCCCGAATGGGGACGGGCAGCCCGATGATTATCAATCATGACACAAACCGGCGCCACCGTTTCTACAGCCACTTTACCATCATCCGGCTCTTCTTCCGCCGGCGGCTCACCCTTTTCCCCGCAGCCAAAAACCAATACAGCCATTAAAAGTATCACCAGCAGCAAAGAATATTTCTTTTTCACAATCATTCCTCCCTTGAGGTTGTCCAACTTATTAATCTGTATGCAGTTTTTATTTATATAGTACTACATTTATTTTTTCTTTGCTGCCTGCATTCTTCTTTACAAATCAAGAAAAAACCTCTTATACCAAACTAAAAACACATAAACTGTATAAACATAGCGACAGCGGTTTTTCTTGCCTTGATAATGTTCATCTAAATAGGCTATCAACTGGTCTGTATCAAAAAATTCCTCTGCAAAATCTGCAGAAAACATTTCTTTTACCAGCTGATAACACTTTTCCTCCCGCAGCCAGTCACGCAACGGCACCATAAAACCTAACTTAGGCCTCGCTGCCCATTCTTTAGGTAAAACTTTATATGCTGCCCGGCGTAAAGCGCATTTAGTTTCCGTTCCGTTTACCCGATACTTAGCGGGAATATTTTTTGCCATCTCCATTACTTTATAGTCGAGAAAAGGCATGCGTACTTCAAGAGAGTGTGCCATACTCATTTTATCCGCCTTTAATAAAATATCGCCCGGCTGCCACAAATGGAAATCAAGATACTGCATTTTTGACAGGTCATCTTCATCTTTTACTTCAGCGTAAATACTCTGCGTAATACTGTGTACAGACGGTCCCTTTTTGTAGGCAGGCTTTAAAACATTTAAAGCATCCTCTTCATCAAAAACAATGGCATTACCTATAAAACGCTCTTCAACCGGTTGACCGCCCCTTACTAAAAAGTTTGTCAGGCGATTTTTAGGCAGCCTTTTAGCCAGATGAAAAATAGCGCGACGTATCGCATAGGGGATTTTTTCATACCTAGCCATATCCTTAGAATATTGATACCAGGCATAGCCGCCAAAAATTTCATCCGCACCTTCTCCTGAAAAAACAACTTTTACTTCTCTGCTTGCCAGCTCTGATAGGAAGTATAAAGGCACAGAAGATAAATTTGCTTGCGGCTCATCCATATGGTATTGAATATTAGGCAGCTCGGCAAAAAAATCTTTAGCGCTAATACATTTACAAACATTTTGAATTCTTAATTGCTCTGATAATTCTTTTGCTAAATTTGTTTCATTAAATATTCCTCCATAGCCGCAGAAACCAATGGAAAAAGATTTTTTTGGTTTCAAAAGTGCTGTAATGTAACTAGAATCAATCCCACCCGATAAAAAAGAACCTGTTTCCATGCCCCCCATTCTATGGGCATTCACTGACTCTTTAACTCCCGCATGAATTTCTCCTACATATTTTTCCGGCGGCGCAGTTTTTGCATGAAATTTTTTGTCCCAGTATTTTTGCAGCTTTTTCTCTCCATTTTGCACCACCATATAATGAGCTGGCGGCAATTTAAAAACACCTTTAAAAAATGTTTCATCCAGCGCAGAATATTGAAAGGTTAAATAAGGCCTTAAGGCATCTTTATTCAGTTCCTTAATGAACGCGGGATGCGGCAAAAAAGCTTTGATCTCCGAACCAAAAATAAAAGTTTTATCTTTTGTATTCTGCGTGTAATATAGTGGCTTGATGCCAAAACCATCACGCGCCAGAAACAAAATATCATTTAATTTATCCCAAATACAAAAGGCAAACATGCCCCTTAATTTTTTTACCACCTCAAAG
>JAAZJT010000184.1 GCA_012800215.1 Bacillota bacterium | reverse complement strand
GGAGATGAAAATGAAATTTGTAGAGAAAGTAAGGCAACTTATCGATGCTGGAAAATCAGCATCAGATATGCAGCAAACTATTAACGTAAGTGAAGTTTGGCATATATGGAATATGTTAAATGATCGCTACCATATAATTGATACTACTCAACTATTTCATAACTTTGTTGAAGATAGTGATTTTAAAGTTGTTATCACATTAGGTTTAGATGAGCTAAAGAAGCAAACAAAGAATTAGAAAAGCTAATGATCAAGTATGGTATACCAATGCCTCCAAAACCGCCAGAAGCATCGGCAAGCACTGTGAAATTGGAGGTATTAAGTGATAAACATATATTTACGCAAGTCCTTATGGGAATTCAGTCATTCTTACCTGTACATACCCGAGCATTTATACAAAGTACAAACCCGACAATTAGGGAGCAATTTAAAAACTTTTTAATTCAAGAGTTGGATATGTATGATAAATTATTTGAATATGGGAAAATGAAAAGCTGGATTAATCCAACTCCGAAATATAAGACAAGCTGAATCTTGTGTTATTAAACCTCCCCAAAATTCTAAACGAAGCGAAAGTGAGGGGGGTTCAATATGTCTGTAAAAATAGAAATTAAATTCCTATCGTACTTTTCCACATCATTTTGCAGCATCTTAACAGCCATTTCCTGACTCACAGCTTCTCCGTAAGGCCTTTCAGAAGTCATTGCATCAAAAGAATCTGCGATCATTACTATTTTAGCACAAGGATTAATGTCATCCGTCTTCAATCCATTTGGATATCCGCTTCCATCTAACCTTTCATGGTGCTGCAGCACTACATCCTTACAAACTTTTTCTATCGGGATTTCATCCAGCAGAGCTTTACCTAAGTCACAATGCTGTTGAACAATATATCCATCTTTTGCATCAAACTGGCTGGATCCAAGGATCAGAGATTTTGGAATTAATAAATACCCTACATCATGTAAAAACGCGCTTACCCCCAAGATACGTAAGTCTTCCTCCTTATAACCTAAAGCCTTTCCTATCATTAATGACAAGATAGCAACATTAATTGAATGTGTATAGACCCAATCCGCATAATTAGCCAGTCCGATTAGGTGTATTCTCCAGTTTTCCTCTTGTCCAAATAATAGATCTATTAGCAGTTCATTACAATAATTGAAATCCTCCAGGTCAGTACCCTTTACTTTCTTATTTAATAAATTCATACTCGCCATGAACATATCCATTGTATTATTTAAACCAGATTTTGTGGGTTTTTTTACCGTAGGATTACTAGCCGTTACTTTTTTTTCAGAAATTGTTTTTTCTATTATTTCTTCTTCTAACCCAAATTGTTTTAGCTTCGATACTTTTTTTTCAGAGATTTCCATTCCCTTTGCGACAAGTAACAACCCATTATTATCATAAATATCTGCCGCAACATATTTTTTCATCTTGACACCTTCTTTATATAAAATTAACACCCTTATCTTGTTGCAATTAGATTAAGTGTTCCGTATTAAATTGCAACACAAAAAATTGTGCAAGGACTGCCTGCTTAGAAAATATAGACGAATCATTTTCTAACACACTGGCGACCGCATTACGCTGACCGCTGAATCAATGCACAATATTAGTATATTTTTTTGTCACTTGTTTCACAAATTGCTTTAGTATATTCGACAAGTTTCTCCTTAATAAGTCAGTATTCGTCTTACATATTAATATTATCAATAAACACCGAGGTTTTCAAGGAATTATGGGTAGTATTACATAAAGGGAAGTATTGACGCGCTGAGGCTCTCGACGCCGTCCATCACTTTGCAGGTTATGCCTTTTTACTGTGTTATTATACAACAAAAGCAAGCTGCCATTTGACTGACAGCTTGCTTTATCTGAAAATGATTTCTTCGTGCTTGGCTATTTCTCTTGCGATTTGCTCTAGTAGTTCTGTATTTGCAGTATATCCATTAAATAAAGCTCCGAGTTTTTGCCCGTGTTCATTTTCAATTTGAATTACCTTTTCTTTGACAGATTGCAGCTCCGTTTTTACGTATTCAATCTTCTCATCTACATCATTAAAGCCTTTTTGCATTTCTGTCCGAACATCGTTTAAGCCTTTCTGCATTTCTGCATACATCTTTGTCATAAGTTCATATATTTGATTTTCCTTATTCATAGCCATTGATTCAAGCTCCCTTGGTTTAGGTGCTTTATCCTATATAGAAGTTAGCATGCCTGGTTTGCATAAGTCAACCTCTAGTTTGACTTCAATAATCATTGAAAGTCAATTTCTCCTGTGGCATCATCTATTTGAGAATATATTTTTATCTTTGTTTTTCTAAGATATACTTTGAAAAACCAATGAGTTATCCTTGTTGCACTAGGGGCGTTAAACACACCTGACATGGTATGGTATTTTGGGAAAGGGAAGATGTAAAAAAAGCAGCCCAAAGGCTGCTGTGAGCAATAGCTTTTACTTTGTTTGCCCGGAGGTAAATCCAACCATCTTAATTGGTTCCAATGTTTCACTATCAACTAAAAAGGCTTCCCAATAGTTAAAAGTATCTCCTAAAAAGACAATGTAGTCTTCGCCAT
>JAAZJT010000183.1 GCA_012800215.1 Bacillota bacterium | reverse complement strand
CGGAATCAAGCAGGCAGTCGCCACGCTGGGAACATCCCTGACAGAAGCCCAGGCCAGACTGCTGCGCAGCCAGGCAAAGGAAGTAGTAATTGTTTATGATGCGGATGCTGCCGGACAAGCTGCGGCCTGGCGCGGTCTGCAGATTTTACGGCAGGCAGGTTGTTTAGTTAAAGTGGGGCGATTACCGCCGGGTTTAGATCCTGATGATTATATCCGCAAGTTTGGTGGAAAAGCTTTTCAAAATGAAGTTATTGACCAAGCTTTACTGCTTGTAGATTATCAACTAACTAGTTTAATTGAACAATATAGTTTAGAAAAGGAGGACGAGCGTTTACAACTTTTTACTAAAGTTACCGATGTTTTAAACTCCATTGATAATGCCATGGAGCGGGAGAATTATGTGCAAAAAGCAGCTGCATTACTAAAATTACCTGCTGCTGCCATTCGCGAAGAACTAAGCAAGAGAAAACAAGGTCATATTTCTGCACCGAGCTTTACTCCAATTAAAGTATCATCAGGTAAAGATGCAGTGGAAAAAGCTCCTTTGCAAATACTTGCATTGTGGTCTCGTTTTCCTGCCTTGATTCCATTAACATCTGCTGCGCTTGATCCTGAAGATTTTCCGGCTGAATTAAATAATGTCTTGTCGGTAGCGCAAAATAATAATACATTTTCACCGTCGCTATTGCTTGACTTGCTTCCCGAGAAAAATCACCGGCAGTTTTTAAGCCGTTTGTTAATAGATGAAGAATATGACGAGAAGACAGCTAAAAAAGCAATAGATGATTGTATCATCTTTTTGAAGCGCCATCGTATAGCTAAAGAACGTGAAGAGATTGAAATGCAAATGGCCAAATTAGACCCTGTCGTAGCGAAAGGGGAAATTGCCAAGTTGTCAAAAAAATGGCTGGTACTGCGTAAAATGGAAGAAAGCATGAATTATGCCAAGGAAGGAGGGAAAGGTGTTGGATAAAGAGATGGATAATAAGAAGAATAATGATATGGAAAATGATCAGGAGAAAGCGCAACAACTAAAAAAAATTCGAGAAAAGCTCCTCAAACAGGGAAAAAAGCATGGCCTTCTTACTTATAAGGAAATAATTGAAGCACTGCAGGAAATGGACTTATCTCCTGATGAAATTGATGATTTTTATGATCACCTCTCCCGCCTTGGTGTTGACGTAGTTGATGATGATGCGAACGAAGAAGAGGTAGAACCGTTAGAAGAGCCGTTAGAAGTAGAAAATGAAGTCAAAGAAGATGCCAGTGTCGAGGAAGAAGCTGACCTATCGGTTCCAGAAGGTGTTAGCGTCAATGACCCGGTTCGCATGTATTTAAAAGAAATTGGTAAAATCCCGCTCTTGACTTCTCAGGAAGAAATAGATCTTGCCCTACGCATGGAGCAGGGTGATGAAGAAGCCAAGCGGGCATTGGCTGAGGCTAACTTACGCCTAGTTGTCAGTATTGCTAAAAAATATGTAGGCAGAGGAATGCTTTTTCTTGATTTAATTCAAGAGGGCAATCTAGGCTTAATAAAAGCTGTGGAAAAATTCGACTACCGCAAGGGCTTTAAATTTAGCACCTATGCTACTTGGTGGATTCGTCAGGCTATTACCCGTGCTATTGCTGATCAGGCACGTACTATTCGTATCCCTGTTCATATGGTGGAAACAATTAATAAATTAATTCGTGTATCACGTCAGCTGGTGCAGGAATTAGGACGTGAACCAACGCCTGAAGAAATTGCAGAAGTTATGGGTATTTCTGAAGAACGTGTGCGGGAGATTTTAAAGATTGCACAGGAACCTGTTTCTCTGGAGACGCCAATTGGTGAAGAAGATGACTCTCATTTGGGAGATTTTATTGAGGACCAGGACGTACAGGCACCGGCGGAAGCAGCTGCCTTTGAATTGCTAAAAGAACAATTGGACGATGTCTTGGAAACATTAACGCCACGTGAGAAAAAGGTATTAACACTGCGTTTTGGTCTTGATGACGGTCGTTCTCGCACTTTGGAAGAAGTGGGGCAGGTTTTTGGAGTAACGCGCGAGCGTATTCGCCAGATTGAAGCTAAAGCATTACGTAAGCTACGTCATCCCATGCGGAGTAAAAGGCTAAAAGATTATCTCGAATAGTCTTCCCAGAATTAACCTTTACTTTAGGGGTTGACTAAAAGCATTAAGATGCGCTATAATAGGCATTGCACCACTTGAGGAAATCGTTCCTCGATAGCTCAACGGTAGAGCAACCGGCTGTTAACCGGTAGGTTGTAGGTTCGAATCCTACTCGGGGAGCCAAGGGCCCATAGCTCAACGGTTAGAGCTGCCGGCT
>JAAZJT010000182.1 GCA_012800215.1 Bacillota bacterium | reverse complement strand
TTATATCAATAAGGATTCCAGTAAAAGAACGCAAAAAATCACCGAGATAATCTAAAGGTATTTTTCCACCAGCGCGTGCAGCTAAATTTACTGTAACCTTATTGTACTTTTTGGCAATTTCAGCTCTTGCTGCACCGATCTTCCCATTAACATACTCACTAAGCTTTTGCGCCTTTAGCAATGCAAAAGCATTGTATGGTGCCGGCCGACCAAGTTCTGTATATAAACGCGGAATAGCCTTATCCCAAATAAATTTAATCGGGTCTGCAATGAGCTCAGGATATTCATCCTCTTTCATTCCTTCAACATTTGGATGCTGAACAAAACCGTCTGATCCCATCACCCTTGTTTTGCTGCCTAGGATTTTGTTTAGCCACGGCGGATTAAAGATTGCTCCAACTACAATATCTGTATCAAATTCGGCACTCACCTTATCCAAAGCATTAATATAGCTAGTAATACCATACTGATGATATCTTAGGTCATAACCTGCAAACTCATATACCGCAGCTGAAAGAATATTTAGCTTTTCAGGAACCCTGTCCGGTATTTTCCCATTATAAACATCAAGAAATAATTGGTTACGATATTCGCTTGTTGCCTGATGCATTTAAACTCCCCCTTTCGCTCCTTTAAAGATATATTTAAGTTATACTAACCTGCGTTTATCACATCATCTTCCATATTCTAAAATGCACATGAGTATAGCATTGTAAAAAGCACTTCCTGCACCTTGTCCCGGCAGTGAATTCCAAATTAGCCCACATCTCAGAAGTGCAAGATAGTGTTGGGACTGCAGCGTTAAACTCCAGCCCCAACTTTTTTATTTAAACTTTACAAAGAATAGGAGGGCGCTGAGCTATAAGCTTAAAAAACCAAAGGTAACATTATAAATAAACTCCTCGGCAACCTGTAGTGTTTCAGCGGCATCTTCAAATGCCTCTTCAGGGATATCGTATTTTGCCATAGTCTCTGCCAAATCTGTAATATAATCACTCATTTGATCACCTCCCTATATTAGATGGCTTTATAGCTTTCAGGCAAATCGAGCCCACCTGAATCCCTCCACGTCAATTGAAATGCCGTCAAACTAAGAGAAAAATGGGTCAACTATTGCCGAATATTTTTCATAGGCTGCACGCATAAACGGTACCGCTTTTTCATCAGCAGGCGGATAATCTGCTATAAAGTCGTCAAAATCAATGATATATTTTGATTTAAATTCAGGATAGTCGTTAGCATAATCACGAATTGTATCCTCTTTTTTGACACTGGAGACTTGTTCGCCAGCATTTTCGTACTTATAGTTATCAAGAACATGCTCCATTACAGCAACATAATTTTCAATTTTGATATCAGAAAGGTGTATTGCTGATTTATCGAAACGAAAATAGTAATTTCCTCCTGGAGCAAGGATGTCAAGTAATTCCTTAGCCTTATCAATACATTGCTGCTTCGTTCCGTTCTTAAGAAGTGTTACAGGATAAAATCCACCAAGGACAAGCTTTTTACCTAGTTTATCTTTAAAGATTTGAGGATCACCATACTCCATAAAGATCCTTGTCCCTTGCGGCAAATCCTGCAAGTAATCAACAAATCTGGTCCAGTCATGTTCGCAGAATATTGTAGTCTGCTGACCGCGTTGTGCTGTTAAGTGCACCAGCTTTTCAAATGTTGGCCAATAGAATTTTTCGAATTCTTTAGTTCTTAAAAAAGCACCCATATGCGTCATAACAGTGTTGCTTCCCAGTGGATGAGCCTTACTTTTTGATGCCTGCCAGATACAATAGGGCATAAGTGCCTCCATGGCATCAATTACTTTCTGAGGACATCTTTTAATATCCTTGACAATTTCTGAAAATCCCCTGTTCATATCAGCCAAGGTGTCAAAAGGTATAGGCATCCTGCCTGTAACTCCAGGCGGTGTAATATAAAGGCCATATTTTTCAGCATGATTTCTGTTAGCCTCAGCAACCATTCTATTATGCTCCAGCTGAGACAACATATATTTTGCAAAATTCATGCACCTAATAACTGGATCGGCGTCCCAACCCCTATTGGTACGTGGCTGTAAAACTGATTGCGTGTATTCATGAGGATTTAAAATATATTCATCATATTCGTCGGCTGAGAGTATACACACTTCGGGGTGCTGAATTACACCCGTTTTTCCCATAACATTTACTCTGGATTTCTGGAACATTATTCCTATAGCGTTCCTGGCTGCACCAATAGACATCGTATCTCCTTTGGCAAATTCCATGGCTTTATCAAGGATCTCTTCCAATAGCTCAACACTTAATGAATACTGCGAAGCCATTAGATCTTTTTCGGCATATTGCAAGAAAAACTCAAAGGCAAATGCATCACTTATAGGAACCCTGTCAGGAATAATGTTGGTGTACAAATCAGTATAAAGTTTAGTCCTATACTCTTTTAATTGTTTTACATTCATTTTTTATACCTCCATTTATTATTTAATGATCTTTCAAAAAAATGAAAAACCAATTTTAAAATCTGTTTTTAGCACAATCTTTTATGCCTCAAGATTCCTAGCATCTATTTCAGCCTGCATTTCCTTTACACGGTCATTTGAAAGTCTAAAGAAAAATGCCATTATAATAAATGAAAGAGCTAAAAAAGCTATTGGCCATTGGACATAAATGTTTACCAAGCCTGCTTTTACTGCAGGTGTAGCCGGTTGATTTGCAACGTAACCTGATGATGCCAAGGCGATAGGAATAATAATACCTCTTAGTGTTGTTGCGATACTTATCGGTACATTGGTAAGGCCCATAATAAAGCCGGCTGCATTCTGCCCTGTCTTCCACTCCCCGTAAGTCACACAGCTTGTGTACATCGAAACGAAAAGAGGATAGTTAAATGAAGCTGCAAATTGGTGGAACACCATACAACAAATGAATAAAACAGGTGAAGATAAAGCGACCATTCTTGCAAGCACAAACGCTCCGGCCATGCAGCAAAGGGCAACCATTGAAAGCTTTCTGGTATCATATTTCATTGCTAGTCTGCCAGCCAAAATTGTGCCTAAAATTCCACCAATATTAATACAAAGTGTATAGACACTCATCATTGCAAAGTTTTCCGCAACATATCTCCAGTAATAAGCTGCCACACCGCTGAAAATAAAGGAAGTAGTTGAAGTACCAATATTAGCGATAAATAAGTACATTAAAGGTGGATTTAGAATGAAATTTTTAACAATATCACTAATTGAAGCACGATCTTTCGCTTTACGCTTAGCAGTAGATACCTCAGCGCCTTCACCTTCATAACCTTCTGTCATTTTAAAATGAGCATAAAAGGCTATTACAGTTAAAATTGCAAATACAACCGATAATACTATGTATGCAGTACCTTCGGCATACCCCTTTCCCACCATAAATACTACAAAGTTGGCAATAGTATATGATGAAATCAGGCGCCCTACATTCTGATACATAAAGCTTCTTGATGAAAGCAAACTTTTTTCCTCTGGCGTAGAACAGACAAGTGGTATAAGAGCACTGTTTGCTTGCAACATGATAGAGCCTGGTATGGAGGCCAAAAGACTAATGGCTATATATAAAAATGCTGCTATCTGGTCGTTAGGACTAAGCCTTAGCCACATAAATGGTGCCCCAATCAAGCTGGCTAAAGAGCCTACAATCAGCCAGGAGCGGTATCGGCCCCACCTTCTATTAACAGGTGGCAAGGCGTCAATAATTCCACCTAGCAATGGAGTAATAAACGTTCTTACAATACTGGAAACAGTCTGAATTACAGCAACCAGCGGTAGCGGGAACATCGCAACATCTGTAAGCCAATATGTTTGATAATACGTTCCCATATTACCTCGCAAAACGTTTGCTAAAACCCCGACACCATAATAGTTTTTTAACGCTTGACTTAAGGGTTTTTTAGCCATCTGATTTAACACTCCTTTACTTTTTAATCGACTCTAGATTTCTTGTATCCATTTGCAACAAAACTCTACATGTAGAGATTATCCTACTATTTCGAATTTGTCAAGTATTCTGTAAATATTTCCTAGATGAAATATTGTAAATCTTCTTGCTGCCATCAAAAAAGTTTTGGTTAGTGTAAAATTACTATAGGTTTTTGGAGGAAAAATCTATTAAAAAATAGAAAGAGGAACCTCACATTCTAGCAGAATGAATACCCCCCTAGAAGGAGGC
>JAAZJT010000181.1 GCA_012800215.1 Bacillota bacterium | reverse complement strand
TATTTACTCATCTGTTATATTAGGCGAAAATTAATGAGATAAAAAATGAAAAAGGCGCACTACAATTTTATCAATTTTCAGATTAATTGTCAACCGTTCACGTTTGATTAATACCCCAATAATATCAGGCATGCGACTATATGAGTTAGCGAAGATTTCACTAATAACGTCTTATTGCTTCCTGGTAATATTTCTCGAGTACCCAACCGCTAACTGCACCAATTATTAAATGAGATAAAAGCAACAGAGAATCCGGCAATGGAGAAGTTAAGGAGACTCGCGTAATCTTCAAAGTCATTCCTGCTCCAAAAGCCAATGTATACCACAATGCCCCTAAGGCTGTGCCTTTAAAAATAGCATAGTCGGACCCAAAATAGCGCAGAAGCAAAGCTAGTACTACTCCAAAAGTACCTGCTAAGGTCCAATCTGTAAAGGCACCTATCAGCAGAGCGAGCGGTGCATCAATACTTTCTAAATTGTAATAAACTCCAGCCGCTATATGCGTACAAGTATATTTAACCCAACCTAACAAGTAAAAACTCCAGCTCAACAACTCTTTTGCTATATTACCTGCCCAACCGGCAATAAATCCAGCCAAAAAAAGATCCTTAGTTTTAAGCATTTAATCGCTCCCAATTAAAACAAATACTATTCCCTTCTATTGTTTCTATTCTCAGCAAAAAAATGTATCAGCAAAAAATTTCAAACTAATTTTTGCTATTTATTAAGCTAACCAAAAGTTGACTCTATGTTTAAGTAAATTCAAGCCTGCTGGAAATAATAAAACTAAAATCTAAAGGAACTGAGGGTTTTATGAACAAACAGGAAATATCATTTTTAGTAGTTATTCTAGCCACTTTTGGCGGTTTTGCTTTTCTTATCTATCACTCCCTCATGCAGGTTACACCGGCAATGCCGCAAGAGGCCATTGCCGGCAGTAAAATATGGCAGAAATATGGCTGTATGGAATGCCACGCTGTTTTAAGCAGTGGCGGCTATAGTGCCAGAGATTTAACTAAAATTATGTCACTGCGTACTGAAAAAGAATTACTGGAATTTTTTGCACAGCCACCTCCTCTCTTGCCACACCGCCGAAGAATGCACGTAAGCCTGACAAAAAAAGAAGCAGCCAATATGATTGCCTACCTACGTTTTGTTAATAATATTGATACCCGTAGTTGGCCGCCACTACCGATAGTGGATGGCAGATCCAGTAAAAGGAGCAGCACCCGTGAAAATTAAAAACATTATAGGTAAACTTTTTAAATTCTTTGCTCCTAAACGCAATCACCATGAAACTAAGGATTATCAGTCTCAGGCTGCAGCTACACCCTATTTAGTAGCACCCTTAGTCTTTATAGTCATTCAAAGCATGTCAGCAACTATCGGCGCCCTTGATCTGGTAGTGTCAGATTTACCTATACCTATTCCTTTGGAAACGGGGCGTGCCTTCCACCTGAACTTAAGTGTTTTATGGCCGCTTTTAGGATGTATGGGTTCTGGCTATTACTTTTTGATTGAAGAAGCAGAAGCTGAGCTGCATAGTCCAAAACTTGCAGCCCTGCAGTTTTGGACCTTTATCCTGACAACTATAGGTATTTTAGTTTCATTGATGTTGGGTCAACTACGCGGCATGGAATTTGACGAAGCTGCTTTCCCCTTTCATCTTGGTATTGCTTTTACTTTGTTTATCTTTTTTTACAATGTAATTCGTACCTACTTAAAGGCAGCGGAACGCGGTCGAATTACAATGCTCTCCATCTTAAGCGGCTCTGCTTTGCTTTTAATGCTTTACTTACCCAATACCATTAACTACAGCCAACCAACTGTTAGTGAACTTGTCCGCTTTTGGGTTGTCCACCTCTGGGAAGAATTAAGTAAAGAATTACTGCTTTTGGGAGCTTTGGGTGCATTTCTACTGAAGGTTACCTCCCTTCAGCGTACCAGGTTAGAAAAAATCCTTTTTATACAGCTAGCCATATTAATTATAGGGGCCACTTTTGCCACAGGCCATCATTATTATTGGATTGGGGTACCAGAACTGTGGCAATGGGTCGGCGGAGCTTTCAGTGTTGTACAGATTATTGGCATCTTCTTAATAATCTACATTTTTTATTTGGGCATTACCCATCTTAACTGGAGCAAACTGGATTACGGGGAGAAACTTACTTTTGCTTTTATCGCAGCCAGTGTCCTTTATCACATTATGGGTGCAGCAACGCTGGGCATGGTTATTGCAGTCCCACAAATCAACCGTTATAGCAGTGCCACCTATTTAACTTCTGCCCATGCTCACTTTGCACTGTATGGTGCCATTGGAATGCTGGCTTTAGCTTTTTCCACCTATGTTTTAACACGCAAAGCAGATCTTACCCTAAAAAGGTATTCCTATATCTGGTGGGGTTTTGGGCTGAATAATCTCGGCCTGCTTCTAATGGGTACAGTTTTAACACTGGCCGGTTTTTTACAAACCTATCTGGCACGCGTGGCTGGAATAGACTTTATGGCTACCCAAACCTTAATACGCCCATATTTACTCCTGCGAACCATCGGTGGCGCCATTTTTGCCCTGGGTGCTTTTCTTTTCTCCAGCACCTTACTATATCATTTTTGGCATTCAAAATAATACTGCAAAACAGCATAAACCTCTCAATCCTTTATTTAAAGATTGAGAGGCTTATGATACATGTATCTGTTTTTGCTCTAACATTGTGATAAATGCTTCAGTAAGTTCAGGGTCAAACTGCACACCTGCATTTTTTCGCAACTCATTAACAGCTTCTCTGTGACTAAAAACCTGCCGATAAGGACGGAAACTGGTCATGGCATGATAAGCTTCGGCAATAGCTAATATGCGGCATTCCAATGGGATTTCTTCAGCTTTTAGCTGTCGCGGATAACCTTGACCGTTCCACCATTCGTGATGCTTAAGAATCCAATCAGCCACAGGCACTAAATCTACGGCAGATAAGGCAATACGATAACCTATTTCACAATGATGTTCCATTTCTTTTTTCTCCGCTGCCGAAAGTTTGCCCTTTTTAAATAAAATACGATCAGGAACACCTACAACGCCAATATCATGGTAGCGAACAAAAAGGCGCAGTTTTTCTTGCTGCTGCTCTGACAACTGCAAATACTTGGCAAAATCTAAAACCATAGACTGCAATATATCAGAATCTCCCATTGGACGGTAATCTCTCGCTTCTAAAGTTCTCATGAGAATAGAAATGGTAGAACTATAATCGCTGATGCTGTGCCGGAGTTTCTCACTATACATATTATTATCCGCCTCTTTAAACAGGTCACGTAGGGTAGATTCTATTCCTCCTACGGCATACCCCAAAGAAAGGCTGATGGGCAACTTAGGGTTACCACGGTTATAGTTATCTATTGCATTCCTAATCCGCTTAATAGCATTTTTCACTACTGGCAGACCACTATTTGGTAAAATTACAGCAAATTCATCGCCACCAATACGCGCCACAATATCTTCCTCACGAAAACAACTTTTTAGAATATTGGCCACAGCTTTAAGCAGTTCATCACCCGCGGCATGACCAATTCCATCGTTATATAATTTTAAATCATCCAAATCACCAATAATAATGCCTATTGAACCTGTACGGTTCTCTTCCAGCCTGTTCATTTCCTGTTCAAAATACATCCGGTTGTAAATACCGGTAAGTGAGTCATGAAAACCGAGCTGACGTAATTTTTCTTCCATTTCTTTACGTCTGGTTATATCCCTGCTGCTCACTAAAAAACCCTTTAGTTCGCCTAAAGCGTTGCACAGTGGGATATGCAAACTTTCAAACCATAAATAGTGCCCATCACTATGTCTCATACGCACTTCAATTTTATCCTGCTGATGTGTGCGTCTGACCCGTTCTAAAGAGGACCAAACTTTATCCATATCTTCCGAATGAAAGATACCAGATACCTTCAAAGCCATAACCTCTTGCAGCTCATAGCCTAAAAGTTTTTTATAGCTTTGGCTG
>JAAZJT010000180.1 GCA_012800215.1 Bacillota bacterium | reverse complement strand
TCCCCAGTACCCCCTAACAAGGAGGTGAATACGTCTTAAAGTTTCTCAGGGATGTGGTTAACAATCCGGCTAAAAACGGAACTTTTAAACCGGCGATTTTAGGAACTTTTGTTCCGGCCTTGACACAGTTCCATGAGCTGACGATGTTCAGGACAATGTGGTGCTGCTGGATCGCAGTTATATAAACAATTTGCAACTCTCTTAATAGCCGGCAGACAAGTTTTGGCTGCACGAATTAAAGTTGTTTTGCCCGTGCCGCGCTGTCCCTCTACATGAAAGTGTAAGGGGATCCCTAACTTTGTAGCTAATATGCTAAGATGGATAAAACGTTGCAGTTCCTCATTACCTGTATGAAAAACAACCTGATTCCAATTCATGGTGCCCTCCTGTTTTAAACTTTTCCTTTAGCCTCTGACTGCTTTCAAATAGTTATTTTAACCCACAAGTTGCAGATCTATTACCTTGGTGTTTCGTCTGCCTGGAAACTTTGGAACAAAAAAAGTTACACAAGTACCTGCGTAACTTTTTTGTAAAACTTTTTAGATGTTATTCTTCTACTCGGACTATGGTAAGGGTGTAAGCATAACGTGTATCAGGCAGCTGAACCTCCTGCCCGTTAATTTTTAATGAAATGGCGGGCGGATTACCTAAGCGAATACTCATTTCCTCTGCAGCTGTGGCGTTCTGGTTTGATCGAAAAGTGCCGGAAAGTACTTTATTACCATCAGCAATAATTCTAATCCAGCAGGCATCCGTAAAAACTAGTTCAGCTGTCAATTGGTCTGCATTGGCAACCAGGAAACGGACTTCATCAGTGTTTGGGTCTCGTGTCACAGTAACCGGTGGTGGCGCTGGTTCTTCATCCTCCGGCTCCGTTATTTCTTCTTCAATATTTTCGTCTCCGGTTTCAGGATCTCTGTTTTCGTCTTCTGCATTGTTTATGGGTGGATTATTTGGTTGGGGATCAGCTGTCATTGTTTGTCTAAAAATGAAATATGCAGCTGTTAGTAAGCCTAAAATAATTAAAATTGTTAGCAGCAGCCGAGTAGATTTTTGTATTTTCCCACTGTCAACCACATTCTGTTTAACAGATTGTTTTTCGCTAACCGGTGCAGTTTCCTGAGAAAAAATTTCTGCAGATTCTTCTGCTTCTTTACTTCCTGTCTTGTAATTATTATAACGCGTGATTAACCCCTGGGCGTCTAAGCCTAAAATAGTGGCATATTTACGAAGAGCCCCTTTGGCATAAACCTCACCTGGGAAAAGGGAAAACTGCTCTTTTTCCAGCGCATTTAAATATTTTTTCGGGATCATTGATCGTTCAGTTATTTCTTCAAATGATAAGCCCAGCGCTTCTCGAGCCTGTTTTAATTCTTGACCGATTCCAGAAGACATTTTTTCACCCCATCCAATTTGTTGTTATGAATTATCACGGTCAATAAGTAGTTTTTTGACCTGTTCCGGCGTAATTAAAACTTCCCTTGCTTTACTACCTTCGAATTGTCCAATAAAGCCGCGCCTCTCCATATCATCAACCATGCGCGCTGCTCGGGTGTAACCAATACGTAAACGTCTTTGCAATAAAGAAATAGAAGCTGTTCCTGCTTCTGCAAACAGCATTACTGCCTCCGGGAACAATTCATCCTCTTCATAGAAATCTTCATTTTCATCTTCTTCCGGCAGCAGCTGCTCGTCAAAAGTTGGTTCTCCCTGGGATTTAATATATTCTAATAAACTATTTAACTCTCGTTCATTGATAAAAGCACCTTGAATCCGAAAAGGCTTTGCCAAGCCAATGGGGTGAAATAAAGCATCGCCACGACCCAATAATTTTTCTGCTCCACCCATATCAAGAATGGTACGTGAATCCGCCTGAGAAGATACTGCGAAAGCAATACGCGAAGTAATATTGGCCTTAATTACTCCAGTAATAACATCTACAGAGGGGCGCTGCGTTGCAATAACAAGATGAATTCCTGCCGCCCTTGACATTTGCGCCAAACGGGCAATGGAATCCTCCACATCAGCTGCCGCCACCATCATCAAGTCAGCCAATTCATCAATAATTACAACGATATATGGCAACAATGATTTTGTTTCATTTTGCTGTCTCATCTTTTCATTATAGCTGTGAATGTCGCGCACACTTTCATGAGCAAACATTTCATAACGACGCGTCATTTCTTTGAGCATATTTTTTAAAGCGATGGAAGCTCTTTTAGGTTCTGTGACTACAGGCATTAATAAATGAGGAATACCATTAAAATTACTTAATTCAACAACTTTGGGATCTATCATGACAAATTTTACTTCATCAGGGTGCGCTTTAAACAAAATGCTTGTGATTAGAACATTTAGGCAAACACTCTTGCCGGAGCCTGTAGAACCGGCAATTAATAAATGCGGCATTTTCATCAAATCTGCAAAAATAGGGGTCCCCGTTATATCTTTCCCAAGAGCAATTGTCAATACAGAAGCTGCACTTTGAAACTGGGGATCCTCCAAGACTTCACGTAAATAGACAGGCGCAATTACTTTATTGGGTACTTCAATACCAATGGCTGCTTTACCCGGAATAGGTGCCTCAATCCTCACATCGGCCGCAGCAAGATTTAGTGCTAAATCATCAGCTAGGGAGACTATCTTGCTTACTTTAACTCCTATTTCCGGTTGTAATTCAAAGCGTGTTACTGTAGGACCTGACTGAACATCAATAACACGCGCTTTTACACCAAAGCTCTCCAGTGTCCTTTCCAATACTTTTGCCCGTTCTGTTAACTTTTTTTGAGATTGATTATCTTTATGTTTAGGTACTTTCTCCAGCAGTTTTAGCGGTGGCAACTTATAATTATCGTGTGGTAGTTCACTGTTAATACCGGAAGGCTTGTCCTCTTTCGTTAAAATTAAAGGATTATGTTCTTTTTGTATTGTTTCCACAGCAGCAGGCGCTGTTAAAACTTCCTGGTGTACATATGATGGTGCTTTTGCCACCGCAACCTCAGCTGCTTCTGTAAGGTCAAAAGGAAGCTCTGTTTGGTAATCATCAGTATCTTCCTTTTCTGTCTCAAATGATTTTACAGCTGTAGTATCTGTTTCCAGCTCAGGTTCTTCCTCTGGTTCCGCTGTAAAAATAAAATGAAAAAACTTAACAATCATTTTTATGCAACGAATAACAAAGCGAAAACAAAACAAAAGGCAACGACTGGTAGTCTGCAATAACTGAGCTAAAGAAATATTGGTAACCAATAAAAAGGCAATTAAGGCTAGAGCCAAAAGAATTATGCGACTGCCGAGATCACGAAACAGATAATAAAGAGCGACGGCTAAAATTGAGCCAAGTACTCCTCCGCCTCGCTGTTGTAGCCCTAAGCGGAAACTGGATTTTAAAATACCCAGATCCATTAGCAAGTTAATTTCTTCCGCCATCACTTGTAAGTGAGCATAAACCAATAAAATAACAAAAAACAATATAATTCCAATACGTCGTTGTTTTATATTTGGTATTTTCCAGGGAAAAATATGAAGCAAGCTGTTGGCAACAAGCAGCACAGGTAAAAGAAGTGATAGTTCACCTGTTAGCATCCGCAACACATTATTAAAAAACATACCAACTTCTCCAGTTTGCCGAGGAAAAAGTAAAGAGGCAAAACCAAGAGCTGCCAAAGCTATGATGAGGATGGCCTTCACCTGCTGCTTAATTTCATCTCGCATATCTTGAACCGCCATAAATCCCACCCTCTTAAGCACTTTTTTTATTAATTTGCCAGCAAATTATAAAGAATAGTTACCGCTCCGGCAAACCAGCAGTAATAAGCAAAGTAGTAAAATTTTCCTTTCTGCAGGAATTTCACAAAAGTACGGATAGCAAAAATGCCAGCTGCAAAAGCAGCTCCCGCCCCCCAGCAAATGCTGCTGTTAAGTCCAGAAAAGCCACTTAGGGCAAAATCTTTTAATTCAAAAACAGTAGCTCCCAAAATGACAGGAATAGAAACAAGAAAAGAAAAGCGAACAGCCGTTTCACGGTCTAAACCACGCCATAGAGCAGCTGTAATGGTGGAGCCGGAACGAGAAATGCCGGGAATGATAGCAATTCCCTGAGCCACACTAATTAACAAGGCGTCTGCTGCAGTCATAGAAAGTTCTTGCTTATGACCAGGAGTAAGGCGTGTAAGTGTAAATAGGAGCATCCCGGTAAAAAGCAGCATGAAGCCCGTAACAAGTGGGCTATCGTAAAGGTTTGTAAAAAAATCGTTGAAAAAAACCCCCATTAAACCAGTAGGGATAGTGCCCAGTATGAGCATCAGTACAAAATGGCGTTCTTGTTTTTCATGCCTAAAATTAGTTGCAATTCGGACTATGTCACGCCAAAAAACACATATAACAGAAAGGAGTGTGGCAAAATGGACCATTACTTCAAAAGTAATACCACTCTCCTGGATACCTAACAGTTGCTGAAAAATAACTAAGTGACCTGAGCTAGACACTGGAAAAAACTCTGTTAAACCCTGAATAATACCTAGTATAATTGCTTGAATGGCACCCATATAGACTCCTCCTGCCTCAATTAGAACCATTTGCGTATCAATTCGTTAAAAAAGTCGTAAATCCTCTTTTTTTCATTATAGCTTGACCTTACTAGCTTTTCTACCAATTTTTGAAATGGAGTTAAAAATAATAGTAAAAAAATGGCTCCGCTTATGTTATAAAGAGTATGTGCATTAGCCAGTTGGCGAGGCAGTGTGCCTGCCGAGATGGCTGCAAGTTTAATGAATTGGGAAAATAAGGGTATAATTAACACCACACTAATCAGATTAAAAAGCAAATGGGCTACAGCTGCCCGACGTGCTGATAACCCGCTGCCAATGCTCGCTATCAGGGAGGTCGCACAAGTGCCGACGTCAGCCCCTATAGCAATGGCAACACCTGCCGGCAGTGATAAAGCTCCACTATTGGCAAGTGCAAGCACCATTCCCACCACGGCACTTGAACTTTGGATAAGAGAAGTAATTACAGCACCAGCTGCAACACCAAGCAAAGGATGACGTGATGCCAAAGAAAACATAGAAACAAAAAAAGGCATATTTGCAAGTGGCTCTAAAGCCGTACTCATTGTTTTTAGTCCAAATAAGAGAACACTGAAACCGATGAGAGCTCTACCGGTATTTCTAGTATAGCTATTACTACAAAAGGCTAAAATTATGCCTACTGCTGCTAATGGTAAAGCATAATCAAATAACTGAAATGACAGCAACTGGCCTGTAATTGTGGTCCCAACGTTGGCACCGATAATTACAGCTATAGCTTCTTTTAATTCTATTAAGCCAGACTCTACAACTCCTACAACAATTACAGTGGTCAGAGAACTACTCTGCGTGAACGCAGTAAAAATAAGTCCACAGCAAAAAGCAGTAAACCTCGTCTGCGTAAAGTACTGCAGCGCCGCAGCAAAAGAGGAACCGCTTAGAGATTCAAGACCATCCGCAAGCAAGCGCAAGCCTCCTAAAAATAATAACAGCCCCAACATTAGGACGAATAGTGTGGACAAAATTATCACCCAACACTATGTGTATGACGGACGGCACTTTTTCATTTCTCATTATATCAGTCTTTTTGTTTAATTAAAATCTTTTTGCGAAAAGGATATTTTTAACACTAAAACGCTTGTGCCAAAACAATAAAGCAAGGGTGAAACAGATGCGAAAAAGATATTTCCAAAATCTCTATAAATTTGAAGCAAAAAATCAACATTATTTAATCGAAGTATCCCTCGATGACTATGATGATGTTTACGACAGCTGGGATCCCTCTCCTTTTAAACGCAGAGATATTGAAGATGAATTTCACGACTATATTTTTAATTCTTCAGAGGATATCCCGCTT
>JAAZJT010000179.1 GCA_012800215.1 Bacillota bacterium | reverse complement strand
TTCAATGGTATTGTAGTTTGTCGGGGCCTTAAATTCTGCAATAACTTTTTGTGTGCAGCTAGAAACTATTGTTACGCTTTCAATTGCATGTAGTTGCCATAATGGGAAGGCAAAGCCCATTTCATAGCCCCATTCTTGTAGATGATTGTTGTAAAAATTCTTAAGATCATTGTCAATTATTTGGTCAGACCAATAATTTGTTAATTGAGGGCGTATTTCTTGCCAATCCGGCTTACTGTCATGAAATAGATCGTCTTCAAAAGCTTGTGTAAATAATTGTACAGTATCTTTATGCGCTTGCGATGCAATTGCTATGAGCTCATTATCAGTTAATCTTACATCTGCTATTGGTGTAGGATTAACATTTGGTTCTGCTAATTTAGTACCAGCATGTAGGGAAGTAATACCTGCAACTGCAAAAATCAAACATGTTAATAAAATTTTTAATGAGAACTTCAACATTATTACCCCCTGTTATGTATTTAGTAATTTATGTACTAAACTTTTACTACTATCATTATAACGGTAAGTCTTTTATCAAATATGAAGGAATGATTATAACTTTGCAACAATAGTTTAAACTTACTTAAAAATTATTAGGCAGGCTAAATAATTTTGTTTTGGACAAGTACTATGGTCTTTGAAACAATTTAATAACTGATTGCGTCAGTTGTATAGAAAGAATTGAAGGTGAGCAATTTAATGTATACGCTTTTCTTTTAACTGTAAGAAATGTAGGGGGCTTAATTCTTTGAAAAGAAGATATTTAATTGTTATCGCTATTATTTTGCTTCTTGCTTTAGGATATTTTTTTCCTATTATCTTGACCAATATTAGTCCGGTTTGGCCTGACATTCAGCTTGGGAATGATAAAGCAATAGCAGATAAAATAAAACAAATGGCGCTGGCAGAAAAGATAGGTCAACTTGTGCTGGTTGGTATGGAGGGAATAGCTATAAATGAAGATATAACAGACTTAATTGTGAGACAGCATGTTGGGGGAGTAATTCTTTACAAAAAAAATATTACTAACAGCACACAGCTTCTAGATTTATTGAATTCTTTGAAAGAAGCTAATGCAGCAAATACTATTCCTTTATTTCTTGCAGTCGATGAAGAAGGGGGACGGATAAGCAGGCTGCCAGACGAATTAAAAAATTTGCCAAATAACCAGACTGTAGGGGAGGTAAATAATCCTACTTTTGCTTATGAGATAGGACAAGTTTTAGCAGCTGAGTTAAAAGCGTATGGCTTCAATCTCAATTTTGCTCCGGTGTTGGATATTAACAGCAACCCATTAAATCCGGTTATTGGCGACAGGTCTTATGGAAGTATGCCTGATACTGTCAGCAGATTAGGTCTGCAGAGTATAAAAGGTATGCAAGAAGGCGGCTTAATAGCGGTAGCCAAACATTTTCCCGGACATGGCGATACAGAAGTAGATTCGCATGTTCGTCTGCCGGTTTTAAACTTTGATTTGTCCCGCCTGGATGAATTTGAACTAGTACCTTTTAAAACTGCCATTGCCGGTCATGTTGATGCTATTATGATTGCTCATATTTTGCTGCCTAAAATTGACCCTCAATATCCTGCCTCTCTATCTAAAAAAATAATTACTGATTTATTAAAAGAGCGGTTAAATTTCACGGGTTTAGTAGTCACCGACGATTTAACTATGGGCGCGATTGTAGAAAATTATTCACTGGAAGACGCTGCTGTACAAGCCTTAAAGGCGGGGAGTGATCTTCTACTCGTCTGTCATGATGTACAGGGCCAATTTAAAGTGCTTGAGGCAATTAAGCAAGCTGTTGTTTCTGGCGCAATATCTGAGGCGCAAATTGACAAAAGTGTATTTAAGATTTTAAAACTAAAACAAAAATACAATTTAAATGAGCAGGTAATTACTTCCGTTGATGTGGCCAGTTTAAATGAAAGAATCGAATTTCTGCTTCAGACATACTTAAAACAAGATTAAAACCTTTCTGTGTTTTGCAATATAACCTGAGCAGAAAAATAACCGGTTATTTCTGATACGAACAAAGGCACCGAATGAATGCTTCGGTGCCTTTGCCCTAGTTTAAGAAAAAGGTTGCTGTCTGTACGGTTTTACCTATTTGTCTTATACATATTGCAAGTTTCATGCCAACTATTAAACTAAGAAGAAATGGGTATTCTTCATTTTTACAGCTGTGTAGATCTTACAAAACAGTAATAATGTTAAAAAATTACTGAGCTTATTGCTTGTACTTTTAAGAAGAATACCGCACTTTTTGTAGGCAGTAGGGATAAAAAAAGGACATTTAAGCTGATGATTTTTAAGGGAAATGTGACAAGGATACTTGACACAACTAGATGATATTAAATGTTTACACAAAATTCAGAAAATGGTATACTTTTAGTAAATACTGTATTTAGTCGGGTGACTCGTTGCGTATACTAAATCACAATAAGGAGGTATGTAGATTCCTGTACTAAACCTTAATAGCCGGTCGAGTGAAGAAAGGACAAGATATGTTGCTTGTTAGCGGAGAATGTTGATTGCAAGAGCAAAAATTTATACTGTGAAAAAATAATGTAAAGGTGGGTGGAACAAGATTATGAGTGATGTAGCAGCATTAGCTCAGGAGAGAACACAACTTATAGCGGATGTTCTAGAGGGTAGAATTCCTAAAAGAGTACCGGTAGTACCGGCGTTAACCTATGAGTTTTCAGTTCAGTATGCTGGTATGGACCTTATGAGTGCAGCCTGGAATCTGGAAAATTTCGAACCAGTTTGTGATAAGATCTGCCAGGATTTTTTTGCTGATTATTTCCCGGTTATTCATCTACGTTTTCCTGCACTCTACAAGACATTAGGCGCAAAAAACTGGATTATGGGCTCACAGGGATTTATGCAGCATCCCGAAGTTGTCGGGCTGCTGGAAGAGGAATATGATGAGTTTATTGCTTCACCAT
>JAAZJT010000178.1 GCA_012800215.1 Bacillota bacterium | reverse complement strand
TTCCCCTAAATTCTCTCGTGACAAAGAAAAATTACCCTGTATATTTTTAATTTTATCTTTAATTTCTTCAAAACGACAAAAAAGCTTCCTCTCCAAGTAAGCAAGCAGCACAAAATATAATAGTAAATGCAGTAAAACAGTTATTAAAAAAAGACTTTGTGTGACAAACCAAAATAAGGCTGAAGACAGTAAAAAAATACCCCCCAAGCCTAATCGCATTTTATTGCGCATAGACATAAACACACCCTTTAGAACAATTGCCCCTGCCTTCTGAAATGCTACACAAACAATTAATAAGTTCTAACAGTAACATCTTTCTTATTTTGATTCTCTAATTTCTACTTTTTTCCTGCCTAAATTTTTACTATGGCAGAAAAATATTTATTTTCTGTCTAATTATTTCTTCAACTGTTATAACATTACATGTCCGCAGGTAATGCTTACCGGTTACTATCTTTTTATGTAATTTCCTCACGCCGTAATTTTAAACCGATAAACAACAGCAGCAATCCCATCGGTAAAAGGTATGTTTCCAAAGCACCGGTTTTAGGTAATTCCGGCCCCTTGCCGTTCTCTTCCTCACCTGGAACAGCAGGATCTTCCGGTTCCACAATAATCTCTTTCAAAAGTTCATTAACAATCGTGACATATTCTGTGCCGCCGCCAATAGTAACTGTAACTTCATCAGTCACACGGGCATAGTCATAATTTGACGGTTCTAATTCTGCAATGGTATAAATATCACCTCTAGTCAAGCCAGACAAAACAATGGGCTCTGCCACACTTAGCTCCATCGGCTCACCGCCATTAATACTCACTAAAAACTTTTCCTGATTATGGGGCCCTAAATGGCTGATGTCTTCCCCATCAGGATCCACAAGAACTCGTTTGCAGTTAACCTAAATAATGTTACAATACTAAGGCACTGCGCATGGCCGCCAGTGGAGCCTCTTTACCTGTAAAAAGAGTAAACGCCCTGGCACCTTGATGCAGCAACATGCCCAGCCCGTCCATGGCAGGTGCATTAATGGTTTGAGCAAAGGTCAAAAAGTCTGATGGCATTTGACCATAACGGAGGTCGTAAAAAAGCGCCCTTTGGAAAGAAGTAAAGTTTAGCAGCCACTTTCCCTGCTCCTTAAAGGGGATGGATAAAGTATTGATGATCAAATCTACGTCTGTAAGTTCTAAAGTGCTGTAAGGAATTAGCTGCTGACAGTACACATGATTACCCAACAATTGAACTAAGCGTTCCGCTTTAGTAACAGTACGATTAATAATTAAAATCTCCCTAATACCATGATCTGTTAAAGCAGAGCCTACAGCACGAGCAGCACCGCCTGCACCTAAAATAACTGCTTTTTTACCTGCAGGATTAAAGTCGGCTTCCTGCAGAGAATCTATAAAACCGGCACCATCAGTATTGTAGCCGGTAAGCACTCCGTCATTATTGACTATAGTGTTAACGGCACCACATCGGCGCGCCGATTCATCCAATTGATCGAGAAACGGAATTACTGATTCTTTATGGGGAACAGTAATATTTACTCCTTTTATCTTTAGTGCACGGATTGCTGTTACAGCATTTGCCAAATCCTTTTTTTCCACGCGAAAAGGTAGATAAACATAAGGCAGCCGCAAATAGGAGCAGGCTGCATTATGCATAGCCGGTGAGAGGGAATAAAGAACAGGGTCACCAAATAGACCGATTATTTGCGTTTTCCCATCAATTTCCACAACATTCACCTCAAAAGATTAATTCGACATTACATAAATTAATCCTTTCTAAATACAAATTTTAACAAAAAGAATAAGCACATGGCTTATTCTTTATCCTTCTGCCAATGAAAAGTTATTTCCTTGGTTTTAGTATTAATAGTTATGTCTTGTAAAGAGGAGTTGGCTGTTTGGTGCTTTTTTGCTTCCTGATAAGCTTCTTTTAGCTTTTGTAAGTATCCATCCATTACATACCACCTCAAAGGGTATTTTTACCCAGAGGTGGTTGTTTATACATATTTATGAACGGCGAAGAAAAATTTTTTCTGCCAAACGCATTATTTTGGTACCGATAAATTCTTGTTTACTTATGGGGTTAACTAATATAGTATACATGCCACTACGGTTACCGCCTAATACATCTGTAAACAGTTGGTCACCAACTACCGCAATTTCATGCGGTGCCAGATTAAATTGACCGGCAATGCTGCGAAAAGCACCACGCCGAGGCTTGATTGCTTTGGCAATACAAATAACACCACCTAGTTGTGCCGAAAGTTCCTCTACACGCGCCGTAGAATTATTAGAAACAATGGCAATTTTTAAACCTTCGTTTCGCACATCACTAATCCATTGTTCCACAGTGGGTGTGATTTCAGATGAATGCCAAGCTAACAGGGTGTTATCCAAATCGGTAATTATACCTTTGATGCCCATTAATTTTAAGTGACTTAGGTTAATATCGTAGATGGAGTCAACCATCTCATTTGGCTGCAGTAATTTCATTACTCACCTCAGAAAAATATAGATACTCCTGATTATAACATAGACAAGGTAAAGAGGAAAAGTACAAAATCATCTATACATTTAAAGGAGCCTTCAGCTAAAGGCTCCTTTAAATGTATCATAAACTTCTGTCAATGTGGTAACTTATTTTGATTGGGCAGCTGTTTTAGATAGCTCATAAAAACAGCTGAGATGTCTTTAACCTGTTCTGGAGGAGCCGCATCTGCAGTATACTCACCAACATTAAACAAGGTATCGAGAACTTTGCCATGCTGCGCCTGAATACGCTGCCGGCAAGTATTAAGCAAATTAAAAAGCTCAGGATCGACTACTTCCAGGGAAGCAGTATTATAAACATTTAGCATATGTTTACAGTGGACAAGTGTGTCGTATAGACGGTCAAGATCGTTTATGTTTTGGTCCTTATTAATGTTTATGGATACTTTTTTGCCTATTTTTATGGCACCGGTTTCTGTGGTAATGGTGGCATTGGGGTCCATCTACTGCACCTCCTTGGCTCTGCTGTTCACATAGTTAAGTAAATCTACAAAATTATCCTGGTGGGCACGGCTGGTGTCATCATGAATTTTAGCCCAATTGGGATCCACCGTATCCTTAGCGTAAGCAGCGCAACGTTTTGCCCCCATCAGTTCCCATGAGAGCAAATCTTTCAGATAGTTTACCTCTTTGGTAGACAGATTCAAAATAATGCCTCCTTTTTGTATTCTCCTTATATTTTTGTTGAATTCCGCAGTTAATATACAAGAAAAGGAGTCTACATTAAAAGAAGTGAAACTGCAGCAAAAAACCGACTCGCAGAGTCGGTCTAGTGCTTACTTTTATGGGGAAACAATCTCACGGTAACGCTGATCGGCAATCTTTAGCATTACGAAGTAGGGAATAGCTCCTAGTATTAATGAGCTGATTATTACCCCGGCATAAATCATAAACTCGCTATATTTCTGTACAACAAGAAACTTGGCAATTTGAAAAAGCAGAAAATACATTACTGCCGTTCCCACCATACCAGCGATTACTTTCATATTCTGCTTGATTGCTTTTTGGGGATTATCCCAGTTAAGATATGGCCGCATTAAATCAAGTAATAGGCTGATTGTAATAGACGGTATACTGATGCACAAACCAACAACGGTAACTATCGCTAATTCCACGGCACTCCAGTGAGTTATAAACGCTGATACCAGAAAGACTAGCGGCATGGCAGATATGGCCAATAGCAATGAGTAAATAATTTTACCGTTAATCTGTTCACGGGGGGAAACGGGCATGACCTGTGAAATCCAGAATTGCCTGCCCTCACGAGAAAAGGAGCTGGAAGCAGCAGGGGCAAAGGCTGCTGTAAAACCAATTAGAGCAGCACCCCCTAAGTTCAGGAGCAAACGTGATTGCACTGTCTGCAATAAACTTAATAATGGATCCACTGCATCACCGGCAAGAAGTGGTACCACCATAGCAAGGGGCATAACTACAGTTACACCCACACTATTAAGCAGATAAACAGGTGTGCGCATTATAATTTTGATTTCACGCCTAACTATGGCCCAAACAGGTGAGGAAGTCTGTGTGATTTTTTTTGTCAACTGCTCACTAGATATGCTTTTGCGGGCACTTACTTCCTCGCCGCCAATAAGCCCACGGTAGAAAAGGCGCTCGGCAGAAAAGAGTGTCAATGCGACACCGGCTAAGCTAAGAGCTGCAAAGAGCAGTAAATTAAGAACTGCAGATAAGCCCTCAGCCGCCAAAGCACGTGTAAAAATTAAGGCTGGTGGATAAACGCGGGAAACTAACCGCGCCAGTCCTTCCCTGGCAAAAATTAAATTCATTAGTTCGGCTTGCGACATTGCTGTTAGCCTGGTAACAAAATAATTAAAACCAAGTAAAAGAATTATCAGTAGGGTCATACCCACTATGCGCAAAAAGTCTTTACGTTTACCGAGATTTGTTACTCGCATAATCGCAAGAACTGCAATGGATACAATGGTTAAAGGAATAATGGGCAGTAATAAGGTAGTCACCAGGGCAGCAAGCCAAAAATATAGCCCTGCCTGCACGCCAGTGCCATAAATAATAATAACCGGCAGCATTAAGGGGATAACCGTTAAATATTCCTGCACCAGGACGGTAACAAATTTAGCCCCTATTATTTCATGGGGTGAAAAGGGCAGTGGAATGAGCAGAGACAAGTCCTGGGAAAAATAAAAAGTAGACATGACAAAAGCTATGCCAAAGACCAGCACCATCATACTAAAGACAACTGCTGCCAATGTAAAAATGAATTCCGGCTGACCTAAGGAATAACCACCCTGATAAACGCTTTTAACAAGATTAATATAGAAATGATAATAAAATGGCACCAAACTGATCAAAAGGATTGTTGCAATGGCAATGGCACCCAATATTTTTTTCTTGTCATGGCGAGCATACCATTTAAAGGCAGAAAAATTAAAAGTAACGTTTAACTGCAGTTTAATTAAATTTATAAATTTCATGCTTCTGTCAACTCCAGGAAAATATTTTCCAACGAACCTGTATTTTGTGCCTGAGCCTTTAACTCTTCCATGGTGCCGCAGGCTATTAGTTCACCGTGACTGATAATGCCAATACGGTCGCATAACTTTTCTGCCACTTCCAACACATGAGTGGAGAAAAAGACAGTTTTCCCTTGCGCACAGTGTTCACGCATATATTCTTTTAAGTTGTGAGCAGATTTGGGGTCCAGACCCACCATTGGTTCATCGAGGATAAACACCTGGGGTTGATGCAGCAAAGCACCGATAAGCACTATTTTTTGCCTCATACCATGAGAATAACTTTGAATGAGATCTCCCACTGCCTGCGTCATTTCAAATAGTGAAAGGAAACGTTCCATTCTTTCCCGACGTACTTTCGCGGGCACGCCGTAAACGTCTGCCAAAAAATTAAGATACTCAAGGCCTGACAGTTTTTCATAAATTGCTGGGTTATCAGGCACATAACTAAGGGAACGCTTAACCTGCAGCGGCTCTTTTTCAATATCATAACCGTTAATCTTAATAGTACCGCTATCACTTGTTAAAAGTCCCACCATCATTTTAATGGTTGTGGTTTTACCGGCGCCGTTAGGGCCCAAAAAGCCGAATATTTCACCGGGACGTACAGTTAAGCTTAAATTATTTACTGCTTTTACTGCTCCTTTATTATAGCTTTTAGAAATACCGCTTAATTCTATCATAGTAGCCTCCCTTTCCTTATACTGCATTCTACTCTTTTATTCTTTATTTGGCTGCAGTCTTCCTTTTTGCATTGATTAAATTACCACAATAATTGTTATTGTTTACATAGCTTTATGGCAGGAAATTAGTTTTATCGCCCAGAAATGTATAGTGAGGTGTAAAGGATGGAAACAAACAATATATTCTCTGCAGGATTCTGGGAAAATATCTGGCAGCAAAAGGATCAGTACCAAAAACAAAAGAACAGTATTGCTGGTTGGAATAACCGCGCTGAGGAATACTATCATAATGTGGCTTCTCCTTCAGGCCACAAACGTGTTCAGGAAACACTGTCTTTTCTAAATACTTATGGTTTGCTGAAAGAAAAATTACGTATCCTGGATATAGGCAGCGGCCCGGGTAATTTTACGTTGGCCTTTGCTGCCCTCGGCCATGAGGTGGTAGCACTTGACCCGGCAGAGGAAATGTTAGGTGTTTTAAAAGAAAAACTCCAGGAAAAACCTGAGCTACAGCAGCTGGTCACCACTGTAGCAGCAGATTGGCATACACTTTCCCTCAACGAATATGACTGGCTTGGTCAATTTGATTTAGTTTTTGCCTCCCTTACTCCTGGAGTAAGCAATCCCGCCACTTTAATTAAAGCAATGCAGGCATCCCGTAAATATGTGTTTTTGAGCCTATTTGCCGGTGAACGGGAACTATCAGCCATAAATGAAATCTCCCATCAGCTATTGGGCGAGCCATTCCAGAAAAGTAATAATGATGCGCTGCTGCCATTTATTTGGCTATATACAAAAGGCTATCGTCCCGCTCTGCATTTTGCCCATTGGGAACACAATTTATATCAAACAGCAGATGAGGCGGTGTATGGAATTGGCAAGATGTTGGGCACACGTTTAGAAATCACATCACAGGTGGAACAATTTATCAGGGAATATGTAGAAAAGCACTTAGATGATCATGGTTATTTTTCTGAACAGCGTAAATCAACCGCTGCCATGCTGCTGTGGGATGTTAATAAAACCTGCCTCACTTTGGCAGGTTCCTAAACTATTTTTTTAAATGATAGCGTAGCGCTCTTGGTGTAATGCCCAACAGTTCAGCAGCTTTTACTTGATTATCGTATGTTTCTTCCAGTGCTTTTTGTATTATTTTTTTATTTAAATCATTCCCCCAGCTTTTAAAACTTTCATTAAAACTGTTGAAGTCAAAGCCTTTCTTGATTTGGAGAGTTTGCAAAAATTCTTCTTCAAACTGCATAAGTATTGGCAAAAGTTCTTCCTGGTGCTGCTGCAGTTTTATTTTTTGTATAAAAGACTCTGGCGCTGCTTTAATCGGCACATCCGGCTCATGTGTGATTGTTGTTTTTTCAGGCTCAGCTTGTTTTTTATCTTCTATATTTATTTCCTCAATAACAGAGACTGCCTGTTTTTTCGGTTTTACCCGCTGTGGCAGGTCAGCCACCGTGATTAGCGGTCCAGAGCTGAGTAACAAAGCTTGTGAAACCGTATTTTTCAGCTCGCGGATATTGCCCGGCCAGCTGTGTTCTTTGAGTACTGCCAGTGCTTCATCGCTAAACCTTTTTACCGGGGCATTTTTAATTTTACTTTCTCTTTCTAAAAAGTAGTTAAGGAAAAGAGGCAAATCATCAACTCTTTCCCTTAAGGGAGGAATGACGAGAGAAGCCACATCCAGGCGATAGAATAAATCTTCCCGGAAATAGCTTTCTTCGACTTTGGAGGCTAAATTTGCATTGGTGGCAGCAATCACACGCATATCAACTTTGCAAATACTTTCTCCACCCACACGCAAAAATTCCCCGGTTTCCAGCACCCTGAGCAGCTTTACCTGGATAGCCAGTGAAGCAGAATCAATTTCATCGAGAAAAAGTGTTCCCTTATGCGCCAGTTCAAAAATACCTCTTTTTCTCGCTGTAGCTCCTGTAAAGGAGCCTTTTTCATGCCCAAATAATTCACTCTCCAACAAAGATTCACTAAAAGCACCGCAGTTGCAGGCTAAAAAAGGACGGTCGCTGCGATGACTAATGGCATGAATATAGCGTGCCAGCACCTCTTTGCCTGAACCTGTTTCTCCTTGGATTAAGACTGTAATGTTTTTTTTAGCAATCTTGCGCGCTGCCGTAACTAAACGACGCATATTAGGATTTTCACCGACAATAAAGGTTAAACCTGCCTCTTCAATGATGGATTCAGGAGGTTGAGCCCGGACACTTAGCGCCTTTTCCAGCAGCTTTTCCATTTCCTCTATATTAACAAAAGGTTTTTCCACATAATCAAAAGCACCATATTGGATAGCCTCAATGGCTGATTTAACGGTAGAATAGCCAGTAATAATTATTACTTCACACTCGGGCTGCTGTTCTTTAATCTGCTTAAGAATAGCAATACCGTCACTGTCCGGCAGCTTCAGATCCACAAGGGCAGCATCAAATTGAAAATTTTTAAGCTTGGCAAATGTTTCCCTGCCTGTGTTGGCTGTTTCCACTTGGTAGCCTTTGCTTTTCAGCAAATAAGTAAAAAAATTGCACACTTCCTGATCGTCATCGACAACTAAAAACTGTGCTGTTGTGGGCATTACTTACCTCTCCCCTTTATAAAAAACCCGTATTTATTCTGCCTTGGCAATAGGTAAAATGAGGCTGAATCTACTGCCTTCACCCGGTGTACTTTCCACATCAATTAAGCCATTGTGGGACTGGGCAATTCCCAAGCTGACAGAAAGCCCCAGCCCTGTGCCTTTTCCTACTTTTTTGCTGGTGTAAAATGGGTCAAAAATATGGGGAATGGTAGTTGCATCAATACCACAGCCATTATCTATCACATCCAAAGCAACAAACTTGCCAGGCTGTACCCGGGTGCGGATTTCTATTTCTCCCTTTTCCTGTGCCTCTACTTTACCATATTTACCTTCAATGGCATCTTTAGCATTAAGTAACAAATTAATAATAATCTGCTCTAAACCCTGGGCATTGCCTAAAATAGCTGGCAGCGGCCCCTCTATATTTTGTTTAACTTTTATTTTACTTTTCTCAATTTGATATGCTAAAAGGGAATAAGCATTTTTAAAAACTTGATCTAAATATATCCATTCAAAAGTAAGTTCATCCTGACGAGAAAAAGTAAGCAGATTTCGAATAATGCCCTGGCAGCGTACGCCGCAGGATTGAATATCTTTCACCAGTTGATAATGGGGATTATCAGGATCAGTTTCGCGTAACAAAAGCTGCGAATTACCCACAATTGCTGTCAGGGGGCTGTTAAGTTCATGAGCTACGCCGGCTGACATTTCACCAAGAGAAACAAATTTAATAGAATCAACAATCCGCGTGACATCCTTAGCATAATAGGTGATACCATAAGGATTATCCGCATCAGTGTAAGCAGGATAAACGTAAATATCAAGAATGCGGTTATAGCGAGTGCGCGCTTGCGAATAAGCAGTTTTTGCAGTATGCATTACCTGTTCACCCAAACAGGGATTGCATTTACTATTTCGTCCATAAAGTAATTTATAACATTTTTGCCCAATTATCTCTTCTTCTTTTAGAGTAAAGAAATCTTTAGCCGCTTGGTTAACTTTCTGTATTTCAAAGGAATCATTAATAAAGATAAGTAAATCAGTTACCGCGGAAAAAGTAACTTCCCATTCTTGTTTATGCTGCCAGACTTCATTATATAAATGCATATTTTCCAGGCAGACAGCCAGTTGATCACCCACTTGCTCAATGAAGGCAAGGCACTCCTGATCAAAATCCTGGCTGCTGATGAGCTCCAATACCCCAATAGTCTTTTCTTTGACCAACAGAGGAATCATTACTTTTGAAAGCTTGGACTGCCTGATTAATACAGCGTCCTCAGGGAGTAAAGCAACAGAAAGGCCGTTAAGCATTAAGGGTTTTTGCTCTTGTAAAACTTGAGATAAATCTTTAAGTAAAGCATTTTTATCTGTTGCCTGCAGTTGGTCTTTTTTTAGCACATTTTCTTTGATTTTCTTTTCCTGCTGTTCATCTTGATAGAAAATAAACTGCTGAATCTGACCATCACTTTGCACAATATAAAGGCTAAGAATCTCAAAAAATACAAGTTCCTGCATCTTGGGAATAAAATTTTCAATTACTTCATGTAAAGACATATTAACGCCAATGCTTTTTGCCAGCTGATTAATAATTTCCAACTGAATATTTTTTTGGGATAACTCTTTTATTTTCTGCTTAAGCTCCACATAATAAGATTTTTTTGAGCTGTGAATCCCAGTTAATTTTTCAATTAACATAGCTTTATTGGTGATAACCATCTTTTTTCTCCTTAGCAAAATTATAGGGCTTGGTAGAAAATATTCATGATCCCGTCAACATCCACATCTCGTGGATTAGTAATAAAACAAGCGTCGTTAATGGCATTTTTACTTAATTCGGGGATAACTTCTTTAGGTAAACCAAGGGCAGAAAGTCCTTGTGGGATACCTACATCACGGGAAAGCTCCTGCACCATAT
>JAAZJT010000003.1 GCA_012800215.1 Bacillota bacterium | reverse complement strand
GAGTTTGCGGTTAGGTTCAAATAACTGTAAATGAATAGGCTTCTCCCAATTCTGCCAGAAGTTTGCTCCCACATGGGGAAACTCTTTGGCTGCATTATTTCCCAGGACATAAATGCCTTTGCGGGGATTCCATAAATCTTCCGGATCCATAAAGATAGAAATAACAGTAAGCTCGGTATCTTCATTAATAAAAAAAGATTTATTTACAGTTTTACTGGGCAGCATACCTTCTGCAAATACTTTAGCCCGGACTACTGTTGTTTTATCTATAACCAGGGGGCTTTCGTAGCGAGGGGAAGCGGCGGTAGGCTCTTGACCATTCAGTGTATAATGAATGGCAGCATTGGGCACAGGACTGCTTAAGCATAATGTAACTGTAATGGCTTGATCATAAAAGCCATCTTCTTGAGAAAAAAGAGGCTGTGGTGCCCGGCCTGTACGATATGTGGAGGCATTTCCCGCTCCGGGTGAGGCTTTGTCAAAAAAAAACCTTTCGCTACCGCCATCAGGGTAGCGTCCGGCAGAGATATTGGCTTCCAATTTGCCTGTGTTCAAGGAGTCCAGCACTTCACCTGTGGGGGCTGTCAGAAGTATTATTTCGCCATTAGCCGCCAGGCTAAAATTAGTATGTAAATATTTTTTGTTTTCTTTTTTGTCTTTGCCTGAAGCAAAGATTAACAGATAGCTCTGGGGATCAATAGTGACAGAGGGAAATTCCCAACGAAAAGGATTATCAGGCTGGTCAGATAAATAAAAACCCTCTAAATTAACTTCTTTATCACCGGCATTATAAATTTCAATCCAATCCGAAAAATCACCATCTTCGTCTCGAATGGTGCCTATGTTTTGGCTTTGTACTTCATTAAGATGCAGTTTGTAGCTTGTGGGTAATTCTTTTCCAGAAAGCTTGGTAAATCCCTGGCTATTGTTAGCGCTTAAAGGGGTTGGTGCCGGGTAATACAGCCATTCTTGGAGGTTTTCAGGGTTGCGCCCAAAAGAGACATTGCGAATCATGCCCTCTATATTTATTTTTTCAATCAGGTAACCGTTGGGGTCGCTAAATACTAATTGGTCTTGTGTATCGTTAAGCTTAAAATTGGTATGTAGGTTATTTTTATTGCTGGTAATATTTTTGCCAGAGGCATAGACAAGGAGATATTCCCCTGGCTCCAGGATAATTTCCGGAAACTGCCATTTATATGGGTTATTTGCTTTGTCTGATAACCAGAAACCTTTAAGGTTTTGTGCGGTGTCGCCGGCATTATAAAATTCAATCCAATCAACCAAATCGCCATCAGAATCCATAATGGAAGTTTCATTGGCAGTAATAAATTCATTAATAATAACATTGATATTTTCTGCCGGTTGCTGCTCAATCTCTTTATAGCCCTGGCTGTGATTTGCTGCTCCTGGTGTGGGAACAAAATAATAGAGCCATTCATCACGTTTGCTATTGTTGCGTCCCAGTGAGATATTAGAAAAGAGGGGACCAATTTCCACACTATCAATGGGTCTGACATCGGCTGAATTTAAAACAATAGTTTCCCCGGCTGAACTGATGGCAAAATTAGTATGCAAATATGGTCCTTCTGGATCTTTGCGGTCTTTACCTGAGGCAAAAATAAGTAAATATTCACCTGGCTTGATTGTTACTGCGGGAAACTCCCATTTTAACGGATTAGTAGGATCATCTGACAGCCAATAACCGGTTAGGTCTATAGCATTTGTGCCTGAATTGTAGAGTTCAATCCAGTCCGAGTAATCTCCGTCTTCATCACGAATGGTGCAGCGGTTGCTGCTCATAATCTCGCTAATAAATAAAGTATGACTGCCGAAGGCAGCACGTGATAAAAAAAATACTAACAATAATAAGCACACTAGTAATAAACCTAAGTGTTTTGCTTTAATTTTTTTGCTGGGATTCGTCTGTGGAACTGATGAGACCATGGGCTTCCTCCTAGACGATGATAAAGGCTAAAAAAGACATAATAATACAATTTATTCAATTAATATTTAGTAAATCCTACCTGAATTCTAACATTAACAATTTTTAATAATTACTCAAGTTTACAAAAATGTATAATTATGTTAACATTTAAATTGGCAACCCCTGTGTTGCTGTTCGACCGGCTGGTATGCCTTGTGCAGCCAGCCGTATTTTTTTTCATTTGCCAGGATAACTTTTGCGATGCTTTCAGTTTTGGGCATTTGTTATACGACTACCTGGCGAAAGGCCAAATTTACCAAGACCGAAAAAATGTGTGAAATATGAAGGGTGCTTAATAAATGTTAAGAATGCTTAACAGGCGCACGCTTCTGCAGTATTTAGTAGGTTTGCGGGAAAAGGGGGGTGTCCCTATAATATTAGTTAACATAAAATAATTGTACAAGGAGGTACATATCTTGAAGAAGAGCTTTGTGGGAATTGTAACAATTCTTATAATTATGCTATTATCAGGACAAGCTTTGGCAAGTCATGTTGTGCAGCCCGGGGAGACTTTGTGGTCTATTTCTCAGCGATATAACACAACTGTGGCTGCATTAGCCCAAAAGAATGGGATTAAAAATGTTAATTATATTAAAGTAGGACAAACTCTATCAATTCCGGGCAAGGAGGCACAACCCGTTGTGCATACGGTGAAACCGGGTGAAACACTTTGGTTAATTTCACGTGCCTATAAAACAACAGTTGCAGCCATTGCTTCAGCTAATAACATCACTAATGTTAATTTGATTAATGCTGGTGCAAAGTTATTAATACCCACCACGGGAAATTCTCTACCGGGACGGGGTGGAAGAACATTTTCAGCCAGTGAACTGGACTTGCTTGCCAGGTTAGTTCACGCCGAGGCAGGTGGTGAGCCTTATCAAGGGCAGGTTGCCGTAGCAGCCACCGTTCTTAACCGGTTGGACAGCCCGCAATATCCTAATACTCTTTCCGGAGTGATTTATCAGGTTGTAAATAGGTACTATCAGTACAGT
>JAAZJT010000177.1 GCA_012800215.1 Bacillota bacterium | reverse complement strand
TTATGCGGCGAATCTATTAACGCCTCCTGGCCGTTTATTTCTACTGTGCCTTCAAAACCGCCAGTGGAATGGATGACCGGCATACCAAAAAGAATATTCATCAAAGTTGATTTACCGGCACCGTTTTCGCCGATTAGAGCGTGGATCTCCCCGGGTTTAACTTGTAAAGTAACATTTTTTAGAACTTGGTTGCCATCGTATTCCTTTGAAATATTTCTCATGTTTAATAAAAAATGGGCACTCAAATGTCCACCCCCGCTCTTCTAAATTAATAAAGTAATAAGATTTTTTGATATAAAAATTCGCCGGCTTGCCGTCCAAGCCGGCGAATTTCTCAGCCGATGGCTCAAAATTTATTTGCTGAAATCATGGAAGTCGCAAAGGAGCATGAAGAAGTTATCAAGTTTAACATCTCCATCTTCGTATTTGCTGAGCTCACAAGCTGTTCCTTTTTCTGTTGCCAGTTCTTCTACGATGGAAGTGAAAACAGCTTCATCAAAGGCACCGTCTGTTTTTCCTTCGCAGAACTCGATGGCGTACTCAACGCCGGCTTCAATCATTAACATGTTGACGGGAACAGCCCAAGTAGACATTCTGCCTTCTTGACCTGCATCAACTAACTTCTCCTTAATGGAGTCAAGCATGTATTGAACATCACCTTCATGGCCAGACACATCAATGCCTAAAGCTGCAGGATAGCCATGGTAAGGGCTTGGACAGCATTGCTGCGGATAAATTGCGCCTAATTCCAGAATAGAGGCAATCAGTGGTTCTTGCATGGAGCAGTTGGTAGAGAAGAAAGCAGTATCTTTACCGTATTTTTCTACCTGACGAGGTACATCTTCCAGGATAAATTGCTGTGCACCGGAAACACCGGCGTCACTGGTGGGGTCTGGAGCAGTTACGTCAACAAATTCAATGCCTAATTCTTTGCAAGTTTCAATCATCAGTTCACGACGGGCAGCAATAGTCGCATAGGAAAGGTGACGGGCAAAGGAATAGTGAATGAATGTTTTTGCGCCCATTTCTGCTGCTTTCTCGGGAATTGTGCGGCCCATGGAAATTTCGTCTACCAGCATTACAATGTCAGATTTGCTGGCGATGGTTGCCGGATCTTCAGCCGCAACACCGCAGATAAAAAGCATGTCCGGACGGGTTTCACGTACTTTGTCAATGGCAGCAGCTGCACCGGGTACAGCTTGTACAAAGACAATAGCTTTAACATCTGGGTCAGAAGCCAAGGAAACAACGTTAGCGATAGTTGTTTCGGTTTCTGTGGAGAAATTATCAGGATAAGTAGCTGTGACGATTTTATCGCCATATTTTTCTTTCAAGTTCTGAGCAGCTTGGTATTCTTCTTCACCTTGAGAAACTGTACCGGTAATAATACCGATTTTATAATTTTCAGCTTCCCCTTCGCCTTCACCGCCTTGCCCATTGTCTCTGCTGCAAGCTGACAGGGAGAATAACATCATGACAGCCAGCAGAAGAGCAATTAGCTTCTTAGTCATCGGTTCTTCCTCCTTTAATTTTTTATGTAAATTCAATATTTATTATAACTTTCTTTATACTTTATTGCAATAAAATATTTCAGTATTGTTACAATTTTGTAACTGTATGTGACATGGTTGTGACAGGGGACGGTTCCTTGTCACACGTGCAATTCCTTAATCAAAGGATATTGATGTATCAGAAAAAATTGCATGTAAAGGGGTAAACAATAGCCTGGAGAAATAATAAATTTAAATTGTTAAGGTAAACTTAAATTTACCGATACTTACCTCTAGTTCTTAAGTGACAAGTATAGGAGTGAAAGACACAATGGATAAAACTGTTCTAACGCCAAAGGTAAAGCGGTTAGTTAGGTATGTGCAGGGGCTTTTACAGCAGGAGAACGGCAGGAAACTCTATGAGACATATAAAAAGGAAATTGAGAGTGTCACACCCCAAGAGGTATTTACTATTTTCCACCAGCAACTAGTAAAAGGTTTTAATGTTGAAGAAATATTAGTTGTTTTAGATAAAGTAATTAATGTTTTCTATAATAGTTTAGTGAATTACCAGTGGGAAAAACCTGCTGCAAGCAGTTTTTTGGATTATCTGAGAGGGGAAAATGAAGCACTGCTGGTTAGACTCAATAGCATCAAAAAAATTATAAAAAATGAAAAAGATTTGTCTGTTAAACAAGCTGCATTGCTGCCGCAAATTATTGAACTGCAGAAATTTAAACATCACTATGAAAAAAAAGAAAATATTTTATTCCCCTTACTGGAAAATAAAATGGAAAAATTTTCAGGGCTAACAATTATGTGGGGTTTACATGAAAAGATAAAAGAGCAACTTAGATTGCTAATTACTTATCTTAAGAGTAAGCAATGCAGAGAAGATAAACTTAATGAGATGGTGGGGAAGATGATTTTTGCAATGCATGGGCTTGTGAAAAAAGAAGAGTTAATTCTCTTCCCAGTGGCCAGTGAAAGTCTTACTGAAGAAGAGTGGCTGCAAATGCACATCCAGAGCCTGGAATATAAATTCCCCTTTATCAATAAGCCTCAGGATGCCCAGGACAATTATGCCGAAGAAAAAAGAATAAAGGATAACTTTTTCAGTGATGGCTTGCTGCATACAGAAACAGGAGTTTTGGAACCGGAACAGATTTTAATGATTCTTAATACACTCCCTTTGGATTTAACTTTTGTGGATGAAAACAATAAAGTCAGGTTTTTCACCAAACCCGAAGACAGGATATTTCCTCGTTCGCCGGCAATAATTGGCCGCGACGTGGAAAAATGTCACCCCCCGCAAAGCATAGATACTGTTGAGAAAATTATTAATGCTTTTCGTGCCGGGAAGCAGAATCATGCTACCTTTTGGCTTGAGGCCCAGGGGAAAAAGATTCTGATTCAGTATTTTGCCCTGCGAGATTCTTCCGGTCAGTATCGGGGAGTACTTGAGCTAAGTCAAGATATAACAGAGATAACGAATATTAAAGGGGAAAGACGTCTTCTGCACTGGGAATAATCCCATAGAAAACAATTATACTTGAAGAGGGTCTTTCTTTGGTGAAAGGCCTTTTCTTTATTGACTAACGGTTAGTCAGTGATAAAATAAAATTAGTATAGATATAAGGTGGTTGGAGCATGGCTTTTGTAGAAGTACGCAATGTGGTGAAAAAATATAAAATGGGGGAAGTAACAATCACCGCTTTGGATGGTGTTAGTTTTTCAATAGAACAGGGCGATTTTGCTGTAGTAGTAGGGGCATCGGGAGCAGGAAAGACTACAGTGTTAAATTTACTTGGTGGCATGGATAAATTAGATGCAGGCAGTATCATAGTGGATGGTAGAGAGATTTCAAAATATAACAGTAAACAGCTCACTGAATACAGACGCTTTGATATTGGTTTTGTTTTTCAGTTTTATAATTTAATTCAGAATCTGACAGCCAAAGAAAATGTGGAGCTGGCCAGCCAGATTTCCCGCAATCCATTACCTGTTGATGATGTGTTAGAAATGGTGGGTCTTAAAGACAGAATGAATAATTTCCCCTCACAGTTATCAGGCGGGGAACAGCAGCGTGTGGCTATTGCCAGAGCTTTAGCAAAGAACCCTAAACTGCTTTTGTGTGATGAGCCAACGGGTGCTTTAGATTATCAGACAGGCAAAGCTATCTTAAAACTGCTGCAGGATACATCGAGGCAACAGCGCATGACTGTTATCATTATCAC
>JAAZJT010000176.1 GCA_012800215.1 Bacillota bacterium | reverse complement strand
TTTCCATTAATGCGGGTAAGGCAGGATACTAAAGTATTTAAATAAGACCCTAGTTGCACTGCCTTTGCTTTTTATTCTGGCAGCTTATTATCTCCTGAGGATGATTCTTAGCTTTTGCACAAGTTTACATAACATGTTATCATAATCAACATACAAGCTAGCCGAATTTATTTTTGTAATAAGATAAAAACAATTTTAGTGTTTTAAGGAGGTACAAATGATGAATAAGAAAATAATTGCAATTTTGATTGTGTTTGCTTCTATTTTTACTCTGTTTACAGGCGCAGCTGCCCAAACATTGCAGTTTGGTGAGCGTGAATTACAAATAGGTGACCGTGGGGCAGATGTTGTTGTTATGCAGCAATTTCTCAATGATAATGATTACAGAGAGGGAAGAGTTGATGGTGTTTTTGGCCCCTTGACTTATGGTAGCCTGATTGAATTCCAGAAGGATCAAAACCTAGAACCTGATGGTGTTTTGGGCGGGGAAACTTTAGAAAGAATGCAAGAAATGCTGGATAACGTGCCGACAGAGAATGCTAAGGAAGCAGATACTGTAGAAGCTATGCCGCAAGTTGCGATGGCAACTTCTGAGTTTAATTTTACAGCAGCTGAACTTGATTTATTTGCCCGTTTAGTACATGCTGAATCTGCTGGTGAGCCATTTGAAGGTCAAGTGGCGGTAGCAGCCACAATTCTTAATCGGCTAGAAAGTGATCTTTATCCTAATACGATAAGTGGTGTTGTATACCAGGTGGAAAGCGGTCGTTATCAATATAGCCCGGTTTTAGACGGCCGTATTAATTTGCCGGCTGGAGAAAGTGCTAAACGCGCTGTCCGTGAGGCTTTAAAAGGTTGGGATCCCACAGGTGGTGCGACCGGTTTTTACAATCCGGCTAAAACAAGCAATGCCTGGGTACGCAGCCACCCAGTTACCGCAACCATTGGCTCACATGTCTTTTTTAAATACTAACAGGCAAACATAAAACGGAGGCAGCTAGCCTCCGTTTTATTATTTTTTCTGTTTATTACTGCAATGCATCTTTGACTGCCTGTTGTACCCTGGTGCCATCAGCTTTGCCTTTAACCTGCGGCATCAGTTTGCCCATCACCTTGCCCATATCCTTGACAGAAACGGCATTAACCTCACTAATAACCTGGCGTACCAGAGCTGCCAATTCCTCATCACTTAACTGACGGGGCAAATAGGCTTCTAAAATAGAAATTTCAGCTTCATTTTCCCGGATTAAATCTTCTCGGCCACCTTTTTTAAATTCCTCGCAGGCGTTCCGGCGTTGTTTAATTTCCCTTTGAATGATAGCAATAATATCTTCATTATTTAAATCAGCACGTTTGTTAATGCTCTCATTTTTTATGGACGCAATTAACATGCGGAGCGTAGTTACTTTTTTCTTTTCACCGGCTTTCATAGCTTGTTTCACATCATTTTGTATTTGTGTAAGCATATTTTGTCCCCCAATTTCTTTTCTTTTTCATTATAGTCTGCTGAAAGGGAAAATGCAATTTAGCCTTCACTAATAAATATCTTCTATGGTGCATCCCGGATAATAGTGAAGCAAAATCTGTTCATACGTAAAACCGTCTTCAGCAAGACCGCGGGTGCCCCATTGGCTCATGCCTGCACCATGACCGTTACCGCCTCCTTGGATGAGCACTGATTGGATTTGCTTATTATTATCACGATGGATAGTAAAGACAGCAAAGGTGCTGGGGAGAATGCTATAATTCATCAGTTTGGAACCATCGTGACGTAATAAAATAATGTCTTTAACGTCACTTTGTGGGCGGAGAGTAAAACGGATGTTATATTCCTTTAGAATACGATATGTGCCGCGGCTGCCTTCAATTTCTAATTCCATAATATTGCCACCCTGACCGCGGCGTATTACCCTGATATCTTTTAATTCTCCTAATGGATTATCACCAATTTCCTTGCTGACAAAATTATTGCCTTCTTTAGTCAGTATAAAATCTGGCTGAGCTTGATAGCGCCCTGCTAAATAGCGGTTGATAACATTTTCTAGTTCATCTCTCGTCATTTCTACCTGCCAGCGGAACCAGGGTGAAGCTTTATCATAGCTGTCCCAGTGAGCGGCAGTAAAGAAAGCCTGCGCTCCTGCTTCCGTACTGACTTGAGGCACTGTTCCTGAACGTAATTGTGGTGCCGAAGTCAGATAGGGCAGCGATACGCCCGGAAAAGCACCGCTTTTGTTATCATGCCAGACTTCTTCATTATTGGCTGTGATGCCCGCGGAGGTGGAGAAAAAGCGCGTATCAGCGATATCATCCTGATATTTAACAATTTTTCCCCTTGTATGGTTAACAGCCTTGGTACTAATTTCGTATTCAGGAACATTATTATAAACTTGTGAGGAAACACTGTCATCTACATGAGCAGCAAAAGAACGAAATCCGCTACGTAAAATTGCTGCGGTGGCATAAGAGCGGGCTGCCACTGCTTGTACCTGCAGTGGCACTTCGCCAAAGCTGACAGGCATCTCGCTGGGAACCACAGAGTAGAGATAATTTTCCAAAGGGACTTCATTGACCAGGAGCAGCGAGCCATTATGCAAGCTTACCTCCAAATGACCGCTGTAGGCAGGAATAAAAGCAGGACTGCCGCGGCGAATACTCTCAACTCGGATTCGGCCACCGCCACTCGGGGTAATAAACAATCTGTTTTGGTAAGTTTGAGTTGTTCCGGAAGGAAACTTTACAGTGATGCCGTTGCTGCCGGGTTGTAAGGTTAATTTATCGCCTGCATTAAAGTGCAGTTGTTTGCCTGTAACTTTCTCCGTTAAGGTAAAGGCTGAGGTGGCAGATAAGACAGCCGTAGAATGGCTGATGCTGGTAAAATCAGTGGTATTTAGGCAGACACGAATTTTCTCCGGCACAAATTTTTGCGGCAGCATTACGGCTCGTATTTCTTCATCCTCTAGGTAAAGTGTCAGGTTTTGCATCCCAACAATGGCAGAGCCACTATCAGCAATTATATAACTATCATTCTTTGGTTGAAAATAAATGACATTGGAGGATAGTCGATGAAAACCTGTATTTTCTCCTTCCAGCTTTTGGTTGTTATGTGTTAATAGTTTTGTGACGTTAATTGTTGGCAGTCGCTTAAAGTATATTAGTGCATCATCGAAGCTTACTGCAAAACCTGCTTCGCCGCGATTTAAAGCTACTTCTGCTTGGTAGGTAATTTGTTTATTTTCTGCTGTTAATAGTTTTACAGTATTTCCTGCAGCTTCTGTAACCAATGCCAAAGATGTAATTTTTAATGCTGGTAAACTGCTTAGAAGCCACTGACCATTGTTGCGGTTTACTTCTAAGGTAACAGATTTTAGTTTATCTCCTGCTTTTAATGTAATTAAGGCAGAGGCGCGATTAATGGAGCGTAAGCGTACTTGCTCTACTTTTTCTAAAGATAATAAATTGTCTGTCTGCAATGCCGTTAGAAGTTCTTCCTGTTGAGTATAGCTTGGTGATAGATAGTTACCGGCTGAGCTGTCGCCATCCTTTGCCATGGCGAAGAAAACTTCTATATTGTGTGCTATAGTATTTTCTGCTTGTTGTTTGTACAAATAACCTCCTACAGCCAGCAAGCTGCAGAGCAGCAAAATAATAATAATCTTTTTCATGGAGCAACTCCTTTCAGGATATAGTGCCTAGCCCTATAACTATTTGCAATAAACAATCTTGACACGAACAAATGTTTGCCATATAATGGAAGAAAATAGCAGGAGTGGTTAGATGTTTGCTAGAGTGAACGGCTGCACCATTTTGGGTATTGAAGGCAAAATGGTGGATGTGGAAGTTTACCTCTCTGCACAATTACCCAGCTTTGATATTGTTGGATTGCCGGATACAGCTGTACGTGAAGCGCGTGACAGAGTACGGGCAGCCATTAAAAACAGTCAGCTCAAATTCCCCCAGCAGCGTATTGTGGTAAATTTGGCACCGGCCGACCTAAAGAAAGAGGGTCCGCAGCTCGATCTGGCTCTTGCTTTGGGAATTTTACAGGCCAGTGGGCAACTGGAAAGACAGAATATTCCTTGGGTAATTCTTGGTGAATTAGCTTTGGACGGCAGTTTACGCGCAGTGCGCGGTGTTTTGCCCATGGTTATTGCTGCGCGGGCAGCCGGTTATAATAATATTCTTTTACCTTTAGCCAATGCTGCTGAAGCATCACTGGTGAGTGGTGTACATATTATTGGTGCCACATCCTTAACAGAAGTCTTGGCGATTCTTACCGGTCATCAGGCACCGCCGACTTTACCACAGTGTGAAATATCCCCTAATGTTACCAGTGCAAACTTTAGAGAAGTAAAGGGACAGGAGGGAGCAAAGCGTGCCCTGGAAGTGGCGGCAGCAGGCGGCCATAGTTTGATTATGACTGGACCTCCCGGTTCAGGTAAGACGATGTTGGCGCGCTGCGTACCCTCAATTCTACCGCCTATGTCAGAAGAGGAAAGTTTAGAAACAACTAAAATCTACAGTGCAGCAGGCCTACTGCAGGAAACTACAGCTTTATTAATAGATCGTCCTTTTCGCAGTCCCCATCATACAGTAACCCCTGCCGCTTTATGTGGCGGCGGGCGTAACCCTCGCCCCGGCGAAGTAAGTTTGGCACATAACGGCATTCTTTTTCTAGATGAACTACCGGAATTTCGGCGTGAAACCTTGGAAGTTTTACGTCAGCCACTGGAAGAAGGCTTTGTTACTGTTACTAGATTGATGGCTGCTTACACTTTCCCTGCCCGATTTATGTTACTTGCGTCGATGAATCCGTGTCCATGCGGTATGTTAACAGATAAAGAAACGGAGTGTGTTTGTACTGACCGACAGATACATAATTATAGGCACAAAATTTCTGGCCCCTTATTAGATCGGCTGGATATCTTTGTGGAAGTAGCACGTTTGCGTTACGAAGAAGTCGCCGGCCGTCATACCGGTGAAGCTTCGGCGGATATTGCTAAACGGGTAGCTAGGGCACGAAAACAGCAGTATCTGCGTTTTCGCAAGGAGGGTATTAATTATAATGCGGAAATGCTGCCACAGCATTTAGATAAATATTGTACTCTGGATGCTGCAGGACGCGATTTATTACGTCATGCATTTTCGCGGCTGCGCTTGAGTGCGCGTGCGTATGACCGTATCTTAAAAGTTGCCCGCACCATTGCAGATCTCGAAGAAGAGAAAAAAATCCTACCTGCACATTTAGCCGAAGCCATCAGTTACCGTCAACCTGTTAATTATTAAAGCAGCAATACCAATTGAATGGCAATATCAGCATATTTGAATTTTTCCTCTCTCATCTTATTGTTATTCTTTATGGAGTTATCTCCTCTTTTTGTTAATAAAAAATAAGGCGAATTGTAAAATGAAGTTGAACTAATAAGGAATCCATAGTGACGATTTCTGTTGTAAAATAGTTTTACCACAAAACATACACAGAAAGGCGAATCACTATGGATCACTCACAGTTTACACCTAA
>JAAZJT010000175.1 GCA_012800215.1 Bacillota bacterium | reverse complement strand
ATCATTGCCAGTGGAGCCGATCCTGTATATCCGCCAATTGATGGCATTGACAAACCCCATGTTTATGAGGCAAGGGCAGTATTAACCGGTGACCAGTTTATTAAAGCTCATGATGTGGTCGTGGTGGGCGGCGGACTTGTCGGTTTGGAAGTAATGGAAGTACTTCTTGCCCAGGGTAAACATGTTACCGTTATTAACAGGGGGAGTGAGGTCGGTAAAGACTTAGAAATATATATTAAACCTTATGTATTTGGCATTATTGAACGTGAACAGGTGCCAATCATTACCAATGCTGCCGTAATTAAAATAAATGATAATTCTGTCGTCATAGAAAAGGAAGGCAAAAAAGAAGAGATTAATTGCGAAGCAGTAGTAATTGCTGTGGGCTCAAAAAGTAACACTGAAATAGTGGAACTGGTAAAAGAATTAGGCTATGAACATTATGTTGTTGGTGATGCGCAAAAACCAACAAAGGTTTTGGAAGCAATCTGGGGAGCAAACGAAATAGCCCGCAGTATTTAGCCCACAAGCCTGTGTTTACTGTAAATGAGCAGTATCATTTAATTTGCTCAGATACCACAATCCCCCGTAATAGTACATGATAGTAAGTGAAGCAGTATCTACCTGCAGCCTACCCGCTGCTGCAGCAGGCATTTGCAGAGCTAAAGTTACAGCCACACGAATAATGCCACCATGTGTAACTATTACGGCAGCCTCTTCTTCGCTGAGGGTTTCGATTGTTTTCTGCATAAAATTAGCAACACGTTCTCTGACAGTTTGTATCGCTTCACCTGCAGGAGGCGTATAATTAACGGGATCATTACACCAGGATAAGTATAACTTTTGCGTCGCTGCATCCATATCAGCATAACGGAGTCCTTCCCAATGCCCAAATGATATTTCTCGCAAATCATTACAGATCTGTGGCTGCACGCCCAGGCGTGCCGCCAGCGGTGCTGCAAACATTTGCGCTCTGCAGAGCGGAGAAACAAATATATGCGATAGCGACTGCTGATTAAATGCATCAGCCAGCTTCTCTGCCTGCCAGAGACCCTTCTCATTTAGCTTCACATCACTTAAACCCTGTAAGCGATACTGGTTATTCCATAGCGTTTCACCATGGCGCACCCAGATTAATTTCATTATGCTTCTTTCCTTCCAGCTATTCTTTCCTAAACATACATAAATGGTGCCAACAGTAAAACAATTAATTCAAGCAGTTCACAAGCTGCACCGAGGATATCGCCTGTAACTCCGCCGAAATTTAAGCGGAAGAAATAGCGTAAAATAAATAGTACTGCTGCCAAACTCAAAGTATAGTATAAAAGGGGCCAACTAAGAATTGCAAAACCAATCAGCAGGTACAGGCTAAGCGGCAGCATCAGCTGCCTTAAACCTATCTGGTCCACAAAAACTTTGCCCAGGCCACCGCTGGCACGAGCATAACAACATGTTGCCATCAGTACTACCATAGCCGTACGACCGGCCACAGGCGCAAAAATGAGTAACTCTGCTTTCTCCTCCAGGGCCGCCACAGCAAGTACTTTTAAAAGCATCGACAAAACTAAAACTTGAGCACCAAAGGCGCCAACACGGCTATCTTTCATTACCGTTAGTCTTTTAGCTAAATCACCACGCACACCTAAGCCGTCAAATGTATCCATTAGTCCGTCTAAATGTAAGCCTGCACTAATTAATTCCCATAGTGCAACAGTAAGTGTGGCTGCCAGCAACACAGGCCAAACAGTTTGTGCCCAGCGCCAAAAAAGAAAAAGCAGTAATCCTATCAGCGCCCCTACGACTGGGTAGAAAATAACAGAGCCAGCCAGATCTTCCGTGCTAACTTCCTCTCCGCCGCCGAAAGGATAAACTGTTAAAAAGCGTAAAGCTAAAAAAAAGCGTTTCAATTACAGAACTCCTTTCCCTGACTGCACACAGACACTCATACAACACTACTTAGCATTCATTATATGCTTTTACGCAAAGCGGATAGCCACAAACTGCCAGCCAGACGGAATCGGCAGCACGCGCCACTAGCTGGTTGGCCCGCCCCGCTATATCCCGAAAAACACGTCCCAGGGGGTAAGCAGGCACCACCCCGCAGCCCACTTCATTTGTCACCACCACAGTGCGATAAGGTTTAGCGGCTGCAGCAGCACAAAAGCGTGTTAATTCAGCCTGAATTTTCTCTTCAATTGCCACTATTCTACTTTCAGTGGTATCTTCTTCATCGTAATTTTTTAATAACTGATTTGTCAGCCAAATAGTAAGACAATCTAAAATTACTGTCGCTGTTTTCTCCGGCACTTTGGCCAGAGCACCAACTAAATCCAAGGTTTCTTCCACAGTTGACCAATTCTGCGGCCGGCGTTGTTGGTGAAGCTTTACGCGCAGTGCCATCTCTTCATCCAAAACCGCTGCCGTCGCAATATAAGTGGCAGGGCCTGCAGCAGAAAGCGCCAATTGCTCTGCAAGGCTGCTTTTACCACTACGTGCGCCGCCAGTAATTAAAACCAGTTTACCTAACTTATTCTCCTTAAACACAGACAGTTTGCCTCCTTTGTTTAAAGCGCAGTACTACACATAAATAAGCAATTTATTTTTTTTGTTGTATAAGCTCCAAGATAAACTTTATATCAAGATTTTCTCGTAAAGCCTGGCTTAGTAAGACATAAGCCTGCTGGCGATTTTTCTGGTTTTCAGCTGACATAACTAAAGGAGGCTGCAAAGATATATTATTTAGGTAGGGCAATACACCAATGATCGGCTTTTTGATTAACTCCTCAAGCATTGTAAGGCCACCCTGCAATTTATCTTTGAAGCCGCGAAATCTATTGACCACCACGCCTTTAATCAGCTGTTGCTGATGCTGTTGTAAAAGTGCCTGTGTTCCGACAACATAGGCAAACATACCACCGCGGTCAATATCTGTGACTAACAATACTGGAGCGTTAATTTCAGCAGCCAAACGCATATTTGCCAGGTCTAATTCCGGCTGGTGAAGTTCCACCGGTGTATTCACCCCTTCTACTACCACTACGTCATAATTTTGACGCAAAACAGTCAGAGCAGCACATATTTCATTAAAGGCAGTGGAAAGAAAAGAGCGATACTCTTTTAGCGTCATTTCGCCCATATTTTTGCCACAAAACACAACTTCATAAGCAGTATCAGAGATAGTTTTAAGCAGTAAAGGATTCATTTCTGACACCGCAGTACTGCCGGCTGCTTCCGCCTGCATATACTGAGACCAGCCGATTTCACCGCCACCCGGCAGGGGTACCATCTCTCTGCCGCTTTGCACACAAAAGGGCGCAACCTTATATCCCTCTTCTGCCAATAGGCGGCACAGCGCAGCAGACAAAAAAGTTTTACCCGCAGATGCGGATGTTCCCTGGATCATAATTAAGGCACTCATAGGCGACCTCCCATTGGCAGTTCCAGCAGTTTGTATAACGCAGGCATGTCCAACGCATTCTCTACAGCATCAGCTAATGCGTCAAACCGCTCTGGCCCTTTCTGTTCTGTTGTAGCTGCTTCTTGCTTACCGTACAAGCTGTCGGAATTGTCAAAAACTCCATCTTCCTCAGCCAGATTAACCTCCTGTAAATATGGAACAACGCCCAGAACCGGTAAACTTGTTTGCTTTTCAAGCACTTTCAGGGCAGATGGTAAAAATGTATCATCTCCCCGGAATTTATTCATTACAAAACCGGCCACACGCCTGCGCTCAGTTTCCGACAGCAGCATTACGGTTCCCAGCGCCGCAGCCCAAGCTCCACCACGACTTAAATCACTAACGAGTAATACCGGCGCTGACGCTAACTCTGCCACTTTCATATTGGCAATATCTTGTTCTTTTAAATTTATTTCCGCCGGGCTGCCGGCCCCTTCCAAAACTATTATTTCGTATTCCTGCCTTAGTTTGGCAAAAGACTCTCTGATTACTTTCAGGCAAAAACTAAGGTAAGCTTCCTGCGAATGATGAGTATAACCGACATTACCATAAAAATGCCCGCGTACAAATAGCTGCGTTTGCCCCGGAGCACCTGGTTTAAGCAGTAGCGGGTTCATATCTACAGTAGGTTCAATACCGGCTGCCTCCGCCTGCTCACCCTGAGCACGACCAATTTCACCGCCATCCGGCATAGAATAAGAGTTAAGCGCCATATTCCAGCTTTTAAAAGGTGCTACTCTATAACCGGCACGGGAAAAAATTCGGCATAAAGCAGTAGCAATAGCGCTTTTGCCTACATTGGAAGCTGTTCCCTGCACCATAATGGCCGCTGCCTTTTTTTCTGCGTTTTTCATTATACCTCCGCTTATTAATATAAGTAATCTTACCCGGAAAAAGCCAAATGTTTTCCGCTGTACCCGCATGCAATTTACCCGCTGCTGGCAGAGTTTGTTTCTTTACTAAGATCATCGAGCGAGCTATTTAAGCGGAGCTGCTCGGCTAAAGCCCGGTACAGCTGGGCTTTTTCTGTAATGAGAATTCCTTGTTCTTTTACTTGCCTCAAAAGTTTTTGCCCCTCGCCACCGGTGAAATCACGGTTTTGTTCCGGCTTTTCTTCCAGCACATAAACTTTTATCCCAGCAGCGGCTGCTTGTAAGGCAGCTTCCAGGTTCAAAAGGTTACCATGACCCAGAGGTATTTCTGCCAACACTACGGCTTGGGCTTTCTGCAGCATTTTTAAGTGTTCCTGGTGGCGTGTAGAAGAAACAGAGGAAAAAGGGGCCTCCGAGATTACTGGCAAATTCAAAGCGCGCGCCGCCTCCCAGTCACTATCACCAATACTGAGTACTCCAGCCGTCACGTAGTAGCCGGAATCACACAAATCACGCATTAATTCACCACCACTGCCACCACCGGCGATAATATGGATATGATCAAGTTGCTGTGTTTTGCTCTGGCGGTACATTCCAGGCAGCAAAGAAACCTGGGGAGTGCCAAACACCGGGTGGGGTGAAACTAGTACGCGAGTGCCATAAACTTTTTCAATATTTTCGGCTGTCACCACCTCTGTGGGTAAGCCACAAGCCAAAATTTTACCCTGTTGAACCAGTACCAGTTCATGACAATAATAAGCAGCTAAATTTAAGTCATGAAGAACGGCAACCACTGTAATGCCTTCCGTTGTGCTTAACCTTTTTACCAAATCTAATATTTCCTGCTGATAACCAATGTCTAAATGTGAAGTGGGTTCATCAAGCAGCAGTACTTTTGGCTGCTGAGCCAATGCCCGGGCAATCATTACCCTTTGACGCTCACCACCACTTAGTTCCGTAATATAGCGGTCCTTTAAGTGACTGCAACCCGTAACTTCGAGCGCTTGCCGCACTATTTCGTAATCAGCAATACTTTCAGACTGAAAACGCCCAAGATAAGGGGCACGTCCCATCAACACTACATCTTCCACTGTAAACTGATAGCCCGAGTTAGTATCCTGGGAAACAACAGCCATAGTGCGTGCCAGTTCTTTTTGGCTAAACTGCTCTAGTAGCTGTTCACCTAAAGTCACACAACCTGCTGTCGGCCGCAATATTCGCGACAGCACTTTCAAAAATGTAGTTTTACCGCTGCCGTTGGGTCCAATGACTCCCACAAACTTACCGGACGATATACGAAAAGTAATATTATCTAATATTTTATGGCTGCCATAGGTAAATGTAATATCCTGAATTTCTATTTTCATAAGTTTCCTCACAAGCGTATTTCGCTTTTTTTCTTCCGTAAAAGATAAATGAAAAACGGGGCACCGACAAAGGCAGTGATAATTCCAACGGGAATTTCCTTCGGCGCCATAACGGTGCGAGCCACCACATCTGCCCAGATCAAAAAGGATGCGCCTACCAAAGCCGAGGCAGGCAGCAATGTGCGATGATCTGGCCCCGTGACAATGCGTACCGCATGGGGAATTATTAAACCTACAAATCCTATCATACCGCTTACGGAAACGGCTGCTGCCGTTACCAGTGAAGCTGTGACCAACAGAATTTTTTTTGTCCGCTCCACATTAACACCAAGCGTCAGGGCAGCTTCCTCTCCCATTAAAAGCACATTTAAATCCCGGGCATAAGTATAAAGAATTACAGAACCAATTAACAGATAAGGCAAGACAAACCAGATTTCCGTCCAGGAGCGCATTATTAAGCCCCCCGACAGCCAGAAAAAAATGCCCTGCATATTTTCCCCGGCAAAAACCATTAATAATGAAATTACTGCAGAAAGAAAACTGGAAACCACCACGCCTGCCAGCAGCAGAGTAACAACAGGTACCTGCCCGCCAATTTTTGCTAAATTATAGACAAAAAACATAGCCAAAAAGGCACCTACAAAGGCAAAAAGAGGTACCATTTGCGGAAAGTTAAACTGATATACCTGACGCAATAAAATCGCCACAGTTGCTCCTACGGCAGCACCACTGGAAACTCCAATGGTAAAAGGATCGGCCAGCGGGTTACGCAGTAATCCCTGGAAGGAAACACCAGCCAGGGCCAGTGAGGCCCCAATTAAAAGTCCTAATAATACCCTGGGAAAGCGTAAGTTCCAGATAATGGACTGTGTGGATGTCGGTATATCTGCAACCGTAAATAACCCGGTCAGGCGTGCTAAAATTATGCGGAAAGTTTCCCCAGGGGGGATGGCTACCGCACCAATGGCAGTAGCCAATACCACCGATAAAACGAGCACAGACAACAACAACGAATATAGTAAAAATTTATTTTTTCTGTTCATAGTTTATTTTGCTGTAAAAACCTTATAGAATTCTTCCAAGCCCTGCACATAGCGAGGCCCGGGACGAGAGACCGCATTGGATTCAACATCATATACCCTCTTATTTTTAATGGCAGACAAGTCCTGCCAAGCTTCTTTAGCCATCACTTGATCCCGCATGGGGAAAGTATTGATGATAATATCAGGGTCAATTTCAAGTAATTTCTCTTCTGAGATTTGGAAATAACCGGCACCAATCTCAGCTGCCACATTATTACCGCCGGCCACAGTAATCATTTCGGATAAATATTCTCCATCACCCACTGTGTAAAGGGCCTCCGTATCGAGCAAAACAAAAACATTAGGCCGTTCCTCTGCAGGGATAGCAGCAACTTTTTCTTCAAAAGCCGCCCGATCTGCCCGTAATTGCGTTACCAAGGCCTCCCCCTCTTCTTTGGCATCAATTAATTCTGCCACTGTAAGAATGGATTCTTCAATCTCATCTAGTGTTTGCGGATCTACTACAAAGTAGGGAACACCGGCTTCCTCTAAAAATTCCATTGAATCCTGCAAAGTTTCACTTTTGCCTACCAAGACTAAATCAGGCTCTAAAGAAAGGATTTTTTCTGTGTTTAAATTAAACAGATCACCAACATCTTCCTTTTCTTTCGCAGCTTCCGGATAATCACAATAGGAAGTGACTCCCACCAGCCGCTCGTCCGCTTCCAGAGCAAATACAATTTCCGTTAAACTGGGCATTAAAGAAACAATACGCTCCGGCCTTGCCTCCAGAGTCACTTCACGCCCTGCGGCATCCGTCATTGTCAGTGGATATGCGCCTTCTGCTCCTTCTTTACCGCCCTTATTGTCTCCCCCGCAGGATCTACAGTAACTCCCATTTGCGTAACAGTTTTGCCGTTAACTTTT
>JAAZJT010000002.1 GCA_012800215.1 Bacillota bacterium | reverse complement strand
GGCTTGCCCTGCCGGTCGGAATACTACTAAGCTCTAGGCTGTTCATACGACAACTCAAGGGTGAGAAAGACATTGTTTCGGCACCGGATTTCCACCACCATCCAGCTCTCTGAAGCCGAAGCACCAATGCTTTTTGTCCCTTTCATCATCTTTGGCTTAAAGTTAAATTGCAACCAGTATACTAAATTCAAAGCTTGTATGTCAAGATATATTTTTTATTTTTTAAGCCAAATTAGCCTGTTTTTTAGTTCTTTTATTTTTGTTTCTATTGTTGAGATTACTTTTTTAAATTCCTCATCACCCTTACCTGTGGGATCATCCAATCCCCAATCCTCACGGTGTTTGCATGGCAGGTATGGGCATTCCACATTGCACCCCATCGTAACTACAATGTCTACAGTTGGCAGCTCATCAAGTAGCTTTGGTCGTTATGTTTGTTCCATATCAATCCTAAAAAGTTGTTTCATAAGACGAACAGCATCGGGGTTAATGCTACCTTTAAGCTCTGTGCCGGCGGAATAGCTTTCAAATACATCTACAGCATAATGCTTTCCGAGTGCTTCCGCAATTTGACTGCGGCAGGAGTTATGAACACATATAAATGCAACTTTAAGTTTACTCATGATTAAACCATCTCTAATTCAAGAAAGTTGAATTCACCAATCGTTTTGTTATCCCCTGACCTGCTGCAGGATTTTAACAACCTCTTCAGTTTTAAGCACCTTGCCGTAGGAAACAACTTTTTCATCGATTACTAGTTTTTCTTTCCTTCATAGAATTTTTTTAGATTTTCAGGCAATTTATAATCTCCGCATGAACAACCGGTTTCAACCTGCCCAAATATTGAATTTAAGATAGCTTCAGCAAGCATTTCTTTCGGAGGCACCTCATAGAGTTCTCCGTTATACTCAAACACCCGGCAGTTAACATCTGTTCCACTTATGTCACTACAGCAACCACAGCTATTTTCTGCAACAGATTGACAAATGTCATAACCGTTTACACGAATCGTAGGTGAGGAAAGAAACTTGTATTGTTCTGCAATTTCTGCTGTTTTCATCTCTATTTTGTTATATTCTACTTTAAAGCCGGCAATACTCAGTGCGGGAGTAAGTGTCATCATGACCTCATCAAGTACATTGTCTGTTCCAACACAACGATCACATGTTTCAAGATCAAGATAGAGATATTCAACAACAATCTTCTTTTCAGATATATTTTCACACTCGCAAGGGCAGCAGGATTTCTCCTCTAATCGCTTTGCCATCCTTTATTACCTCCTAAACTAACAAAGTCTGAAATGCATTGAATAAATAACCAATAATTATGATTCCGATTGTACAGATTGCAACGAAAAGCGCCAGAAGTTTGGGCTTAACTGCTTTGCGCAACATAATCATTGAAGGCAAGGAAAGTGTGGTTACCCCCATCATAAAAGAGAGTATAACTCCAAGTTGTGCACCTTTAGCAAATAAAGCTTCTGCAACAGGAATAGTACCGAAAATATCCGCATACATTGGAACTCCGATTAATGTTGCCAGTATTACCCCAAAGGGATTATTACTTCCAAGTGCAGTTGATACCCATCCTTCAGGAATCCAATTATGAATGAGCGAGCCGATACCAACTCCTATTAAGATATAGGGTAAAACCTTTTTAAAAGTTGAGAGCATTTGCTCTTTGGCATAAACAAGCCGGTCATTTCTTGTTAAATCGGGGGATTCTATATCTACGCTGCCAGCAGCAAGGATAAAGCTTTCAACATGCTTCTCCATGTGAAGCTTTTCAATAATTATACCGCCAATTACAGCTAAGATAAGGCCAACGATAACATATACAACAGCAACCTCCGCACCAAAGATGCTCATCAATAGTACAAGAGATCCCAGGTCTACCATAGGCGAGGATATAAGGAAGGAAAATGTCACTCCCAAAGGCAAACCTGCGGATGTAAAACCTATGAAGAGCGGTATTGATGAACACGAACAAAATGGTGTCACCGTTCCTAGTAGAGCAGCGGCCAAATTTGCCCCAATACCATGAAAACGCCCTAATATTTTCTTACTGCGTTCAGGAGGAAAATAACTTTGGATATAGCTAACTACAAAAATCAGAAAACACAAGAGTATGGCAATTTTGATAACGTCATAAACAAAAAATTGAATGCTTCCAATCCAACGATTAGTTGTGTCCAAACCTAATAAATTAAGTCCACTGCAGATTAATTCGTTTAGCCATTTCATACCCAGCATATGATTCTGGAAGAAATCCCAGATCGCTTTCAATATTTGCATCTTCTAAGAACCTCGCCTTCTAACTCAGGACATAATTAACAACATTTACTACTGGATCTTTTATTTTTGTACGTTTTACAAGCACAGTCTTCTTTGTCGCTTGTTATGCATGCAAAGAAAGTTTTAAGCTCATCTGTTTTTTCCTTGTTTAATGTATATCTCATCCAAGCCCCATCACGTACTGCATTTACAAGGCCGCTTTCAGATAAAATCTTCATATGATAGCTAAGAGTGGATTGGGAAATGCTGAATTCTTCCAAAATCTCACATGCGCACATTTCTCCACATGACAGCATGTCAATAATCCTTAACCGTGTTTCATCTGACATAGCCTTTAATGCAGGAATATAATCTGCATATGAATGTTTCATAAAATTACCTCCTTCATATTTATATGTATCAATGATATCAATGGTTATCAATATACTAAGATGATATCGAACATATCGATAGTTGTCAATGTGATTTTGTATGGTGAACCAAAAAAAGCGCCGACTTAGATGCCACTGCACCTTAATCGGCGGTCAAACTCACTTTATACCGTCTCCACATGGCTCGAGGGGATAGAATTGAAATGATTAAACATATTATTCCTTCCGGTTAAAAAATATAGCCACTTCATCTCTTATGATGAGAACACATCTCTAATTCTTTTACCAGAGCTGTAGCAATACCCCTACGCTGAAAATCCTTATGAACATAAAGCTTGTCCAGGTAGCCGGTATGATCCATGTCCGCAAATCCTACAATTTCTCCTTTTATTACTGCAACCAATGTATTATGCGCTGTAAAAGATTTATTCCAAACTTCCAAATCAACACTTCCCGTTGCCCATACGTTTAACTGCTCATCTGTGTAATCCTTGGCATTGATTGTATGCACAGTATCGTAAAACAGTTTTGCCATAACAGCACAGTCACTTGGTTTATATTTTCGGATTATCATAGTTACCTCATCATCTTAATACGTCTTTCTAAACACAAAATAATATTCATTATCCACATATTCCATCCCACTGCTTGAATTCTTCATGCTTTTTAACGGCTTACTATGCCCCTGCAGTGCTTTAAGCATTTTATCATCTGTGCCATTTTCTATATGATATTTTTTACCCTTCCTGCGAATTAGTGCCTCCAATCTGACAGATGAGTCCTTTAAAGCTTGCTGAGCATCGTTTTGATGGTTGTTCGATACAATAATTCCTCCGGGCTTTATATATTTATTACAAGATTTTGTTATACCTCCGGCATAGATTGAGAGCAGCAAATCATAGTTGTTTTCTCTTAGCGGAAGCTTCTTAGTATAATCATTATGAATAAATTGCATATAAGCTGACTGCTTATATTTTTTATTGCTGTTTACAATGCTCAAGATAGCTTGATTTTCCTGAAAAAACTCCTTCGCTGTTTCACTGATATCGACATAAACAACATGCTGAAAATAGAAAGAAGGCGTTATATGAATAGAGCATCCGGGATATAATACTGTGCCGCAGCCGTATACATCCTTTATTAATTCGAATAGACCCGCTCTGTCGAAATTTAAAGCAGAATAAAATCTATTGTAAGAACCGGCAATTCCTGCGTATTTCAAATTAATCACCTACATAAAAATTAATTACTCTTTTTAAGAATTCAGGAAAGCTTTCTTCTTACTGTTCAAAATAGTTACTATATAACGGATTATCAACACATTCGGACAGTAAACCGGAGTATCCGGATACCTTATCGTTGATTTGATTTTAAGGTAACACAAGTGAGTTTTCAATATCCTGCTGCAGGATATATTTATGCTGAGGAAGAAAAGATCATCTAGTTACTGCCGAAAGAAAAGGAAAAAATGGGTAAATGTATTGCAAGGAGGAAATTTTGTGAAGTGCAATTGCCACCAACATGGGGTTACTAACTGTATTGAACTGGTTCCTATTTTTAGCAGCCTTTCAACTGCCGAAAAATATGAAGTGGCTGCCATCACCAGCAGCAAAACTTTGTCCAAAGGAGAAATGGTCTATTTTGCAGGTGACAAAGGGGAAAAACTCTACGTTATTCATCAGGGACGCGTCAAAATTTCCCGCTTAAGTCCTACCGGTAAGGAACAAGTAATTCGTGTACTTGGGCCGGGAGAATTTATGGGAGAATTAGCCCTTTTTAGTTCTTTGCCCATGACAGATAATGCTGAGGCTACCGAAAAAACCACCATGTGTATTATTGAGGGAAGACAATTAAAAGAGTTGATGAAAAAATACCCTGCCATTGCCTTTAAAATCATGGAAGAATTAAGTAAAAGATTAGAAAAAGCAGAAAATCTCATTGAAGATATCAGCCTGCATTCAGTGGAACACCGCTTAGCCCAAAGTTTACTGCAGCTTTCGCAGCAAGATAACAAAATTACGTTGCAAATGACAAAGGGCGACTTTGCCTCACAAATAGGTATGAGCCAGGAAACTCTCAGCAGAAAACTATCTTCCTTCCAGGAGCAGGGGCTAATTCGCTTAATGGGCCAACGCCAGATTATTATCCTCGACCGCCAAGGCTTAGAGGGAATAATATGATTATGCTCTCACCCTACCATTTTTGATATAGTGCCTAAAAAACGTCTCTACCGGAAACGTAGAGACGTTTTTTCACCTTACCGATTTATTAATGATCCTCATGTTGATGGTCATCGTGGTCGTGGTTATGACTCACGTATTCTGGCGAAATTTGCAGTGAGATAACGACTTGAACTCCATAACCAAAATCCTGCTAAAAATAAACTCCCCACAGCAAGCAATATTACTGAACCTGGCTTCCATTGGTAATATTCACCAACAGCTATCACAATGACAAAGTGAAGAAAAACCGGCAGCACTTTGACACTTTTTTTAATTAATCCCACAAGGCACAGGCTAAGGAGATAATAAAAAACACCAACCATCATAAACATAAAATTCAGCGGCACCAGTAAAAGCAAAAAAGAAAACAGTAGCGGTACAGCGCTAACTAAGCCGGAAATACCTTGCAGAAAAAGTAGTGTTACTGACACAGCTACCAATGATATGAAATGATAAAGACTTCCCTCTACTGCAGGTAAAATAGATACACCGGCAAGCTTAGTTAACCATCTTCCTGGCAGCTGACAGATCATTGAGTGAAATATGCCAAGAGAAGCCTTGCCTCCACCTAATCCATTCAGTAATGCAAAGAGCAGAATAATAGATAAAGGGATTTTAAGGTAATAGGCAAGCAAACCGGAAATCCCGCCAAAAGCAAGGGACGTAATTACACCAAATTTAAACTCAATGGGTTTAAGACGCTCCCAGGTAACCAGCTCTTTCCACACCAAAGCGCCCCATACTCCGGGTCTCCATGAACGGTTTGCCACCCAACTCTGACGCTTAGCACCAAAAAACTTAAGCATGGCTTCATCAGGATCAACTATTTTGCTTTGTTCATCTCTATTTTGCTTACTGAGATAAAATTGCTCAGCAATTTCTTCACGGGTATACTCTAAATTTAACAACGCTAAAAACAAGGCAGCCATATTCAACAACACCAGCCTTAGCGCACATGACCATAAAGAAAAATTACCTGTCTTAAAAACATTATAAATTAAGAAGTAAAAGTCCTTTGCCGGCCACCAGTTCTGAGGATGAATAATTTCCCAAACAGTCTGCGGATCTGCGCCACTGAAAGCTAGAAATAATACCAGAACAACGAGAATACCCGCCCATAAATTATATCCCCCTGCAAAAAACCGTCGCTTAATGCTATAGAATAGCAGGGACAAAGCTGCTGTCCAGATATCCAACAGCAAAAAACCTATCCAGGCAAAAAAGAAGCCCTGGGGAAGAAAAGCCTTTCCTAAAATGGAAATCAAAGAATATACAAAATATAACTCACCAATAGCTTGAAATAATAACTGTTTAAACAGAAAATATATTACTAAACTGCGGCTGGATAAAGGCAGGCATAATAACAGGGTAGGGCTGTCTCCAATAATATTGACAGGAAACCTTCTGCCCATCACAAGCCTGAGCAGTATCTTGATCAGAATTAAACCGCCTATTATTAGTTCACTATAACCCATAATTGTATCAGAGAATTCTAGCGGAACCCCTCCCGGAATTGTCAGCATCAAAAAGATAAACAGGATGAAACTCAAAACAATAAAGGCACTTTGCAGCCTATACTTCCGGTAATTTTTCACTTTGTTTGTTAGTAATCTCCATTCCAGGAAGATTAAAGCCTTAACTGCCCCCATACCCTGTCACCTCCAAAAAGTAGTCTTCCAGGGTAGAAATACCTTTTGCACGAGCTTCAGCCAAAATATCAGTCATTTCTTGCTCTTTAAGCACTGAACCCTGATTCATGATCAAAACCCGATTACAAATGGCTTGAATAGTATTTAAATTATGGCTGGACACCACGATAATACGCTCACGATCTTTAATATCCACAATTAGTTTCTGCAACTCCCTGCTCGATAAGGGATCAAGACCTGAGAAAGGTTCATCCATTAGCAAAACTGGAGGCTTTCTTAGTAAGGTGATAGCAACCATTACTTTTTGCTTCATTCCTTTGGAAAGTTCACCCACCAAAGAATCCCGCTTATCCATCAGTTGAAGGGACTCTAAATAATCCTGAGCATGCAATTCCCAACCCTTAATGCTGTATGCTAAAGCTATGAATTTGCAGTGTTCCCACACGCTGAGAGCAGGAAACAAATCAGGAAACTCCGGCACATAGGCAACTGCTCCCATGGCTACCCGCTTGCCATTAAGAAGGATTCTGCCATTACTAGGTTCTAGAAAACCAGATACAGTTTTAAGCAAGGTGGTTTTACCTGCACCATTAGGTCCAACTAAGCCAATTATTTGATTGCTTTCCCACTTAGTCGTCACTTCATTAACAGCGAGGATATCTCCGTAAGATTTTGTCACCTTCTCAATTGCCAGGTACATAGTACCACCGCCCAATTTACCATTTATTACTAAAACAGTATCATTTTTTATCTACATTGTAAAGAAAAAAGCCGCCAATCAGGACGGCCGGCAGAAACTATTAAAGGTTTGGCAGAGATAAGATGGCAGTCGCTATAATCTCATTTCATCTTCTTCTCTGGCTTTTTTTTCTTTCAGCCAGCGGGAAATAGCAAAATAAGCCACTGCCAGCAGTACAATACTGCCCACAACAATAACTATCGTCTTGGGAAAAGTTGCTGCAGGTGTTTCTGTTTCCTTTGGGACGGAAATATCTTTTTTCTCTTCTATGGTGGTAGCAAGGGGAATTTCTTTTTCATAGTTCTCACCATATTCATCTTCATAAGTTAAGAAAAGCGTCCCCCGGACATCTCCCAGCACATCTTTTGCTATACGGAAGTTTGCCCTGCCTTCTGCAGAAGTTCCCGGTGCAATGGTCCCCACCAGCACACTGCCGCCACTGCTCAGCCCCGGCAGCTCAAACTTGAGCAGTGTATTATAAATGGTACTTTTGCCCAGATTCATCAGTGTTATGGTAAAAGTTGGTGTGTCCCCCTGTGTTACCCGCGGCGGTAGCGTTGGTTCTTCATATTCCAGACGCACCGGCTGTCGGGCTTGGATGATGATCTGATCTGAAGCACTCACAGCATTACCCTGATTGTCTTCATATTCCATGGTAATAGTAGCGAGATGGGGTCTTGACTGTGCCGTTGTTATCGCCTCTACTTCAAAATTCCAAGTATAAGTACTACCTTTGGAGATCTGCTTACAGTACTTGGCACCTGTACCCACAGGCAATATCTCACCGCTGTTTTCGATAAAGGAAAGTTTAATATTATTTGCTGTTTGCGAACTACTGGTGTTGCGGATGGTTACTTTGAGTTTTGCCCGCTCCCCGGCTGCAAGGTACTTTTTGTCCAGCTGATAGCTTTCCACCATTAGCTTAGGTGTCAGAGAAGGTGCTAAAGGCTCAGGCTGAGGAGCGTGCGGATTAACACCATTACTGATGGTAATAAACAAGGGAAAATCTTGTGTAAGCTGTTCACCCGCAGCTGTTTTGCCGCTGACGCTGAAGGTTACAGGATAAGTACCATTGATGCGTTCTGCCTTCAGGGGCAAAACAAACTGGATTAAAAAACACTCCACTGTCTCTCCGTTAAATTCATAATTATTGCATGTAAACTCTTTCTTATAATTCTTATAAATAAAGGGGCTGCTGGCCGGATCACCAAGATTTACAGTAACTGTAAGTTTGCCCACTGCGGCTGTAGATAGTAGCGGTAGCACTACTATGGCTTCATCTTCGCTTATGGTTGGAAGATAACCATCAGCGTAGCTTTTTTCCATCCCCTCATAAATATGTACAGTATCAATAGCCAAAACCGGTCCGGCGACAGCGGGCTCGGCAAAGCTGCAGGTTGCAGTAAAAATAAGCAGCAGACAAATCAGCAAAGAAATATATTTTTTCATTGTTTATCCCCCCTTACAACTCACGAATATTGGCCACGATACTATCTCTGACAATGCCTTTTATTTTGGCATGAATATTCAGGTAGCAGAGGCCAAAGAGTAAAGTAACAAATAAAAGCGGCTGCCAGGTGGGAAGGACAGGTGTCTCTGCGGCGATATGCTCAAATGTCAGCAGCCAGCCACATAAGGCCAGTTCCACCGCCATGCCGATAATTGTGCCCCAGCTAAACATGGCCGTTAACTGCCACAGATATGAGTGCAGGATTACTCGCTGTGATGCTCCCACTGCCCTGATGGTGCCAATTTCACGCTTACTGGCACGAATACGCGCTGAAAGTGCGTTATTTACCATACTGGCGCAGATGGTAAAAAAGAGAATTATAATGGCAATGGCGGCGATTAGCATACCATACACCATTCTTTTATTTTCTTTTGCAAGGGCCACAAAGGAAACCATTTCTACTCCAGCTGTACGTGATGCAATTTGCGCCAGGTTAGCCTCCAGGTATTCTTCCGTGGCGGCATCCGGGCTCTCATTAAGGGTGATGGCCAAGTAATTGTAAGGAACGTCAAAACCAAGCGCCTGCAGTCCTGCCGAAGTGGTCAGAAGATCACCAACACCAGGATAAAAGGAATTAAAATAGTCAGAAAGATGTTTCCTGCCTACAGACATTTCCAGAATGGCACCGATGGTGACAGTTTTATGCCCAGCTGCTTACTTTGATAGAGTGTCCTGTTACGCTTGGCCAAAAGCAGCGGCACATCAAAGAGCTGCTGACTTACTATTTTGCTTTTTCTCATTTTGCGGGCAAGCTCCACATTACGGATGGCCTGCATGGGCGGCACCTTGGCTGCAGCCCTTAAAGGAATAGAGGCAGCGAGCCTGACGCATAAAAGGCCTGCTGCGGCCACGCCAATGATCACTAAAATATTGGGGCGAAAGATATAGCTCTCACCCATTGCCTTTGTCAGACTCCACACCGTAAGAGAGGCCAAGAGCAGGGCCAAGGGAATGGAGAAAAGCGCCAAAAGAGACGTTTCCCGGCCTAAAATTTCACGCAGCTGCTTTTTGGTGGCGCCCACTGCCCGCAGCAGGCCTAGCTGCTGTTTGCGCGCTTCTAAATTAGAAGTAAAGGCATTAATAATCCCCAGGCAGGCCGCCAAAACCAGCACCAAAGCAATAATGATTAAAAATAGATAAGTGATAAAAATATCTTCATCGCTGAAATTATCGCTCAAGAGCACGTAACGTGTATCTTCAAAAGGCAGCTCGCTGCCTTCATTTTGCAGCTCTTCATGATTAAAATAAAAGTCTAACATCTGTTTAAAGCCTGATGATGGTGCGGCATAACGTCCGTAAATATTAATCACCGTTTTACCACCGAGAGTGATTTCTTCTGCCGCCGAGAGGATACCGGCAGGAAAGTCCCGATAGACAGGTAAAACGGAATTCCACTCGTCCAAATAGATTAGCTTGTCGCTGACTACACCCACCAGTTTAAAGCTTTTTTGCACAGTGGAGTCTTTAAAATTTACACCGTCCGGGATTGCCAGCGTAAGCGTTACGGTATCTCCCACAGCTGCCTCTGTGCGCAGGCGTGCCAGCATGCTTTGCTCTAGAGCAATTTCACCTGCCCGCTCCGGCAGTCTGCCGGCAAGCAAATCTTTACGGGCTAAAGCCAGAGCATTTTCATCAAAAACCGCCACTGAAAATCCATTGGCTTTACTTTGCCCATCCGGCAGCACATAACCATAAATTGCCGCTTCCCCATAATCATCAGTTAAAATACCGCTGGACATTAGTTCCGCCAGCGGCTCCCTAGCAGCATTAAAAATGATGACATCCTGCTCACCAAAGCGCTGATAGTGCCGCTCTCTTAGTGAAGTAAACATGGTTGAGGCAAAGAGCAGCATAGTGGCAACAAAATATATAGCCAGCACAATAGCACCGGTAAGCAGTATATATTGCCTGCGCCTCCCCCGGATATTGCCAAGAGCAATGGAGCTAAGCGAGAATTTAGCACTCATCTGCTACACCTCCCGCCGGCCGCTATCCTCTGTGATACACCCGTCTTCAAGCAGAATGATGCGCTCGGCCTGCTCGGCAATATGTAAATCATGTGTGACCAGGATTAAGGTTACACCCATTTCAATACTGACATATTTTAAAAGCGAAAGCACTTCCCGCCCCGTTTTACCGTCCAGATTGCCTGTGGGCTCGTCGGCAAAAAGGATGGACGGTTTATTCGCCAGTGCCCGCGCAATGGCTACACGCTGCTGCTGACCGCCAGAAAGTGCACTGGGCAGATGATCAAGCCGCTGCTGCAGCCCTAAGATCTCAATCAGCATTGACAAATATTTTTCATCAGGCTTTTTCTTATCCAGCAGTACAGGAAGTAAGATGTTCTCGTAAGCAGTCAGTTCCTGTACTAGATTATAAGCCTGAAAAACAAAACCAAATCTGCGCCGCCTTAAGATTGAAAGCTGATTATCGTTGTAAGCAAAAAGATCTTCGTCCTGGTAATAAACTTTTCCCGTTGTGGGATATTCAAGCCCTCCCAGAATATGCAGCAGTGTTGATTTGCCGGAACCGCTCGGGCCTCTAACGGCACAAATCTCCCCCTGCTCAAAACTTATGGTAATATCGCGCAAGGCATGTACAGTGTTCTCGCCCACTGCATACTTTTTGTTAACCTGCAAACAGCGTAAAATTGGCATGACCATTCACCCCTTCTAAAAACAGCATAGCAAATGAATCTTTCTTTTCCCTGACTTTAAACTTACATTTTCGTAAGCTTAGCCAATGGAGAGCACCCCGTCCAAGAGGGGAAAGCAGATGGTCATACGCAATCCTTGCGCTGTGTTTTCCGCATAAATAGTGCCATGATGTTTCTCCACAATAGTTTTGGTAATGGCCAGTCCAAGACCTGCACCACCCCCTACCATAGTTTGTGTGGAGCGGTAAAAACGCTGAAATAACTTAGGTAGCTCTGTTTCCGCTATGCCGCCGCCATTATCTTCAATGATCAGCACCAGCTGTTTTTGAGTATGTGCCCCTAAGTTTTTTGACTGATCCATCTCACAATACAGTTTCAGTGCTGCCAGCGGTGTTTTTAGCTGATGTGAAACATCTGTGATGAAATCTGCATTCTTTTTACCGGCCAAAACTGCCTGATGGCGTTCCAATAAAAGCCTGTTTTCAAGTTCCACAACGGCATTTTCAAGTAGTGCAAACAAATCATCATTAACACTAAATTTTGGTGTTTTAATTCTTCCCTCTAAAAAATCCATAATTTGTTGCTGTAATAGATAGACTGCTTTTTGATAACGCTTTAAGTAATAAAAGATAAAAAATATTGAAGCAGCGCCTATGAGAAATACAATTATACCAATGCCTCTGATTACAGGGCTGCTTACGCCGGCAAGGTAAACGCCTAAAGCAGCTGCAATACCCAAAAGCCAGATTAGCGCCTTCATGCTTTCTCCTCCCAGCAATACCCGATGCCGCGGATAGTACGAATTTGCCTACCGCCAATCTTTTCCCGCAAGCGGCTAATATGTACCGAAAGTGTATTATCATCTATAAATAAACCTTCATCATCCCAAATGGCTTGCAGCAGTATTTTGCGAGACATTACCTTACCTTTATTACGCAGCAAAACAGATAACAGCTGAAATTCTGTAGGTGTTAAAAATAAGGGTTCCCCTTTGTAGCAGACACTCATTTTTTGAAAGTCAACCTGCAAATCACCGCTATGATAAGTTAAAGGCTGATACCTTCTTAACAGTGCGCGTATCCGTGAAAGCAATTCCAAGGCGCGAAAAGGCTTTGTTACATAATCATCGCCGCCTGCCTCCAGCCCCCGCACGATTTGAATTTCATCATCTCTGGCCGTTAAAAAAAGGATGGGAGTAGCTATACCTGTGCTGCGCCAAACCTGGCAAAGTTCAAGGCCATTGCCATCCGGCAGGGTAATATCCAGAATAATCAAGCTGTAAGTGTTTACTGCCACCATAGCGCGTGCTTCCTGACAAGTCCCGGCACAGTCAACTGTATAACCTTCCTGCTGCAGAAGTTCAGACAAGCCATCCTGTAAAAAAAGGTCATCTTCAACAAGCAATAATTTTCTTTCCATCACAGAACCCTCTTACCTCTAAAATTGACTAGTTTTATCTTCTCTTTAAAACATACTTTTCCTTTACCAAAGCCACTGATATATTGCGCCCCCAGTCACCAAAAGACCGAGAAAGAGTAAAAACGCTGATTGAACTAGCCTATTCAATCAGCGTTTTGCCTAACTTATGTAATATTGATTTTTCCAGAGGGCATGTGCCCCGTTATTAATCACATAATTCAGTTATACGAATACCAAGATTTTCCTGGCACAGAACAATCTCCCCGCGTGCCACAATTTTGCCGTTTGCCACAATATCCACCTCATCAGAAGCTGCTGCATCCAGTTCAATTACCGACCCTGCTGTTACTTCCATTAGTTCACGCAACGAAAGCTGGCAGCGGCCCAAAACTCCGGTAATATTGACAGGAATATCCCG
>JAAZJT010000174.1 GCA_012800215.1 Bacillota bacterium | reverse complement strand
GCTCTTTATTAGCAGCAATTAATTCTGCCATACCAAGATGAACAATCCTGCCCTGGGGCATTACCCCCTGGTGCCTGTGAAAAATAATGCTGGCAGCAGTACCATCATAATTTTCTTCCTGCTGCAGCGCTAAACGGGCACGATCAGTACCCAGGGCACGTGAACCGGCACCCATAGTTACAAAAAGATGACGGCTGCTGGCATTGCCGGCAGTACCTGTATTTAATAAACCTACAGTTCCTTGTGTCAGCCAGAAAGCTATATCTTTTTTCTCCAGCAGCTGTTCTATGCTAACGCAGTTTAAAGAGAAGATAACTACTTTGCCGGCAGCAAAAGCCTGCCTGGGTAAAAATACTAGTACAAAAATAAAAACAACTACCAGGAAACATTTCTTCATCTATCTTCAATCCTGCCCTCCAATATTCTTTCATAAACCAGCTTAGTTTTTCTCATACTTTCTGCCTGATTAAAACGTGCTACATCAAGCTTTCCCTGTGCAGCCAAACGTGCAGCCAAACATGGTTGCAAAAGTAAAGTTCGAATACCGGCAGCAAGTTTCTGGGCATCACCCGGAGGAACCAATAAGCCATTGTGGTTATGTTGTATTATTTCCCGCAACCCACCTACAGAACTTGCAACAACGGGGCAACCTGCAGCCATTGCTTCCAGTACAGCAATGCCCTGAGCCTCACTAAGCGAGGGAAGTACAAATACACTTAGCTTTGCCAGTAAAGAATTTACCTGCTCACAGTGTCCTAAAAATAATAATTGCTCTTTTAGACCTAATTGTTCAGCTAACTTCGTAAGTGTTTGAAGTAGCGGCCCGGAACCAGCCACCACAAAACGGATGTGGGGAAAAAGCGGTGATAAAATGGCTGCTGCACGTACAAATGTTTCCACTCCCTTTTGTGGAGCCAGCCTGGCTACAGTCCCTACCAGAACAGCATCCTCCGGGAAGGGTAAGGGTAATGGCCTTGAAGGCTGTTTAAACATAGGCTCTATACCATTAGGAATTATATTAATGCGCTCTTGCCTAATCTTTAACATATCTGTCAGTCTAGATGCCAACCACTCTGAAACAGTGATATACTCAACAGTCCAATTTGCCAAAAAACGTTCCGCAAATAAATATAAGGCAGGCACACGGGCATTCTTAACTTGTGCAAAATCACTATGTACTGTTAGCAAACAAGGTACTTTACAATATCGCCCTGCCAGCCGGGCGATAAATCCTGCCTTAAAGCCATGGGCATGAATGAATTGAATAGAACCTGACTGCAGTAAACGGATAAGTTCTCTTACAGCCTGATAATCATAGTATAGGTTTAAGCCATTTAATAAAGGTAGTCCCACTACACGGCAGGGCAATTCCTGATAAGCATTTACCTGCTCCTTGGGGCAAGCTACCGTAAAGGTAAAATCATCCTGTAAATAATTAATAAGCGAATTTAAATGCTGGTACATCCCACCAACAGCAGGACGCACCACTAAAAGAATATGAGCTTTTTTCATCATCGCTCCCCAGGCTTTTTTGCTATATTATGTCCCACAATGTCCCAAAAACACCATTATCTCTCACCACCAGCATTTGCCACTATGCTCACATTGACTTTTTCACTCTTCAGTGCTATGATTAACTATGCATTGTGCCCGTGGTGAAAAGGATATCACGCAGGCCTCCGGAGCCTGAAGTCGGGGTTCGATTCCCTGCGGGCACACCATTAAACAAAATAAAAAAACTTTAGCCCTTTTTTCGCAGTAGCGACTCAAGGGTTTATTTTTTTAGCAAAGCTATAAATGTATTCTCATACAAAATGGCCACTAGGCTTTGCCAGCCTAGTGGCCATTACTTACTCAGACTCTGCAATAACTTCCTGGGAGAATATTTCTGCATATAAAGGCAGGGGATACTTAATAAGCACAGAGAAAAGCTCTGCATCAGCAACCGGTCTTTCTCCTACTAAAAGAAATTCCCCATTCTTTATCTGCTTGTTAATAACTGTTGTATTTACCAGTTCATCATCCAGAAAGATGTTAATAACTTCACCCTGACGCAACAAAGTTTCACCAGCAAAACTTTCCTTTGCCTGTTTTTTTAAGCGGAAAAGAACAGCATCTTGCTCTGCATTATCCTGATAAGGGGCAACTTGTTCAACATCTTCTCCCGTCAATAAAATGTCTCCATCTTGAGTTACAACAAGGAAATTCCCTGGCCGGAAAATATCATCTGAACAATCCTTAGGCAGAGTCACAAGCATGCAACCTTCTTCTTCTTTGACACTGAGAGCAATATCTAATTCATTGGCACGCCGCATAAGCTGTGACTGCCAAAGTTCCAACCTCTCACTGTTTACATTCTGCCCTGTTGGAAAAACAAGAGTATAACACACTTTTGTTCGCTCCCCTTTCGCCG
>JAAZJT010000019.1 GCA_012800215.1 Bacillota bacterium | reverse complement strand
GTCCAAAAGCAAAAAGCAAAGTGTTAGTGTTTACCATGTTGTTTCTCCTCACAGTTATGACAAATTTAGTGCGTTTTCTATTTTGGATACATATTTCATTATATTATTTTGCGGTAAAGAGTCAATTAAATATATTGTAAAAAACCTCCGTGTTTTAGGAGGAATTTTTCTTAATTATTCTGCTGTTCTTCTGTTAAAGCAACATGACCTGCTTCTAGGCTGCTATAATTTTAGCGAACCTTTTGGTAAAGCTAAACACTGTTCAATTAAAACTGCCAAAATTTGCGGATCACGCACCCCCTCCATATAGAGATCAGCAATGCCATTAATAATAATTTTTAAAGTGTACTCTGGGTAAGAAATTTTAAGTATGCCTTCCTCCACTGCCTGGCGGATAAAGTCTTTAGTATAAAGCAGTGCAGCTTCAGTAAGACTGTTTTTAATCAACTCATACACACCGGGATTTGCCGGAGAATATTCTAAAAAATGATGATGTTCCTGTATAGTAATAAGATATAAGCGCAAAATCTGTGCCAGTTTCCCATAAAAATCCATTACCTTGTTTTGAACAATCTCCAGCAGTTGCTCATTGACTTGCTTCACAAAAAGCGACGCTACCTCTGCAAGCAGCTCTTCCTTGGAAGCAAAATAATAATAAACCAAACCTTTTGTTATCTTTGCAGCTTTTGCAACATCATTCATGGAGGTTTTGCTAATGCCCTGTCTGGCAAAAAGCTTCAAGGCCTCTTCCAGTATTTCCTGTTTGCGCACCTCTGGGTCTTTCGTTACTCTCATTTTACTCGCCCCTATTCCACAGATTTTAAAGATTCAACCATATCCACCTTTTGCAGCCGAAAATACATCAGTAAATTAACTAATGCGGAAAAAAAGATGGTTAAAACAATAGCATAGAAATAGCTCGCAGCCATAATATCTTTGCCAAACATCATATTATCCACTTCCATAGTCTCAATCACGAATTTATGCAAAAATACTCCCATGATTAGCCCCACAGCGGTGCCTAGTATAACAAGGATTATATTTTCGCGATAAACATAGGAAGATACTTCTCTATCCCTGAAACCTAAAACCTTTATAGTGGCAATTTCCCTGATACGCTCCGTAATGTTAATGTTGGTAAGATTATATAAAACAACAAAAGCTAAAGCACCTGCAGCCATGATCAGAATCCATACAATATAATCCAAGCTGCTCATACTATCATGAAACTCTTTACGAAAAGTATTTGTAAGCGCCACACCCAGTACATTTTCCTTGCTCATTAGTGATTCTTTAAACTGCTGCTCATCTACTTCTTCAGGATCATGAAAATTGAAAATACCGGTATTGTAGACAGGTGTTCTCAAAGTAACTTGATCAAAGTAAGCAGGAGACATAAAAATATAATGAGTTAAATAATTTTCGGCAATACCCGCAACAGTAAAAGTATAAGTACGATTTTGGGTATCCCGGTAAGATAAAGTATCTCCGGCATTAACATTCATTAATTTTGCCAGTTTTTCAGTAATTATGGCTCCCTCTCCCGTCAGGGGCAGCGTTCTGTCTGAAAGCCGCTCATGCAGTTTAAAAAATTGAGGCAGACTGCGTTCATCTTTTGGCACCAACAAATTTACCTCAAAATTGCGCCCGCCCTGCTCCTTAAAAACTGTAATTGTTTCTGTCAGGGCAGCAGTATATACAGCAATATTTGGCTCATCATTTAAGATGTCGTCAATCTCAGCCTGTTCCTTTACTACAACCATACCGTCATAAACAAATATTTCTGCAAATTGTTTATCCATTAAAGCATTAACAGAATCGCGGACACCATAACCCGTTAACAACAACGCAGTACAGCCGGCAATTCCCAAAACAGTCATCAGCAATCTTTTTTTATAACGGAAAAGATTTCTAAGTGTTACTTTTTGCATAAAATTTAAACGCTGCCACAAAAAAGTTACCCGCTCTAAAAGTATCCGCTTCCCCGGCTTCGGAGCCTTAGGCTGCATTAATTGCGCCGGTGTTGCCTGCAGCGTAACAAGGCTGGCAGCTAAGGCAGCGACAACAGTTGTTAACATGGCAATCCCCATGGACAGTAGTGCATAATCAAGATGGAACGGGCTAAGCATATGGGGAATATCGTACATGTTACCATAAATTGACATGATCAGGCGAGGGAATAACTGGAACCCCACCAAAAAACCGGTTACGCTGCCAATGACACTAGCTAAAAGGGCATAAGTTAAATACTTAAAAGCAATAAGCAAGGTACTGTAACCTAATGCTTTCATTGTGCCAATCTGTGTACGTTCTTCCTCAATCATGCGCGTCATGGTAGTCAGGCAAACCAGTGCCGCCACTAAAAAGAAAAAAAGAGGAAAGACTTTAGCGACAGCACCAACACGCTCTGCATCATCACCGTAGCCTGAATACCCCGGATTACCCTCACGTGAATAAACAAACCATTCAGAGGGAAGTTCCAGCAGCTGACGTTCTGCCTCCTTAATTTCGGCCTCAGCGTCAGCTATTTTTTGTAATGCTTCCTCTTTTTCACGCGCAAAAATCTCCTTACCTTCTGACAATTCTTTTTTTGCTTTTTCTAGCTTAGAATAGCCGGCCGTAATTTCACTGGCAAACAGTTTCTCTGCCTGCACAATTTCTGCCTCTCCTGCCTGTAATTTTTTTGTCTGTTTATCTATTTCCGCACGTGCCGCATCAATTTCTATCTTGGACTTGTCTATTTCTGCTTTGGCCCCAGCCAGCTGCTCCGCACCTTTCTCGTAAGTCTTACGGCCTTCTTCATACAGCACTCTATTTTCCTCCAGCAGTTTCTCTCCTTCAGCCAACTGCTGTAAACCTTCCTGATACTGCTTTTCGCCTTCAACATATTGTCTTTCCAGTTCCGCAATGGCAGTTTGCAGAGCGGAACGAATGTTTGCCAGGTCATTATAGTTTAAACTAGACTCAATAAGCCTCGCTAAATCGGGATCAATCAGTCTAAGGCGCTCCAGTAAAGCCTCATAATCTTCCTCGTCCCAGCCGGAATCGTTTCCCGGCAGGCTCTCCTCGATACTCTTTAAAACTGAAATTGTGTTCTGTAAATAATCCAGCTGCGTTCTGGCAGCAGCCAAATCCTGCCGTGCTGCTTCCACTTCCCTTTCTGCCGCTTCCAGGCGAAGTTTAGCAGCATCTAATTCAGTTTTTGCTTCCTGAAGCTTCAATTTTTCATCCTGATAACGGTTGTAGCCATCCAGCCAGACAGCATATCCATCAAAATATTCCAGCTTTCCTGCAGCTAAAGCTTCTTTACCGGTTTCAATTTTCGCCTTGGCGGCGGCAATTTCATCTGTAAATCGTTCTTCTTCTGCCTTTAATTGCATTTCTCCGTTTTTAATAGCCTCTTCTGCTTCCGCTAAACGTTTTGCCCCGGCAGCAATTTCTTCTTCTGCCAGTGCTTTTTGCTCAAGAAAAGTCTGTCTTCCCTCTTCAAATTTTTCACGCAGGGCTTTAGTTTCGCGTGCCATGGCAGACTGCCCCAGAGCAATTATCTCTGTTTCCGGCTTTAACAGTATTTCCTCATAAGCAGGTGAATAAGCCAGATACTGATCGCTATCTTGAAGCTTGACATATACTTCATTATAGGAATCTGATTTAAAATCGTCCGCCAAAACATAAGCAATATAATCTATCGAACCATCACCAATATTGGTCTGCCCGCGCTCAAAGGTAATATATAAAGGAGAGTTCATAAAGCCAACCACCGTAAATTCTGCCGTCTGTAAATAAGTAAGTGGGTCTTCATTGTTGGGCAATGTAACAGTAATGGTGGAGCCGATTTCTAATTCCCGCGGCACACCATGCCCTCTTTCCAGTAGGACTTCCCCGCTCTTTTGCGGCAAACGTCCTGCTGTCAGATAGGGCAAATTTAGGCCTCCTCCTATAAAGTCAGCCGGGTTATAGCTCATTAATTTCACTATGGAAGTTACACCTCCGGGAGTAGTGAAAAAAAGATCCCGGCAGTAACCTTTCTGTACATACTCTACTCCGTTTATATTATTTAAAGTTTCCAAATCCTCCGCTGTAAAACCTAATGGTGAAAATATCCTAAAATCAGATAATCGTTGTTCTTTAAAATATTTATCAGCGGATAAAAGCATATCTGGTTCTGTGGCATTAATACCGGCAAAAAAACTAACACCTAAAAAAATTATCGCCATAACAGAGAAAAAACGTCCCCGGCTCAGCCAAATAGAACGAAAAAGATCCTTATAAAAGGATTTTTTTTTCATTACCACTCAATCCTTTCCACCGGTTG
>JAAZJT010000173.1 GCA_012800215.1 Bacillota bacterium | reverse complement strand
TTAGGTGTAAACTGTGAGTGATCCATAGTGATTCGCCTTTCTGTGTATGTTTTGTGGTAAAACTATTTTACAACAGAAATCGTCACTATGGATTCCTTATTAGTTCAACTTCATTTTACAATTCGCCATTATAAAGAAAAGGAGAAGAGGAGATAAAGGAATGAATTACTCAAAAAAAGATTTTTTTATTATTGATGGCCACTGTGACACTGTTCACCATTTTCGGGAAACAAAAGGATATAATTTCAGTGAGACTAACAGCATTGGACATATAGATTTGCCACGCTTGAAAGAAGGAGGAATTTCGCTCCAATTTTTTGCTTTATTTGTTGAGCCCGAATATAAACCATTTCAGGCTCTGCAGCGTACACTGCAGTTGGCGGAACATTTTCTTTGTGAAATGGGAAAAAATAGTGAACAAGTAAAGGTAATACGTACACTGCAGGATTTAGAAGAAGCAATGACACAGCAAAAACTGGGTGCATTAATGACCCTGGAAGGGGCAGAAGCGCTGGAAGGGGGAGTTGAAATCTTACAGATTCTGTACCGGCTTGGTTTACGCGGTGTTGGTTTAACGTGGAATCAAAGGAATGGTTTAGCTGATGGTGTAGATGTAGGCGCTGCAGCCGGCGGGCTGACTAAGCTTGGAAAAAGAATGGTGCAGGAAATGAACCGTCTGGGAATCATTGTAGACGGGGCGCACATTGCACCAAGAGGCTTTTTTGACCTCTTAGAAACATCAACTAAGCCTATTGTCATTACTCACGCTAATGCAGCTGCACTTTGTTCCCACCCACGTAATCTTACTGATGAACAGTTAAGAGCACTGCGCGATCATGGCGGAGTTGTGGGGCTGACTTTTTTCCCTGATTTTATAGCAGAAAAAGGGCAGGCAACTCTTGCTCAACTGCTGGATCATTTCTGTTATATTGCTGATCATTTTGGCATAGACATTTTAGCTATTGGCGCGGATTATGATGGCATAGAAACGACTGTGGAAGAATTATCAGACGTTAGCAAAGTGCCGCTTTTGCTTAATGGTTTATTAGAGCGCGGTTTTTCTAAAAAAGAAGTACAAAAAATAGCAGGGGAAAATTTATTAAATATTGTACGCAACACATTGCCGAGGGAGGAAAAAATATTTTGAAAGTCGTGGCTGACATGCATGTTCATACAACTGCCAGTGATGGCATGCTTTCTCCAAAGGAAGTAGTTAAACTGGCGGCAAAAAAAGGACTAACAGCACTGGCTATTACTGACCATGACACTGTAGACGGCATTCAAGAGGCACAGGCTGTTGGCCATAAAATGGGGATTGAGATTTGGCCGGGAGTAGAATTAAGTACTGAGTACCATGATAAGGAAATACATCTACTGGGATTGGGCATAGAGCCATCCTCAAATTCACTCTATACATTGTTGAATATGCTGAGGGAAAGCCGTTTTGAACGCATGAAAAAAATAGTTACTAATTTAAGGGGAATGGGTTATAAAATATGTATGGAAGAAGTCCTACAGCAGGCAGGCAATGCTGCGCCGGGCAGACCGCATGTAGCAAGGGTACTAGTAAAAAAGGGATATATGGCAAGCGTTTCTGAAGCATTTGCTACGCTACTCGAAAGAGGTTTACCGGCATATGTAGAAAGATATAAATTATCACCTAAAGCTGCTATTGCCGCCATACGTGCAGCTGGAGGAGTAGCATGCTGGGCACATCCAGGTTTGGTGAAAGAAGATTTTTTATTAACTACATTTATCGAGAATGGTTTACAAGGCTTAGAAGTATTTCATTCAGATCATTCATACTCAGAGGAAAAAAAATATTTACATTTGGCCCAACAATATAAGCTGCTTATTTCCGGTGGCTCCGATTTTCACGGAAAAGAAGTTGATCGGACACGCGACTTGGCTGCATTCGGATTAAACGCAGACAGATATAAAAATTTCAAGCAATTGTTTCATGAAAAGCAAGAAAATAATTTTAAATTTAAAAGCGAATAATTTAATGGAAAAATCACTTTTCAGATTAATACTACTATGATAGAATTGATAAGAAAGTATTGGTGAATTAATAAAGTGCAGTTAATTTAGAATTTCCAGGAGGTTTAAATGTCAGACATACTATATAGTTTAAAAATAATGCTGGTAGCCTTTACTGTTGGCATATTGATCTTGCTTTTGCTCTACTACGCACTAAAAACATCCACTAATACACAGAAGAATGCAGCCAACAAAATAAAAAAAGCTACGGGAAAAAATAATATCTCTGCTACAAAAATTACCAGCAGTAATCTGCCGCCTGAAATTGTAGCTGCTATTGGAGCAGCACTTTCAGCTTCCCTTCAGCGACCTGCCCAGCAGTTTAAAATTATTTCCATTCAGATGCAGCAAAATAGTCTTGCTACCAACTGGGTTTGGACAGGCAGAAATAGATTAATGGAAAACAGAGCTAATTTACTCTCGTGGCGAAGGGGGAAAAGGTTATGAAACAGTTTCGTGTTACCGTTAACGGCCAGGCATATGATGTAGTTGTGGAAGAAGTAGGTAACGGTGCTCATCCCATTACTCCGAAGATTAACCCACCTGTTTATGAAGAGGTAAAGGATAAAGTAGTAAAAGAGCCTAAAGTCATCTCTGCAGACAAAACCTCCCTGCTAAATGTACCTGGCGAAAAAATTACTGCCCCTATGCCTGGTGCTGTAGTGCAGATTTTGGTTCATGAAGGGCAAGAAGTGAAGCAGGGTGAAGTGCTGCTTATATTAGAAGCAATGAAAATGGAAAATGAAATCGTAGCACCTTTAGCCGGAAGCATTAAGCAGATAGCTGTTCATAAAGATGCAACTGTTAAGACCGGTGATCTTCTGGTTATTATCGAGTAGAGAAAGATGTGCAATAAAAAATTGAACCTCACAGAGGCGTTTGTTGTGTCTGCATGTAAACTGTGCTGTTTAGATGCAAACTTTCAGCGTCTGTGAGGTTCAGTTCTATCTTTTCCGCTTTTTTCAATATTATTTGTGGTAATTTACTCCAGTTTTAAAAACATAATCCCGCCATATCTCCATATAATGATAACATAGATTGAGAATAAGGCGGGGTTTTTGTGGAAGAGGGAAAAAAACAGCTTCCGCGCTGGAAAGTTATCTTAATTACCGTAATTTCATTTCTACTCTTAAGTACAGGGCTTGATTTTTATTATCACCGTGACCGAATCTATGCCGGGGTGTGTATTGATAAAATTAATGTGGGCGGCTTAACAAAGGAAAAAGCCGGCCATTTATTGGCAGAAGAACTGACAAAAAACAATTTTGACCAAAATACTGTGGAATTAATTATTAATGATAGCGTATATAATAAAACTTTTGCCCAACTCGGAATAAATGTTGACGTAAACAGTACCATTGATTCTGCTTTTTCTGCCGGACGGGAGGTTCTGCACCTTTTTCGTTATCCCAAACGACTACAGTTAGCACGGAATAAGCTTACTATTTTGCCCAGCATACAGATTGATCAGGCCCAATTTCAAAAAGAACTAGAGGAGATATTAGCAGAAACAGAACAAGCTGCGGTCAATGCATCCTTTAAACTTTCTGCTGACCGAGAGAAAGTTGAAATTGAACCAGATCAGCCAGGTAGAAGAGTCGATATTGGGAAAACATACCAAGCTGTGCTCGAGTCTGCGAAATCATTTTTTGCACCAATTACTATTGAAGTTCCCATCTCTGAAGTAGAGGCAGAAGTGACGGCTGAAAGCCTGGCATCCTTGGCCATTACTGAAAAAATTGCTGCGTTTTCTACAGTATTTTCAACAGGTAACGCTAATCGAGCTCATAATATACGTTTGGCAGCAGCTGCTTTAGACAAATCGTTAATTCTCCCCAATGCTATTTTTTCTTTTAATGAAACTGTGGGTAATGCAACTGCTGCTAAGGGCTACCGTGCTGCGCCAGTGATTGTTAATGGCAGATTAGTTGATGGCATTGGCGGCGGCATCTGCCAGGTATCTTCAACTTTATACAATACTGTTTTATTGGCGGATTTGGCAATTATCGAACGCAGAAACCATGGCTTGACAGTCAACTACCTGCCACCCGGTTTAGATGCTACTGTTGCTTATGGAAGTATTGATCTGAAGTTTAAAAATACCCGGCCTCATGCGCTGTGGCTGCGTACCTTTGTTGATGGTAATAAACTAACGGTAGTCTTATATGGCACCAAAATTCCCGGTCATGAGGTGAAAGTATACACTACTAATGTGCAAAAAATTCCTGCCGGTGAAAAAATAATTGAAACAAAGGATCTGCCAAAAGGCAAAAAAGAGTTAATTAGAGAGGGGCAGCCAGGCTATCGGGCTACAGTTTGGCGGGCTGTTTATCTTAACGGACAGGAGGAGCGCAGAGAAAAAATTTCCCAGGATACATATAGGGCCGTTCCAGCTGAATATAGAGTTGGTACAGCAGAGATTCCTGTTACTGACGTTACTGATACACAATAGACAAATTACAAAAAAGCTTGGCGTTAGCCAGGCTTTTTTGTTATACTAATAAATAATCGAACATATATTCGGGGTGATGATGATGCGTTCCATTATTCATGTGGATATGAATGCATTCTATGCTTCCTGTCATCAGGCTCAAAATCCCGCCTGGCAGGGTAAGCCATTGCTTGTAGCAGGAGATCCTCAAAAACGCCATGGAATCATCCTTACTGCTTCATATGAAGCCAGGAAGTTTGGTATAAAAACAGCTATTCCCGTGTGGCAGGCAAAAAAATTATGTCCTTGTGCAATATTTGTGCCACCGGACCACAGCCTCTACATATCGTACTCCAAAAAAATATTTGCCATCTTTAGGGAGTATACTCCCCTTGTGGAACCTTTTTCTGTTGATGAAGCCTGGCTTGATGTTACGGGCTCTAAGCGTTTGTTTGGCTCCGCGGAAGAAATCGGCAGGTTACTGCAAAGAAGAATTGCAGAAGAACTTAATATTCCCTGTTCAGTAGGGATAGCAGCTAATAAATTTTTAGCCAAAATGGCATCAGAGAGGCAAAAACCCCGTGGCTTTACAGTTTTACACCATAAAGATATTCCTTCTGTTCTTTGGTCTCTGCCCGTAGAGGAAATGGTAGGTGTAGGCAGAAAGACAGCACCCGTGTTAAAAGAAATGGGTATCGAAACAATTGGCCAGTTAGCAGCGATGCCAGAACGCCTGCTTGCCAGCCGTTTTGGCATTATGGGAGAAATTTTGTCACAACTAGCTAAAGGCAATGATGATTCACCGGTAGACCCACATGCTTTTGATACAGCCAAATCCGTTGGCCATTCCATAACATTGCCACGTGATATTAACAGTCCTGAGGAAGTGGCACGTGTACTTTTAGCTTTAAGTGAACGCGTAGGGCGGCGTTTACGTAAGGGAGGCTATATGGGACGTACAATCACCCTAACTGTTAAGGATCAGAATTTCGTTAGCTCTACCCGTTCCTATACGCTTCAGGAGGCAACATGTTTAACAAAAGTCATTTACCGTACTGCACTGCAATTATATCAGACTCGTTTTGAAACTTGGCGTAAAGTACGCTTGCTAGGTATTGCCATTTCCAAGCTGCAGTTAAGGGAAGATGCATGCCAGTTGACTTTTTGGGCTGATGAAGCAGAACGTTTAAACCGCCTTACGAAGACAGCCGACATGTTAAAGGATCGTTTTGGCGAAACTATACTTCGTCCAGCTACACTTTTTCAGGGCAAACTGCCAGATAAAGAGATTAAATAGAACGGCAGCAGATAAAAAATAAGCAGACAATCTGTCTGCTTACTGATGAACTTAATAAAAGTTTAATAATGCTTTAATAACAACATCACGAATGATATTTAAAACAAAAAAGGCTAAAACAGGTGAAAAGTCAATAGGGAGAGGAGTACGCGGCATCAAACGGCGAAATGGCGCCAGTAAAGGTTCCGTACCTTCATAAATAATGCGAATAAGTGGCTGCTGAGGGTTATGAGGCAACCAAGACAAAATAACACGCAGAAATAATATCAAATTAAGAATTTTAAAAAACAAATCGGCAATATATACAGCCTGGAGCATTTGACCAACTCCTTGTTTAGCATCCCATATATTTTACCATAAGAAGATGGTTTTGTGTAGTCAGGATACTTGAAAAACTAAAGGCTGTACTTTAATTGTGCCAAATACGCTCAGCAAGAACTTTTTTTCCTACAGCAGTAAAAAAATATACTTCTTCAGCATCGCCGGTACCTGTAGACAGTAATGATTGTACTGTGGGCCATTGTGACTCAGTAAAACGCGCCGCAATGCCGCAGGAGGAAGAAATGATGCGGGGAACCGGTATCATGGTTACTTGTTGCCCCTTACCTTGCATAAGTCTTTCAAAGCGCAGAGCCTGCGATGTTGAATAAAATGTTGCTACATAATAATTGTTCATTGTACACCTCGCTTGCTGCATTCGACAGTATTACAAATATTATCATATCAGGGAGCGGCAAAGATGACAAGGCAGCTAAAAAAAAGCAATTTTCAATATAAAAAATTGTTACAATAGATTATATCTATAGGAGATAATGACGTTAAGAATGTAAATATTAGCAGGACTTATGCTTGATGGTTACGAACAGTATTACGAACAATATAAAGAGAAAAGGTGTCAAAAATGGAGTTTTATCAGCTGGAAGCATTTGTAGCGGTTGCAGCCCTTCGTTCTTTCTCCCGGGCGGCGGAACATCTTTATTTAAGTCAGCCTACCGTTAGCAGCCATGTTAAAACACTGGAAAAGGAACTTAATACTTTACTTTTTGACCGCGGTAAAAATGAGTTAATGTTAACACAGGCGGGAGAGACACTTTATCGCTATGCCAGAAATATGCTGGAAATGCGCGCTGCCGTACTGGCAGAGCTTAGTGTAGAAAAGGTAAAAGATGAATTATTAATGATTGCTGCCAGTTCAGTACTCTGCCAATACTTATTGCCGGAAGCCATAGCTCTTTTTCAAGAGCAGTACTCCTCTGTCAATATCCGCCTTTGTCAGGAAAACTCCCGTACAGTTTGTGAAGAAGTTTTTCGCTACAATTATCCCTTAGGAGTAGTAGGGGAAAAAGTTACAATTCCGCAGCTAAAGTACGAGCCTTTAGTGGAGGATGAACTCGTACTGGCCATTCCACAACTGCCGGCTTATGCTGACTTATTAGCCAAAGAAGAATTGACACTGCAGGATTTAACAAGCTATAAACTTCTATTAAGGGAAGCAGGCTCAGGGACGCGTTCTTTATTTGAACAGGAACTACAACGGTTAGGATTTAGTATCAAATCTTTCCAGCTGCAAATTTTTGATAATCAGGAGACTATTAAGCAGGCTGTTCGCTCTGGGCTGGGAATAACTATTATTTCCCGCACAGTGGTGGAAGACTATTTACAGTTTAATCTTCTCGCTGTACGTTCCCTGCAGGAATTGCAGCTGAAGCGTAAATTTTACCTTGTTACCCATGCCAAGCGTATCCAGACACCTGGAGCCAAAGCTTTTATCGCTTTTTTGCGCACACATTTTTCCACAGGAGGCCAATTATGAACGAAATATATGCAGACCATGCTGCCACCAGTTACCCCCGTCCACCCCAAGTAGTACAAGCTATGATCGAATATTTGCGGGACATTGGCTGCAACCCTGGACGTGGCGGTTATCGCCGTTCCATAAATGCTGCCCGCATGGTGTATGAAACACGTGCACTTCTGGCGGATTTTTTTCATGTTCCCCAACCAGAACAAATTATTTTTACCCCTAGCGTTACATATTCGCTTAATTTAGTTCTCAAAGGACTGCTTGCTGCGGGTGATCATGTGCTTATTTCTTCCATGGAACATAATGCTGTGGTGCGGCCGTTAGCGCGCTTGGCAGCAGAACGGGGCATTGAGGTGGAGCGCATACCATGTAATGCGGACGGTACTATGAATCCATTGCAAGTGCGCCAGGCTTTAAAACGCAATACACGTTTGGTGGTACTCACTCATGCTTCCAATGTTACCGGCACCATTTTGCCTGTTTATGAAGTGGGGGAAATTTTAGCAAAAACGGATACTTTATATTGTGTAGATGTAGCCCAAACTGCCGGTACAGAAAAGGTAGACTTTCAGGATCTGCAGTGTGATTATTTGGCTTTTACCGGTCATAAAGGTCTTTTGGGTCCCCCGGGGATAGGCGGACTCTGTTTAAGCGAACGTGCACTATATGTAACTCAGTCTTTAGTAGAAGGTGGTACAGGCAGCCGCTCCGAAGATGAAAATCAACCGCAGTTTTTACCAGATAAATTTGAAAGCGGCACACAAAACACACCCGGCATTGCCGGGCTGGCAGCAGGTGTAAAAGTTATCACTCAAACCGGCCTGGCAGCAGTTAAAGAACAGAAAAGAAATTTAACGGCAGCCTTTTTGGCAGGGTTATCCGGCTTACCTGCTATCCGTGTGTATGGGACCAAAGATCCGGACTTGACTACAGCTACTATTTCTATAAATATGGACGGAATCGATAATGGTGATTTAAGCTTTATGCTGGAGCAGGGTTATGGAATAATGACGCGCTCCGGACTGCATTGTGCACCACTGGCCCATCAAACCATTGGCACCTTTCCGTTTGGCACGCTGCGTTTTTCCTTTGGCTGGGAAAATACCGCTGCAGAAGTCGAGATGATCATACAGGCTTTGCGCGAAATTATTAAGGAACATAAATAGTGATGGTATTTGAGAATCAACCAAAAGTCAGCCAGACACAAGCTGCAGAATTAAAAATGCATACATAAACAAGCCTGTCTGCAACTCATACTATTAAAAAGGAGTTGGTGACATGGACAAGGAGAGGGCGAAAGAAATAATAAACTCACCCGATAAAATTGAGGTTCATTATCAAGGAAAACCAGTTTGGCTGGAAGGCATAGAAGAGGACACAGCCAATGTGACAGTAATGGGAACTTGCCGTACCATGAATGTACCTTTTGCCGAACTAGAAGAAAAAAATTAAAACAGAGGGTCAAACCCTCTGTTGTCTTTTCATTAGCAGCTTTGCTTTTTAGTTAAATTGTATTACAATGGTAACAAAAACAAAAAATGAGCAACTGTCCCGTTATGAGGAGTGAAATTAATGCAAAAAAAATATACAATGACTGTATTTGGCTGTCAGATGAATGAACGGGATGCAGAAACAATCCGCGGTTTTCTGGATGAATTGGGTTACGTGGAAACAGAAGAGATAACAGAAGCAAATTTAATAATTATGAATACATGTGCCGTGCGGGAAAAAGCAGAAGCAAAAGTCCTGGGTCGAATTGGACGTTTAGGCTCATTAAAAGAAAAACAACCTGATTTACTGATTGCTATCTGTGGCTGCATGGTCCAGCAGGAAGAGGTTGCAAACTATATTAAGAAAAATTTCCCCTTTGTTGATTTGATTTTTGGTACACATAATATTGCTGCTTTCCCAGAGCTTCTGCAGCAGGCAGAAGAAAGCAAGGAAACTGTAATAGATTTGTGGTCAGAAGCAGGCGAAGTTACGGAAGGCCTGCCGGTAAAAAGAATGGACGGGATTAAAGCTTGGGTTAACATTACGTATGGCTGTAATAATTACTGCTCCTACTGTATTGTTCCTTATGTCCGCGGCCGGGAACGCAGCCGCAGGCCCGAGGATATAGTCCGCGAAGTTAAGGAGTTGGCTGACCGTGGTTATTTGGAAGTAACTTTACTTGGTCAGAATGTTAATTCGTATGGTAAAGATTTAACTGAACAGATGGATTTTGCCGACTTATTGGCAAGGGTTGATCAGGAAACGGGTATTAAACGTATACGTTTTATGACATCACACCCGCGTGATTTCACAGAGAAATTAGCCCGTACAATAGCTGCCGGAAAAAATATCTGTGAGCATGTGCATTTGCCTGTGCAGGCCGGGAGTAACCGTATTTTAAAATTAATGAACAGAGGCTACACACGAGAACATTATCTACAATTAGTAGAGATGCTTCGTGATTATCAGCCTGACTGTGCACTTAGTACAGATATAATTGTCGGTTTCCCGGGTGAAACGGAAAAAGACTTTGAAGATACATTAGATTTAGTGGATAAAGTAAGCTATGATGCTGCTTTTACTTTTCTTTATTCCCGTCGTTCAGGAACACCTGCGGCCGAGATGCCTAACCAAATAAGCAATAAAACAAAAAAAGAGCGCTTCCAGCGCCTTCTAGATTTACAAAATAAACATAGTTTGCATCATAATGAAAAATTAGTGGGACAAAAGGTAGAAGTACTGGTGGAAGGACCGAGCAAGACAGATCCCTCTGTCTTTACCGGGAGAACTCGCAGTAATAAAACTGTGAATTTTACAGGCGAAAATATTACTCGCGGCAAACTGCTAACTGTAGAGATTACTGAAGCCAGGACCTGGAGTTTATTGGGGAGGAGCTAGCTTGAAAAAAGAAACGCCAATGATTCAGCAGTATAAAGAGATTAAAGCCCAGAATCAGGATAAAATCCTTTTATTTCGAGTTGGTGATTTCTATGAAATGTTTTTTGAGGACGCCAAAATTGGAGCCCGCGAACTGGAAATAACACTTACGTCTCGAGATAAAGAAATACCCCTAGCCGGCTTTCCCTATCACGCTCTAAACTCATATTTAGGGAAACTAATCGATCGCGGTTATAAAGTAGCAATCTGTGAACAGGTGGAAGACCCAAAACTGGCTAAAGGTATAGTAAAACGTGAAGTTGTGCAGGTAATAACGCCTGGTACAGTAACTGAATCTTCTTTATTAGATGAAAAAAGTAATAACTATTTGGTTGCAGTTTACCTAACAAAGGGAGGCATTGGGTTAGCAGTCGTTGATGTTTCCACAGGCCAGTTTAACATTACTCAGGCTCAAGGACGGGAAGCAGGTAAAGTACTGATTGATGAACTGGCCCGTTTACAACCTACAGAAATATTAGTTAATGAAAGTGCCAAACAGGATAAAAATTTACAAAAAGCTTTGCAGCGCATACAGCAGCGTGTCTTACTTAACGAATGTCAGGAGCAGGATTTTAAACCCAAGAATGCAGCTCAGACACTTCTAAAACAATTTGGTGAAACAAATCTAAATTATCTATTAGACAATAAATTGCAGTATGCACTTTCTGCTGCCGGAACTGTCATTACCTATTTGCGATCCACACAACAAAAAGAACTTACCCATCTGCAAAAGCCTGTTTATTATGACCCACAGGGATTTATGGTTCTCGATGCTGCTACACGTCGAAATTTGGAGCTTACCCGTACTATTAGAGAGGAAAGTAAGCATGGTTCCTTGCTCTGGGTTTTGGATAAAACACGAACCGCTATAGGGGCCCGTCTCTTAAAACGCTGGCTAGAGCAGCCTCTACTTGAACCTGCCGCTATTGAACAACGTTTAGATGCGGTAGAAGAATTCTATAATAATTTTTCTTTGAGTGAACAGCTAAGTGCTTTACTGGACAGAGTTTACGATTTAGAAAGATTACTGGGGCGGGTACATAATGAAAATGCCAATGCACGTGACCTTATAGCCTTATGTTCAACACTGGCTGTATTACCTGAAATCGGACAACTACTGCTGACTGGCGGCAGCTGTATGCAAAAATTTGCTGCTAGGCTGCCTCAACTGGAAAAGTTAACATTTTACCTGCAAAATGCTTTAGCTGATGACCCACCTCTGACATTAAGGGAAGGTGGTTTAATTCGCGACGGCTTCAATGCGGAATTGGATCAACTACGTCGGATTACTACAGATGGTCGTAGTAACATTTTAGATATTGAGCAGCGTGAAAAGGAAAGGACCGGCATTAAATCACTAAAAGTGGGCTATAACAAAGTCTTTGGTTACTATCTGGAAGTAACACGTACTAATGTCCATTTAGTACCTGATGATTATATCCGCAAGCAAACATTAGCTAATGCCGAGCGTTATATTACACAAGAACTTAAAGAATATGAAAATGCCGTGCTAGGTGCAGAAGAAAAAATTACTGCTTTAGAATATGAACTTTTTCTCGCTGTACGTGAAAAAGTTGCATCATACACTCAGGAAATTCAGGTTGCTGCCGCTGTAGTAGCGGAATTAGATGTCTACTTGTCCTTGGCAAAAACAGCAAGAATTAATAGGTATGTAAGGCCGCAAATAGATTTAAGTACTAGAATAAAAATTATAGAAGGCCGTCATCCTGTGGTAGAGAAGGTAATGCAGGATGAGTTATTTGTGCCTAATGATACTCTTTTAGATGAATCAAGACAAGTTTTATTAATTACTGGGCCTAATATGGCTGGTAAATCAACATATATGCGCCAGGTGGCATTAATTGTACTAATGGCGCAAATTGGTAGTTTCGTCCCTGCACGCCAGGCATCAATTGGCTTGGTAGATCGTATTTTTACAAGAATAGGAGCAGCTGATGACTTGGTTGGTGGACAAAGCACATTTATGGTAGAAATGAGCGAAGTGGCTAATATTTTAAGTAGCGCTACAGAAAGAAGTCTGGTTATTTTGGATGAGGTGGGAAGGGGTACCAGTACTTTTGATGGGATTAGTATTGCCCGAGCAGTAGTGGAGTATCTTTGTAATAGAATTAAAGCACGAACACTTTTTGCTACTCACTACCATGAACTAGTTGAGCTAGCCGCTACTTTTCCCATGGTACAGAATATGACGACAGCAGTTAAGGAGCGTGGGGAAGATATTATTTTTTTGCATAAACTAGTGCACGGCACTGCAGACCACAGTTACGGTATTCAGGTAGCCCGCCTGGCCGGTCTGCCAAAGATAGTACTGAACAGGGCAAAAGAAATCTTGCAGTCATTAGAAGAACCACTTGCTGCAGAGCGCCAGGCAGCTCCGGCCGTCGAAAATCAACAATTAAGCTTGTTTGCTCCGGATCCTGAAGTAAGTAATGAACTAAACAAGATTGCTCAGACCGATCTTATGACTACCACCCCCATAGAAGCCATGCAATTACTTTATGCACTGCAACAGGCTCTCAAAGGAGAGAAAAATGATGGGTAAAATACATGTTTTAGATGAAATTACAGCTAATAAAATTGCTGCCGGCGAAGTAGTAGAGCGTCCTGCTGCTGTCGTTAAGGAATTGGTCGAAAATGCATTAGATGCTGGAGCAAAACATATCAATATTACTCTTAATGATGGTGGTTTAGAATTTATACGTGTAGTCGATGATGGCTGCGGGATGGCTCCAGAGGATGTACCGCTCTCTCTTCAGCGCCATGCTACCAGCAAAATTAAATCAGCATCTGATTTATCTACAGTCCTTTCGCTGGGGTTTCGTGGAGAAGCATTACCCAGTATTGCCTCCGTAAGCCATTTCCGACTTGTAACAAGACGCAGTGAAGATCTGGTAGGCACAGAGATAATTATTCAGGGAGGCAAAACTATTCGTATGGAGGAAGCCGGCTCTCCACAAGGAACAGACGTTAAAGTAGAAAAGTTATTTTACAATACACCGGCACGCCTTAAATTTATGAAAAGCGCAGCTGCAGAAACAGCACGGGTGACAGATATTGTGCAGCGCATTGCCGTAGCTTGGCCCCATGTGGCTTTTACTTTAACAGTTAACGGCAAAACTAAGCTGTCGACACCTGGTACAGGTAAAATGGAAGATGCCATAGCACAAGTTATGGGGCAGCAAAATTTGCGACAGCTAATTCCACTGTATTGGGAGAGCCCCTTACTTACATTAAGTGGTTTTATAGCTAAACCTGCCCTCAACCGTGCTAATAGGAACTTACAATACTTCTACGTTAATGGCAGGTCTGTACGTTCTCCTTTGCTTGCAGACGCACTGCAGACAGCTTATCATACACTTTTACCTCGTCATCGCTTTCCTGTAGCTGTAATTATGCTGCAGATAGAACCAGAACTGGTAGATGTTAATGTTCATCCCACGAAGCGTGAAGTACGCTTCTCCCAGGAAAGGGATATTTACCGACAAATATTAGCAGGAGTAAAATCCACATTACAGAAAGCATCACTATTGGGGGAGATGAGCTTATCATCTTGGCCGGCTGCCCGGGAAACAGCGGCTGATCTTTTTCGCTCAGAATCATACTTTAATAAAAATATAAATTTTCAAGCACAACTTGATATAGCTCCACCAAAGGTAAAACCAGCAATGCCGGTTATCTCCACTACGGACAAGACTCCGACAGAGATAAAAGATCAGCCAACAAGCTTTACTGCACGGGATTTTCCCTTTTTAACACCGGTAGGACAATACCTTGCCACTTATATACTTGCTCAGTCGGAAGCGGGCGACCTCTATCTTATTGACCAACATGCTGCCCATGAAAGAATACTATATGACATGATCAAAAAGGATTTATCGACGGGAAAATTACCGGTTCAGGAAATCCTGCCACAAACTTATACTTTAGATGCTGTAACAGCAGCTACACTGCAACAATCCTTAAGAAATTTAGCACAATTAGGATTAAATTTTGAAACATTTGGTAATAATACCTTTATACTACGTTCAATGCCATTATTTATCAAGGATAGTTTAAAGCAGCAGGAATTGGTGGATTTACTTACACAGGCTAATCTAGAGCAAGGATGCGTTTCTTTGTTTGAAAAAACTATGCAGATGATGGCTTGTAAAGGGGCCATAAAAGCTAATCAGTTACTTGATAAGAAGGAAATGACTGCCTTACTGGCAAATCTAGCCGATACGGCAGATCCTTATACCTGCCCTCATGGACGCCCTACTGTAATGGTCATCACAGCCCAGACAGTAGCTAAAAACTTCCGGAGGGAATAAGATGCAGAAATTAATTGTTATTGCCGGCCCCACGGCTGTAGGGAAATCTGCAGTAGCATTAGCTCTTGCTCAAAAAATTAACGCTGAAATTATTTCTGCCGATTCTGTCCAGGTATATAGGGGCCTTGATATTGGTTCTGCTAAACCTACATTAACAGAACGTCAGCAGATTCCGCATCATTTACTGGACATAAAAGACCCGCATGAGAATTATACGGTGGCAGAGTTTCAAAAAGATGCAGCAGCTGCCATTAGTGATATAGCAGCGCGCGGCAAAATACCCCTATTGGTAGGGGGAACTGGTCTTTACATAAGGGCACTTGTATGGGGTTTTGCCTTTAGTGAAAGTGGCATCAATCAAAAGTTAAGACAGAAATTACATGCCATTGCCCAAAAAGAGGGTAACCAGACATTATATCAAAGGCTGCTTGAAGTGGATCCCCAAACAGCAAAAAAAATCCATCCTAATGATTTACGCCGTATTATCCGTGCCCTGGAAGTATATAAGCAAAACAAACTGCCCATTTCTGAACAGGTACGTCAAACGCCGCAACAACCTGTCTACCAAACGAAACAATTTGTTCTTACCATGCAACGTGAATTACTCTACAAAAGAATTGAAAAACGTGTGGACAAAATGATTGCTGACGGTTTTGTTCGTGAAGTCCAACGTCTTTTAGCCCGCGGTGTACCCCCTGATGCCAAAGCTATGCAAAGTTTAGGTTATAAACAAATAGTTGCCTATTTACTTGGGCAGATTCCTCTGACAGAAGCTATTGAGCTAATAAAACGTGAAACGCGGCGCTTTGCCAAAAGGCAATTAACATGGTTCCGTCGTGAAAAAAATAATATTTGGATAGAAATGGATCACTTGCAGGCTTTTGAGGCAGCGGAAAATATTTCTGCAATTTTGGCAGGAAATTTCCAATAAGTAGAGAATTAAAAAGTAAACATAATAACCTTGGAGGGGATAGGCATGAATAAGACTCCTGTTAATTTGCAGGATAATTTTTTAAATATAGCTCGGAAAGAGGATACAATGCTTACAGTTTTCCTCGTAAACGGCTACCAAATTAAAGGTACAGTACGTAGCTTCGATAATTTTACTATCCTGCTTATTGCGGATAATAAACAGCAGTTGATATATAAACATGCCATATCCACCATCATTCCCTATCGTAATATAAATTTAAATCAAACAATTGAATGATTGTTTGCTGCATCTAAAGTTTCATTTTGATATGACTGTTTATTGTATCTTCAAAGCCATCATGGAAAACTAAGTAATAAGAAGCTGTTTTTAAACAGCTTTTTTTACTTACAAAATAAGATGTCTGCGCATATAATGTTCCTATGGAGGGATTGTATGAAGCAGACTACCCGGTTTAGTTTAACCTACTCGCTGGAGGACAAAAAATTAAAACAAAGCCGGGAAAATAGAACTGAACCCACAACTCAAGCCCCATCTATACCAGAAGTAAATAAAGAAACAGTATATAAAACGGAAACGGAAGAGGGGATACAACGGCTGGTTGGTGAGCTTGAACAGCTAGTAGGATTAGGTAAGGTTAAAGAATTGGTGAAAGAAATACGTGCCTATGTTGAAATTTGTCGCAGAAGGGAACAGTTCCGATTAAGAAATGATAGCTTAGTTTTACATATGATTTTCAAGGGGAATCCTGGCACAGGCAAAACTACTGTAGCTCGTATCTTAGGTAAAATGTTGGCAGAATTAAAGGTCTTGCCTAAAGGGCATCTGATAGAAGTGGAAAGAGCCGACTTAGTTGGAGAATATATTGGTCATACGGCGCAAAAATGCCGTGAACAGCTTAAAAAGGCTATGGGTGGCATCCTTTTTATTGATGAAGCTTATTCTTTGGCCCGTGGTGGAGAGAAAGATTTTGGCAAGGAAGCCATTGATACTCTTGTCAAGGCTATGGAAGACCATAAAAATGACATTATACTCATCTTAGCCGGGTATGAGCGGGAAATGGAAAAATTTCTACGTACTAATCCAGGTTTGCGGTCGCGTTTTCCCATCCATTTACAGTTTCCTGATTATAGTTGTGAAGAACTTTTGGAAATTGCACATAAAATGGTGGCTGAAAGACAATATAAATTGACGATTGGTGCAGCAGAATTTTTAGGTGAATACCTGCAAGAACAGCTGGAATCAAATAAAACAAATTTTAGCAACGCACGCTTGGTACGCAATCTAATTGAAAAAGCTATTCGCCGGCAAGCTCTAAGATTGGTAAATCGTCATATTTATAGTCGCGAAGAACTAATAATGCTTACACGGGAAGATTTCTCGCAGTTAGATGAAGAAGAATCAGAATTTAAGTTGTGGCAAGCATAATTTTTAGGGAAAAATTGCTGCTTAACTTCCTTTCTGCTACAATAAGGCAGAAAGGAAGTTTTTTTGTAAAGGAAAAGGAAAGGTAGAAATGAAAATGTATGAAAGTTTACAACAACAGCTTCAACTAATTAATATGCTTGAAGAAAGTCTACAGCTTCAATTTAAAAAAATAGAAGAAACAGCACTTATTAATCAAGCACGTGTATTAGATGCTTTTCGCAAGTTACATATTGATGAGATGTGCTTCGCTGAGTCTACAGGCTATGGCTACAATGATTTAGGGCGTGAAAAACTTGACAATCTTTATGCCAGCGTTTTTGGCGGAGAAGCAGGACTGGTAAGGCCCCAGTTTGTATCCGGTACTCATGCTATAGCAGCCAGTCTCTATGGTATTCTTAAATCTGGAGACAGATTGGTATCGCTTACCGGTAGTCCCTACGATACTTTACAGAAAGCACTCGGTCTAAATTCCAACATCTTTGGTGGTTTAGCAGATCTAAATATTTCCTATGCGGAAGTTGATTGTACAGCCGGGATTAACAATATAGAACTAGATAATGTCTTGGCCAGTCCGGCACATGTAGTTTTAATACAGCGTTCACGCGGTTATGCAAGCCGCCGTTCACTGCGGACAGAGGATATTGCTGAAATTGTTCAGGCTGTCAAGGAACGGCAACCGACAGCTGTTGTTTTTGTCGACAATTGTTACGGTGAGTTTGTAGAAATAAATGAACCTTGCCATGTTGGTGCAGATCTTTGTGCTGGCTCGCTCATAAAAAATCCCGGTGCAGGCATAGCTCCAAGTGGTGGTTATGTGGTAGGCCGGGCTGATCTAGTAGAAAAAGTATCCTGGCGTTTAACAGCGCCGGGGTTAGGCAGTGAATTGGGTGCCATGGGCATCGTTAAGCGTCTTTATTATCAGGGATTATTTTTGGCGCCACATCAAGTCAGTCAAGCTCTGAAGGGTATGGTACTGGCAGCAGCACTTTTTGCGCACTTAGGCTTCAAAGTCAGCCCCTTACCTAATGACCCACGGGGAGATATAGTTCAGGCAATCTGCATGGGGGAACCGGAATTGCTGCAGCAATTTTGCCAAGCTGTACAAGCAGTTTCGCCCGTTGATAGCTATGTGGTGCCACAATCGGCACCCATGGTGGGCTATCAAGATGAGATTATTATGGCAGCAGGAACCTTTGTACAGGGGGCTAGTAGCGAATTAACCGCCGATGCTCCGCTGCGCCCACCCTATGAGGTTTATTTACAAGGCGGACTAACTTATGAACATCAAAAATTGGCTCTGGCAGAAGTATTAAAGCGCTTGAAACTGTTTTGATTAGCTTGACACAATTTACGGAGTGCCGATATAATCAGGTATGAAGATTTTGCGCGAAGGGGAAGAAAATGGCTAAAACTAAAGAAGATATTTTAAAACTAGTCAAGGAACTGAATATTAAGTTTATTCGCCTACAATTTGTTGATGTTTTTGGCATTTCCAAAAATGTTGCTATTCCAGTGCAGCAACTAGAAAAGGCTTTGGCTGGAGAATTAATGTTTGATGGTTCTTCCATTGAAGGTTTTGTCCGCATTGAGGAATCAGATATGTATTTACGTCCTGATATAAATACTTTTACTGTCTTTCCCTGGCAAACTCAAAATGGAGTGGCAGAGGGACGTTTAATCTGTGATATTTACAACCCTGATGGCACACCATTTGCTGGCTGCCCCCGCAATACACTCCGCCGCGTAATTGATAAAGCAGCAGCTCTTGGCTACATCATGTATGCAGGGCCAGAAGCAGAATTTTTTCTTTTTCAGAAGGATGAAGCAGGCCGTGCTACCACAATAACTAATGATCGTGGCAGCTATTTTGATTTAATGCCTGTTGACTTGGGAGAAGCGGCAAGGCGTGATATGGTCCTGACACTACAGGAAATGGGTTTTGAAATAGAAGCTTCTCATCACGAAGTTGCACCGGGACAACATGAAATTGCCTTTAAATATGCAGATGCCCTGACAACAGCCGATAATATTGCTACTTTTAAGCTGGTGGTACGGACTATAGCTATGCAGCATAATCTGCATGCTACTTTTATGCCCAAACCAATTTATGGTATTGCCGGCTCCGGTATGCATACACATCAATCCCTGTTTAAGAATGGGCAAAACGCTTTTTATGATCCTGACGCTCCCTCACAATTATCTGATACGGCGCGCTATTATATAGGTGGTATGTTAAAACATGTAAAAGGTTTCTGTGCCATAACAAATCCACTTGTTAATTCTTACAAACGTCTGGTTCCCGGATATGAAGCTCCTGTTTACATTGCCTGGAGCGAACACAATCGCAGTCCCCTGATTCGTATTCCAGCCAGGCGCGGTACCGGTACACGTATTGAAATTCGCAACCCTGACCCGTCCTGTAATCCCTACTTGGCATTAGCTGTAACGCTGGCAGCAGGACTGGATGGAATTATAAATAAAATCGAACCACCAGAACCTGTAGATTTAAATATTTATGATATGACAAAACAAGAGCGCAAAAAAATAGGTATTGATTGCTTGCCCTCAGATTTAGGGGAAGCTTTACACGAGCTATCTCAGAATGAGGTAATAAAAGAAACCTTGGGAGAACATATTTATAGTCGTTTTATGGAGGCGAAATCTATAGAATGGGATCGCTATCGCAAACAGGTCCATAAATGGGAGTTGGACAACTATTTAACAATTTACTAGTTACTTAGCCTGCATGGGAAAAGCATGCAGGCTTTAATTTAAAAATGAAGAGCAATAGAAAACTTAAACTTAGTAGAAACTAATTGACAGAAGTTATGAAAAGTGTTATTTTGATTATATCCTACCCCCCTGGGTGGGGGCATAATGAGGTGTTGATATGTCTAAACTGCAGAACTTGCAAAAAGAAACACTAAAGGTCGGTGGAATGAGTTGTGCTGCCTGTGCCAGCAGCATTGAAAAGGCATTGCAAAAAAATGAAGGCATTGCCGAGGCAGCAGTCAATTTTGCTGCCGCAAAAGTAACCGTCACTTATAATCCACAAAAAATTAGCCTACAAGATATCCGCCGCGTCATTACTGATTTGGGGTATGAAGTAATTGAGCAATTAAAAGAAGCTGAAACTAAACTTGTACTCCCTGTGACCGGTATGACTTGTGCTGCCTGTGCCGCGGCAATAGAGCGCGTGTTAAATAAACTTGAAGGTATTCATACCGCTACTGTCAATTTGGCGACAGAAAAGGTTACTGTCAACTATGACAGTACGAAACTAAACAAAAAAATGATTATCAGTGCAATAGAAGATATTGGATACGGTGTACACAGTGAAGAAGTAGTTGAACAACGCAGTGCAGATGAACACGAAATGCGCGAGCAAGCCGAGCTGAGCGCCCGAAAACGCACCTTATTCTTTGTATTAGCCATTACTGTAATTACAGAAACGATGATGTTTTTAGAGTATCGTTATAACATCCACATCCCACACCATGACTGGATTATGTTAATCGCGGCAACGCCCATTGTTTTCTGGGCAGGGATGCCGACACACCGTGGTGCCTGGCGCTCTCTCCGCCATGGCAGTGCCAATATGGATGTGCTTATTTCCTTAGGTTCACTTTCAGCCTATGGCTGGGGAATAGCTGCTTTTTTTATACCTAATGCCATCTCTTTCATGGGCATCTCCAGTATGATTATGGCTTTTCATCTTCTAGGGCGCTATCTGGAAGCCATTGCTAAAAGTAAAACCTCTGGTGCTATTCGTAAACTGCTGGAATTAGGTGCAAAAACTGCTCGTCTTATTGTAGATGGTAAAGAGCAGGAAGTACCTGTGGAACAAGTAAAAGTGGGTGATCTGCTGGTAGTGCGCCCTGGTGAAAAAATACCCGTTGATGGAGAAATTGTAAAGGGAAATACCACTATCGATGAATCCATGGTCACTGGAGAAAGCCTTCCGGTAGAAAAATTACCAGGCGATTCTGTTGTAGGAGCAACTATTAATAAAAACGGTACTATTCAGTTAAAAGCAACTAAAGTCGGTAAAGATACTTTTCTGGCACAAATTATTAAGATGGTAGAAGAAGCGCAGGGTTCCAAAGCACCTATTCAGGAATTAGCTGATAAAGTAACAGGTTATTTTGTTCCGGTAGTTGTCCTGATTGCCTTAACTACTTTTGCCGGCTGGCTCCTGTGGGGAGGGACAGACTCACTTGGCCGGGCAGTATTTGCTGCTATAGCAGTTTTGGTTATTGCCTGTCCTTGTGCTCTGGGTTTGGCAACGCCCACAGCCATTATGGTGGGCACCGGACTAGGTGCTGAAAATGGTATCTTAATCAAAGATGCGGAAAGTTTACAAACCATCCTCGATGTTAACACTGTTATTTTTGATAAAACCGGTACCATTACAAAGGGAAAACCTTCCGTAACTGATATAATAACACTTAACGAATTTAATGAAGAGCAACTTCTTACGCTTGCAGCCAGTGGCGAAACCGGATCCGAACATCCATTGGGGCAGGCCATTGTGAATGAAGCACAAAAAAGAGGCCTTAGCTTAAAGGAAGCTTCCTCCTTTACTGCAATCCCAGGCAAGGGAATTAGCGCTAATATCGGCAAACAGCAAATTATAATGGGTAATAGAAAGTTAATGCAAGAAAAAAATATCTTATTAGACCAAGTTGAGAATAGCCTAAAACAGCTGGAGGAAGAAGGCAAAACTGCTATGTTAGTGGTGGTGGATAATAATTTAGTCGGCATTATTGCCGTTGCCGACACAGTAAAAGAAGAAAGCCACCTGGCAATTGAATATCTGCATAAAAGCGGCTTGACTACTATTATGCTCACCGGTGACAATGAGCGTACAGCCAAGGCCATCGCCGAAAAAGTTGGCATTACCCGTATCTTGGCACAAGTCTTGCCGGACCAAAAAGAATTGGAAGTAAGACGCCTACAACAAGAAGGACTTGTAGTGGCGATGGTGGGTGACGGCATTAATGATGCACCAGCATTGGCTCAGGCCAATGTGGGTATTGCCATTGGCACAGGAACAGATGTAGCTATAGAAGCTTCCGACATTACACTTATTCGCGGTGATCTGACTTCAGTGGTAACGGCAATCAACTTAGCAAAAGCTACCTTTAGTATTATTAAGCAAAACCTTTTTTGGGCTTTTGGGTACAATATTTTAGCTATTCCCATTGCTAGTTCAGGACGTCTTAACCCTGCTATTGCTGCTTTGGCTATGGCCATGTCTTCAGTTTCTGTCTTATTAAACTCACTTCGCCTGCGGCGTAAAAAGATTAAAGCGGAGTTGTAAAAATGTCTCGCAAAGCAAAAGCTAAAGCTATTCTTGATATACTTCAGCAAAAGATACCGTCTCCTGCCACGGAACTTAATTTTAGCACTCCGTGGCAGTTGCTGGTTGCAACAATTCTTTCGGCACAATCAACAGATAAACAAGTTAATAAAGTTACAGAAAAACTTTTTTCCGCATTTCCTGGCCCGCAAGAGTTACTAACGCTAACTGAGGAAGAGCTGGCAGCTAAAATAAAAACGCTGGGGCTTTTCCGCAGCAAAAGCAAACATATTCTGGCTACAGCACGCGACATCGTAACAAAATATAAGGGAGAAGTGCCACAAACATTTGCTGAATTAGTAAATTTACCGGGAGTTGGCAGAAAAACGGCCAATGTTGTTCTTGCAAATGCTTTTGACATCCCTGCACTGGCTGTTGATACTCATGTTTTTCGTGTGGCCAAACGTACAGGTTTATCCAAAGGTAATACTGTATTGGAAACCGAGGAACAATTAAAAGAAGCTATTCCGCGCCAGCGATGGAAAGATGCACACCACCTGCTCATTTTGCATGGGCGTTATACCTGTAAAGCACGTAATCCACAATGTTTGCAGTGTCCGGTTAGCGCACATTGCGATGAAGTAAAGAAAAATCCTCAACCTTCCTCCTGACAAATGCAAATCTTTGCCTACGTTTGGGAATAATGACAAAGTAAGCAATTGATGGAGGATAAGAATGAAACTCTTACCCTTGCTTTCTGGCTATCCTGATTTAACAATTCATGGCACACTACCAGCTGAAATTCAGGGTTTTTCTGCAGATTCACGCAAAATTAAACAAGGTTATCTCTACATTTGCATCCGCGGAGAAAAAGAAAATGGTCACTGTTATATCCAAGAAGCAATAAAAAATGGTGCTATAGTGATAGCCAGTGAAGAAAAGCCTGTGCTTAAAACAGTGACAGTACCAGTAATTATTATAGAAAATACCCGTCATTTCTTGTCCTATTTTTCTGACCGTTTTTTTGGGCATCCAAGCCAAGAGCTGCATATTACCGGCATTACTGGTACCAACGGTAAGACAACCACTGCTCATTTCTTATATGAAATCTATCAAGCAGCCAGCCGTAAAAGCGCGCTCATGGGTACAGTTGGTGTAAAAACCACTAAGCAGTATAGAAAACAGTCTTTGACCACCCCTGATGCAGAAGAACTGCATAAAACACTTTGGCAGCTAAAGCAGGAAGGCGTCAGACATGTGGCTATGGAAGTTTCATCACATGCGCTGGTGCAAAAAAGAGTGGAGCACTGTTTTTTTCATGCAGCAATTTTTACTAATTTATCACGTGAACATCTTGATTATCATCAAAACATGCATTTTTATTTTCAAGCTAAAGCACATTTACTTGACCTGCTAAAACTTAGTAATGGCAAGGCCATCATTAATGCAGACGATCAGCACTTCCGGCAGCTGCAACAGTTAACTGATAGCTGTGTTACTTATGGTATAAAAAATAAAGCTGATGTTAGGGCTGAAAATATTCAAAAATTACCCCACGGTGGGTCTACTGTCACAATTAATTCACCCTGGGGCAAATTTTATCTAACGGTAAACTTAGCGGGACTTTATAATGTTTATAATGCTCTTGCCGCTGCTGCAGCGGCCCTGGCGGATCAAATTAGCATTCCTGAGATAATAACAGGCATTGATGCGTTAAAAATGGTACCAGGGCGTTTAGAATTGTTGCCTTCACCCCCCGGGGTTAAAGTATATCTTGATTATGCTCATACACCGGACGGATTAGAAAAGTTACTGCAAACTATATCAGAATATCCCCATCAAAAGATCATTCTCATCTTTGGTTGCCGGGGAAATCGTGATCGAGGCAAGCGACCCCTGATGGGTTTAGTAGCTGAAAAATATGCTGACACCATTATCTTAACAGCAGATAACCCCGCCTATGAAGACCCTGCTGTTATTGCCTGCGATATTGCAGCTTATATGCGCAAAAAACCATTTTACTTTGCTGAACGCCAAGAAGCTATTCATTTTGCTTTAGCCATAGCAAAGCCTGGAGACATTGTCCTCATTACAGGGAAAGGAAGGGAAAGCTATCAATTAATTGGTTCCGTAGCTCTGCCATATTCCGATTTACAAGTAGTAAATTCCTATGTACAAAGTCATTACCATTAAAAAAGTGCCTTCATCAATAATGATGAAAGCACTTTTTTTTAATGAATTTTAATGAAAATGCCGAAAGACTCCTATAACCTTGCCTATTATTTTTACTTCTCGTGAACAGATTGGCTCATAAAACTCATTTTCCGGCTGTAGACGAATATGATCTTTTTCCTTATAAAAACGCTTAACAGTTGCTTCATCTTCCAGGAGAGCTACCACTATGTCGCCATTTGTTGCTGTATCCTGCCGCCTAACAATTACATAGTCACCATTTAAAATGCCTGCATTAAGCATACTGTCACCACGAACCCGCAGCAAAAATACTTCGTCTTGATGAACCATTGCCTGGGGGAGAGGGAAATAATCTTCTACATTTTGTTCTGCATATATCGGTTCGCCAGCTGTTACCTGTCCCAGCACTGGAACTTGCACAACATTAGAAACAAAGGCAGGTGAAGGCTCATCGAGCAATTCAATGGCTCTAGGCTTTGCCGGGTTGCGGCGAATTAAACCTTTTTCTTCAAGCTTAGCTAAATGTGCATGCACCGTAGAACTCGAAGAAAGACCAACTGCTTCACCAATCTCACGTACAGACGGAGGATAGTTTTTTTCTTTAACTTCTTGTTTTATGTATTCCAGTATTTGCAACTGTCTAGGTGTTAGCTTAGCCACATAACAGCACCTCGCTTTTCAATATTATAACATAAAAATATCCAATTGCAAACATTCGTTCGTATATTTTTGCAAAAACTCTTGACACGTACATATGTTCGTGTTAAATTATAGGCAAACAAGTGTTTGGGGGCTATATGATGAGAACATTATCTACTTATACTTATAGAAGAAATCATAGACAAAAAAAGCTAAAAAAAATAATCAAAATGATTGCTTTTTGTGTAATGTGGATAGGGGTGACAGGTAGTATTTTCTTTAGCAATAATATTGCCCGCGGTGAAGATCATTTTCCGCATACCGTCATTGTGGAAGAGGGAGATACACTCTGGGCACTAGCTGAACGCCATTTACCAGAAAGAATTGATATTCGTACTTATATTCAACAGATAAAAAAACATAATCAATTGGATGGATCACTCGTTTATCCCGGGCAATTACTGGAACTGCCATAATAATTATTTAGTTTTCGGCAATACTAAGGGAAAATCTGCCGGGGTGAGTTTAAAAGTGGATAATAAAATTCCATGGAGTCGCCAAGAAATATTTCATGATGAAGTTGATCAATTCCCTCTGCACGATTATTTTCCCTGTTCAGTAAAGGAATCTTCCACGGAAGAATCGAGTGTTGATTTTTTAAACCAAGAAGGCGTTTAAGACAACGCCTTTTTTTAAATAACTAATAAATAACTAAAAAAGCCAGCTGGTAAAGTAGCTAGCTTTTCTCATCTGGCCTACCGTTATCATTATCACCTCGTAGAACGAGCAATTTGTTCAAACCATTTAAGTATGCCCTTACAGAAGCTTCAATAATGTCCGTTGAAGTGCCACGACCAACAATAGTTCTGTTATCATATCGCAGGGTAATTGACACCTCGCCCAAGGCATCACGGCCCTCAGTAACACCACGCAAGTTATAGTTTTCCAGACGCGGCTGAAAGCCGGTAATTTTGTCAATGGCATTATAGGCGGCATCAAGCGGACCGGCACCGGTTTGCATTTCCACATAAACCTCATTATCTTTTCTAAGCTTAACAATCGCTGCCGGTATACTTTTAGAGCCACCGACAGTCTGTAAATATTCCAAACTGTAAACAGTTTCGGTATACGTAATTTTTTCATTCATCAGTGCTTCAAGATCATCACTAAAGACTTCCTTTTTCTTATCAGCCAATTCCAAAAAGCGCGTGTAGAATTCTTCAAACTCGTCTTCTGTCAATGAAAAACCAAGCTCTTGTAACTGATGGTATACTGCATGACGGCCGGAATGGGCGGTCAAAACCATTTGCGCAGCTTTACCGCCAATTAATTCAGCATTAATAATTTCATAAGTCGCAGTATTTTTTAAAACGCCATCCTGATGGACACCGGCAGAATGCACAAATGCATTAGCCCCTACAACAGCTTTATTAACCGGGATAGGAATCCCCATTAAGCTTGAAACTAAACGGCTTGTTTTATATATTTCATCCATTTTGATTTCATGATAATATTTTTGGAAAAAATCATTACGAATTAACATTGCCACAACAATTTCTTCCAGAGCGGCATTACCTGCCCGCTCACCAATGCCGTTAATATTACATTCAATCTGACGAGCACCATTTTGCATGGCAATCAGGGAGTTGGCAACGGCTAGACCTAAATCATTATGACAATGAACACTAACAGTAGCTTTGTCAATGTTGGGCACTCTGTTCATAATATTACGAATCAGACCCCCGAACTGTTCAGGCACAGCAAAACCAACAGTATCGGGGATATTAACTACTGTTGCGCCAGCATTTATTACTGCTTCAATTACACGACACATATAATCAAGTTCACTTCTTGTTGCATCCACCAGAGAATACTGTATATCTGCGGTATATTGTTTTGCATATTTTACCGCTTCCACACCCATTTTTAATACAATTTCAGGATTTTTACGTAATTGGTACTGCATATGGATGGGTGATGAAGAAAGAATAATATGTATACGGGGACGTGGTGAATCTTTAATTGCTTCCCAGGCAGCATCAATATCCGCCTTCATAGCACGTGCCAAAGCTGTGATAACAGGACCTTTTACAACCCTGGCAATCTGTTGAACTGCTTTAAAATCCCCTGGTGAAGAGATGGGTATGCCACATTCTATAACATCAACATTGAGTTTTGCCAATTGCTTAGCAATCTTTAATTTTTCCTCCGAATTCAGTTTAGCTCCGGGAGCCTGATCTCCATCACGTAGTGTAGAGTCAAAAATCATAATTTTTTCAGCCATTTCAAAATCCTCCTTGGCCCGACTGCAACAAAGTACTTGCACAAATAAGTTTAGCTTAAAACATATAAAAAAACTTCTCACCAATTAAAGGCGAAAAGTTTAGCAGTACCATCTAGTAACAAGTAGGGCTACCAACTTTTTCTGTAAAGTAGCATATCCAGGCCTACTCGCAAACTTTCAGCCGCATCTAGGTTTTCTATTATCAAAAAATAAGCCAAAAGTCAAGGCAATTTTGTAAATTCGTATTTTTAATTTTTACCTGGAGGTAATCGTTGTTAATATTATAACAGATGAACTAAGGAGGTGGGCAAATGGAAGGCAAATACTTTGCTGCCCTTGATGTGGGTGGAACTAAAATTTATACTGTCATTGCTAATACAAAATTACAAATTTTAGCTCGGCAACAAATCCCTACTGCAGCTGCAGCAGGTCCTGATGCAGTAATAGAACAAATGCTCCTTTCGCTACAGCAAACTATGACTGAAGCCAAAATCAAAAAAGAGAATTTACAGGCGGTAGGCGTTTGTATCGCCGGTTTTTATGACTATAAAAGTAATGTGCTGATAAATTCTCCGAATCTTAAGGGTTGGGATAATATACGCCTTGCTGATATATTGACATTTAAAACGGGCTTACCGGTTGTAGTAGAAAATGACGCCAATGCAGCAGCACTGGGCGAAGTATTTTATGGAGCTGGGCTTGGGCATAGTAATGTCATTTATATCACTGTCAGCACAGGCATTGGTTCCGGTTTAATTTTGGACAACAGACTTTATCGAGGAGAAGTGGGAATTGCAGGCGAATTTGGCCATATGGTAATAGAGCCAGAAGGCCCGCTGTGCGGCTGCGGCAAGCGTGGTTGTTTAGAAGCTCTGGCTTCAGGTACTGCTATTGCAAAGCAAGCACAAGCTGATGCCAGTGCAGGTAACAGCACAAGCTTGAAAACATTAGCTGCACAAAAAAACCTTACCGCAAAGGAAGTTTTTACTGCAGCTGCTCAAAACGACCAACTTGCTCAAAATATTATTAAAAAAGCCTTTTTTTATCTTGGCATTGGCATTGTAAATATAATTAACCTATTGAATCCTTCTGCAATAGTCCTTGGCGGAGGAATAATTAATAATACCGATAAAACTCTGTTTCAATCTTTACAAAAGACAATTAAGAAACGTGTTTCCACAGCAGCACAAACAGTCAAAATAAAACGGGCAATACTGGGTACTGAAGCAGGAGTAAAAGGAATGCTTCACTTGCTCCAGGAAGAAATAAGTAATGCAAGATTTAAGTAGGAGGTAAGCTTTAACTATTTTGGGAGGATAAATGCCTAAAATGTAGAATTTGCATAAACAGAGGTGATAATGTGATAGAAGCAATTTTATTTGATTTGGATGGCACATTGCTTGACGTTGATATGGATGATTTTTTGGACCGCTATATGCTGAAGTTGGCCGCCAGCCTCTCAGAAGATGAAAAAACATTTACAAAAAAATTATGGGCATCAACTAACATCATGATCAGCAACAAAGATCCACAAGTAACTAATCAAGAAGCATTTATGGAACACTTTTTAACTTGGATTAAACACCCGCGTAACGAGGTAATGCAAATTATCCATGATTTCTACGAGCAAGTTTTCCCTACCTTACAGGCTACAGCAGGCCCTTTTCCTCATACTGAAACCGCCATGGCTGCTGCCCGTAAGCTCCAGTGCCCATTGGTGCTGGCCACTAATCCTATTTTCCCCATGGCTGCCATTCGACACCGTATGAAGTGGGCAGGTTTGCACGAAAAAGACTTTGCACTGATTACATCGTATGAAAATATGCATTTTGCCAAACCTAACCCAGAATACTATTTGGAGATCGCGCAATTACTGCAAGTCAACCCTAAGCACTGCCTTATGGTTGGCAATGATCCGGTATTTGACATTCGTGCAGCTGCTCAGGCAGGCATGATCACATACTTTGTAGATGAATCACTTTCTGGTTTATCTAAAGACAGTGGACGCCTTGCTGATTTACCACAATTTCTAAACTCAATATCCTAGGTAGGTAGAGGAGGATAATTTATAATGTTTCCCCAGTATAAAGAAACTAAATTATTTGAGGTATCTCAACACCTTGTAGATGTAGCAATGGGTCGTTTGCCAGCAGATCTGGTTATTCGTAATGCAAGTTTGGTAAATGTACATACAGCCGAAATAATTCCCAATACAGACGTTGCCGTAGCCTGCGGACGCATTGCGCTGGTAGGAAAGGCAGAGCATACAATTGGTGAAAATACTGTAGTGATTGATGCAGAGGGATCATATTTAGCGCCTGGCTTTTTAGACGCACATATTCACGTCGAGAGTAGTATGGTTACAGTAACTGGCTTTGCTCAAGCTGTTGTCCCCTACGGTACCACAGGCATCTTTATGGATCCCCACGAAATCGCCAATGTCCTAGGTGTAGAAGGTATCCGGCTAATGCATGAAGAGGGCAGAAAAGTACCTTTGCGCGTTTTTACTACTGTTCCTTCCTGTGTGCCTGCTGCACCAGGGATGGAAGATGCTGGAGCCAAGCTTGGCCCCGAGGATATTAAAGAGGTGCTTACTTGGGATGGCGTAGTGGGCCTTGGGGAAATGATGAATTACCCCGGTGTGCTTGCCAATGATAAAAATGTGCAAGCCATCATTAAAGAAACATTGGCAGCCAATAAAGTTGTAACAGGCCACTTTGCCATGTCGGCAACAGATCATCATTTGCAAGCCTACTTAGCTGCTGGTATTACTTCCTGTCATGAATCTGTGACAAAAGAAGATACATTGGCCAAATTGCGTAGCGGTATGTACGCAATGCTGCGTGAAGGCTCTGCTTGGCATGATATAAAAGAAACCATTCGTGCCATCACAGAAGAGAAGATAGATACTTCATTTTGTCTTCTTTGTTCAGACGATACTCATCCTGAAACTATTCTCTCCCGCGGACATCTTAACCATGTCGTGCGGCGTGCTATAGAAGAAGGATTAAATCCAATTCGTGCTATTCAAATGGTAACCATTAACACAGCACGCTATTTCCGTTGCGATGCTGATTTAGGTAGCATTGCTCCAGGCAAATATGCTGATCTGCTTTTAATCTCAGATCTTACCCGTGTAGTTGTTGATAAAGTAATCATTGCTGGTGCTGTAGTAGCAGAAAAAGGAAAAATGTTAACAAGTGCATCAGTACCACAATATCCAGACTTTGCCCGTCAATCATTACGTCTTGCTAAACCGCTGCAGGCAGAAGACTTTCATATTACTGCTTCAGAAAACAATGGTACTGTGAAAGTTCGAGTGATGCAAATAGAAGAAGCACAGGTGACTACACAGGAACAGATAAGAACTGTTCCCATAAAAGACGGGCTAATATACGCTGACCCGTCCACCGACTTAGCAAAAGCTGCTGTATTTGACCGTCACCATGAAAACGGCACCTATGCGCTGGGATTTGTCACTGGTTTTGGTTTTACCCATGGTGCAGTAGCTTCCACTGTAGCCCATGATAGCCATAACTTATTAATTGTCGGCACTAATGATGCTGATATGGCTCTGGCTGGCAATACACTGGTAGAACAGGGAGGAGGGATGGTAGCAGTAGCTGATGGTAAAGTTCTGGCCCTTGTTCCTTTACCAGTAGCCGGTTTAATGTCAGATCGTCCAGTTGAAGTAGTAGCCACTGCTGTGGCGAAACTTGCAGAAGCCTGGAAAGAATTAGGCTGCTCCTTACTTTCACCCTTTATGACCATGGCGATGTTATCGTTACCTGTGATTCCTTCAATACGCCTCACAAACCGGGGGCTAGTTGATGTAAATACTTTTTCCATTACTAATCTTATTGTAGAAGAGTAATGGAAAAAAATTATGAAATACTAAAAAGAGCTATTAATTTAGCTCTTTTTAATTT